>JBAYHM010000008.1:0-36057 GCA_041666155.1 Treponemataceae bacterium
AAGAACCTTTCAGGCTCGGATACCGAACGCATCCGCTCGTATCTGAGCGAACGCGGCTTTTCGGTCCACGGGCATGAGCTTGGAGACGACAACGTTCTAGGCGCGACTGGCAAGGGAAAAGTCGACATCAAGGAATTGTGTCTGCTTCCCGGAGTTGAGCGGGTCGCGGCGACGCAGAAGCCCTACGAACTTGCCTCCAGAGAAACAAAAGCCGAAGACACCATCATCACCATCGGGCCGGTCAAGGTCGGCGGTTCGCGCATCACGGTGATCGCCGGTCCCTGCGCGGTTGAGAGCAAAGAGCAGATCATGGAGACTGCGCTCCGCGTACGCGAGTCGGGCGCGGTCATGCTTCGCGGCGGCGCGTACAAGCCGCGCACGAGCCCCTACGCCTTCCAAGGTTTGGGTATCGCGGGGCTGGAGTTCATGAAGGCGGCGGGCGAGGCAACTGGCATGCCCATCGTCACCGAGGTCGTGTCTCCTGAACTCGCGATCGCCATGAAAGACCTGACCGACGTCTTCCAGATCGGCGCCCGCAACATGCAGAACTTTGAGCTTTTGAAGAAAGTCGGCTCGTTCGGCAAGCCGGTGCTCCTCAAGCGCGGCCCGTCGGCGACGATCGAGGAATGGCTCATGGCCGCCGAATACCTGCTGGCTTCCGGCACCAAGGACGTCATGCTCTGCGAGCGCGGCATCCGTACTTTTGAAACGTACACGCGCAATACGCTCGATATTTCAGCGATTCCCGTCATCAAGGGCCTTTCGCACCTCCCGATCATCGTCGATCCGAGCCACGCTACCGGCATCCGCGAAAAAGTGAGCCCGGCCGCATTGGCCGCTATCGCCGCGGGAGCCGACGGCCTTACCGTTGAAGTCCATCCGCGCCCGGATGAAGCGCTTTCCGACGGTCCGCAGTCGCTGTACCCCGAGCAATTCGAGAAGCTCATGCGCGATATCGAGGCGTTGGCCCCGGTGGTCGGCAAGGAACTGCTGCGGACGCCCGACGTGAATATCAAACCGGAGACTCCGATCGAACTGACTTCCGCCCAGGACAAGTTCCACGGGGACGTGGCCACCTTCTCGGGCGAACGCGGAACCTTCTCCGAGCAGGCTTTGGACCGCTTCTTCGGCGAGGACGAACCGCGTCAGCCGAGCGCGAATTTCAAGGCGGTGTTCGATTCGGTCCTTTCGGGCAAGGCGCGCTACGGCGTGGTGCCGGTGGAGAACAGCCTGACCGGATCGATCCACGAAAATTTCGATCTTCTGATCCGCTACCCGGATATCTGCATTGTCGGGGAACTGAAGGTCCGCATCGTGCAGTCTCTGCTTTGTCTACCGGACGCGTCCATCGATGACATTCGTCTTGTGCGCAGTCATCCGCAGAGTTTGGCGCAGTGCCGCGAATTCCTGGAATCGCACCCGAAATGGAAACTTGAGCCGTGTAACGATAACGGCGGCGCGGCTCTGTCCGTCGCCACCGGCAAGGATAAGGGCGTCGCGGCTATCGCCGGTGAAGTCGCCGCGCGCATCCATGGCCTCAAAGTGCTCAAGGCGGGAATCGAGACGAATCCTCTCAACTACACGCGCTTCTTCGTGATCGCCGGCGCGGACCGGCCGATCGACGCCGCGTTCCCCGCCGCAGGAAAGCCGAATAAATCGTCCATCGTTTTCTCCGTCTCAAACGAACCGGGCTCCTTGTTTGCCTGCTTGCAAGTTCTCAACGAATCCGGCATAAACCTTAGTAAACTTGAGTCGCGTCCGATACCGGGAAAACCTTGGCGTTATCTGTTCTATCTGGATTTGTCGATTCCGGACGATTCGTCCGTGTTTGATTCGGCCATGGAATCGCTGAAGAAGAAGACCGAGGACTTCCGCTACCTCGGAGCGTATAGGGCCTCTTTGTAGGTTCGGTGAGCGAGAAAACGGGGGTAGGAATGAAACGGCACTTAGTGTCGGCCCTGGTGGAGAACCGATCGGGTACGCTCAGTCGTGTCTCCGGCCTGTTCAGCCGTCGAGGTTTCAATATCGACGGCATCACCGCCGGTGAAACGGAAGATCCGTCCGTCACACGCATGACCATAGCCGTCCATGGAGACGAGTCGGTTCTTGAGCAGATCGTGAAGCAGCTCAGCAAGCTGGTGGATGTCGTCGCTGTTCGCGACTTCGAAGCCTCCGCCTGCATCCAACGCGAGCTGCTCCTGGTTAAAGTAAAAGCCGACGAAACGAACCGCCCCGCCGTAATAGAAATCGCTTCAATTTTCCGCTCCCGCATCATCGATGTATGTCCCACCACCATTACCATCGAGGCTACCGGCGACGTTGACAAGCTGGAAGGTCTCCTGCTTCTTTTGCGCCCCTACGGCATCCTGGAACTAGCCCGCACCGGGCTGGTCGCCTTGGAGCGCGGATCCTCGATTCTAAGCATTAGCATTTGACCGGCGCACGCGCGTAGCGGTGCCGGAACGACGAACGCGGTTAAGTCCGCGCTCGCGCTCCGGCATACCCGCGGCGAGTGCGCCTTTCCTCGAAACGAAGACGCCGCGGCTGTCGGCCGGCGCGCGTCTATCGACCTTAGTCTGAAGGAGTCGGTATGGGCCATGACGAAAAGTTCACGGAATCGAAAGTCGAAGTATTGGACACGACTCTGCGCGACGGTGCGCAGGGGGAGGGGATTACCTTCTCCGTCCAGGACAAGATCGCCGTGGCGCATGCCTTGGACGAACTCGGCGTCGCGTGGATAGAGGCGGGAAATCCCGGTTCTAACCCGAAGGACCTTGAGTTCTTCCGCGCCGCGGGGGATCTCGGTCTCAAGACCGCCAAACTCTGTGCCTTCGGCGCCACGCGCAAGAAAGGCGCGACGCCCTCGGAAGACACGAACGTGCGCAGCCTCCTGGACGCGGGAACGGAGGCAGTGGTTCTCTTCGGCAAGAGTTGGGACCTGCACGTCACCGAAGTCCTGCGGGCAACGCTTGAAGAAAACTTGGCGATGATCAAGGACACGGTCGCTTTCTTTAAAGACGCGGGCAAGATCGTCATCTACGACGCGGAGCATTTTTTCGACGGCCGGAAGGCCAATAACGATTACGCGATGTCCACCCTCCGTGCCGCCTTGGAAGCAGGCGCGGATCGCCTGGTACTCTGCGACACCAACGGCGGTTCTTTCCCCGATGTCATTCAGGACGGCGTTCGCGCGACGATCGCGCTGTCAGCCGGCCGGGCGGCAGTCGGAATCCACGCGCATGACGATTCGGGCATGGCGACCGCCAACTCAGTACTCGCCATTGCCGAGGGTGCGCGTCATCTTCAGGGAACGCTGGTCGGATTCGGCGAGCGCTGCGGCAACGCGGCCCTGGCGGCCATCATTCCGAGCCTTGAACTTAAAATGAATCTGCGTTGCCTGCCGGAAGGCTGTCTGGAACGCATCGCCGAACTGTCACGGCGCGTGGCGGAAATCGCCAATGTCGGGGTCCCCGACGGCATGCCCTACGTCGGCACGCACGCGTTCGCGCACAAGGCGGGCATGCACGCGGACGGCATCCTAAAGATCCGCCGTTCCTTCGAACATATCGATCCGTCCAAAGTCGGCAACGATAGGCGTTTCCTGATGAGCGAGGTCGGCGGACGTTCGGCCATAGCTGAGCGCGCGAAGAAGGTTGACCCGTCGATCACGAAAGACCACCCGGTGGCCGCCGCCGTGGCGTTACGGTTAAAAGCGCTGGAAGCCGAGGGTTGGCAGTTCGAGGGCGCCGACGCGAGTTTCGAGCTCCTGGTCCGCCGGGAGTTGGGGCGCTACCAGCCGCTGTTCGCCATCGACCGCTACCGGGTGATGAGCGAGCATCCGTCTACCGAGCCGCGTACCTGCTCCAACGCGTGGGCCAAGGTGATCGTGGACGGCAAGGCGGAAATCGCGGCGGCCGAGGGCGACGGCCCGGTCAACGCGTTGGACGGCGCGCTCCGCCGTGCTTTGGAGCGCTTCTATCCGGAACTCGGCAAGGTCCGTCTTTCGGATTATAAAGTACGGGTGATAGACGGCAAGGACGCGACGGCCGCAAAGGTCCGCGTTCTCATCGAATCAACCGACGGCAGCGAGTCTTGGACCACCGTCGGCGTTTCAACGGACATAATCGATGCGAGCCGCGCGGCTCTTGTCGATTCGATCGAATATAAACTGATCCGGGACATTGAGCGCCGGTTCAAACCTTATCTGTAGGAGTTCAATTATGACCTATTCAATCGCCCTGGTTCCCGGTGACGGCATCGGCCCCGACGTCGTTCATGAAGCGGTAGAAGTACTCGACGCTATCGGTGATCGCTTCGGCCATACGTTCAACTATGTCGAGCTGATCGCCGGCGGTTGCGCCATTGACCAGACCGGCGAACCGCTCCCCCCTGAAACTCTGGAAGCCGCCAAAGAGTGCGACGCGGTGCTCCTGGGCGCCGTCGGCGGCCCTAAGTGGGAAACGCTTCCCGGCAACCTCCGGCCCGAGCGCGCGCTTCTCGGCCTCCGCGCGGGTCTCGGCGTCTACGCGAACCTCCGCCCCGCGGCCCTGATGCCGCAGTTGAAGGCCGCCTGCCCGATCAAGGACGAGGTCCTCATCGCGAGCAATCACGAGGGCAAAGCCGCTTTCGACCTCCTGATCGTGCGTGAGCTGACCGGGGGCATCTACTTCGGCGAACGCGGACGCAGCGCCGACGGCAACTCCGCCCACGACACCGAGACGTATTCCAAACCCGAGATTGAGCGCGTTCTCCGCGCCGGCTATATCGCCGCTCGCGGTCGCCGCAAGCAGCTCTGCGTCGTGGATAAGGCCAACGTGCTTGAATCCTCCCGCCTCTGGCGCGAAGTCGCTGCCGTTGTCGCCAAAGACTACCCGGACGTGGCGACCAGCTACCTTTACGTGGACAACTGCGCGATGCAGCTCATCCGCGCTCCCGGCCAGTTCGACGTCATCGTCACTTCGAACCTTTTCGGCGACATTCTCTCCTACGAAGCCTCCGTGCTGACCGGTTCCATCGGCATGCTCGCTTCCGCGAGCATGGGCGATCCGGCTTCCGGAACCGGCAAGAAAGCGACCATGGGCCTGTACGAGCCGATCCACGGCTCCGCTCCCGACATCGCGGGCAAGGACCTGGCCAATCCCTTGGCGACGATACTCTCCGCGGCCATGCTTCTTCGTCACTCGTTCGCTCTGGAGAAAGAAGCGAAGACGATCGAGAAAGCCGTGGACGCGGTGCTGGATGCCGGGTACCGGACCAAGGACATCGCGAGCCGCGGCGACGCGGCGGCGGCGGCCAAGGAAAAGATCGTCGGCACGAAGGAAATGGGCCAGCGGGTGCTGGAAGCCCTCTCTCAAGCCTAAGCAGGAGAACGACATGAAATATTCGGGCGCGCGCATCCTTATCGAGTGTCTGGTCGAGCAGGGGGTAGATACCGTTTTCGGGTATCCGGGCGGTTCAGTCCTCTACATTTACGACGAACTGTTCAAGCACAAGGACCGGATCAGGCACGTACTGACCAGTCATGAACAGCACGCGGCCCACGCGGCCGACGGGTACGCGCGCTCGACGGGCAGGGTAGGCGTCTGCATCGCCACCTCCGGCCCCGGCGCCACCAACCTGGTGACCGGCATCGCCACGGCGTACATGGATTCCATTCCGATGGTCGCGATCACCGGCAACGTGACGACGGCGCTCCTGGGGAAAGACAGTTTCCAGGAGGTCGATATCGCCGGCGTCTCCATGCCGGTGACCAAGCATAACTGGATCGTCAAAGACGTGCGTGAGCTGGCTGAAACGCTCCGAGAGGCGTTCACGGTCGCCCGTTCGGGCCGGCCCGGTCCGGTGCTGGTCGATATCCCCAAGGACGTCACGGCCGCCCTGGCCGAATGGCTTCCCACCTCTGCCAATCCTCCCACCGAGCCGGTAGCGCGGGCACGCGCCGCGCGCCTGGCGGCTCGCACTGAGCGCGAAACGTTCACGGAGGCGGACATCGACAAGGCGGTCGCGCTCATCGCCGCCGCTGAACGGCCCTTCATCTACGCGGGCGGCGGCGTCATCATTTCCGAGGCGTCCACGGAACTCCGCGCTTTCGTGGAGCGGATCAACGCGCCGGTCGCCGAAAGCCTCATGGGGCAAGGCGCTCTTCCGTGGGACCATCCCCTGTGTACCGGCATGGTCGGCATGCACGGCACCAAGGCTTCCAATAACGCCGTCCAACGAGCGGATTTGATTCTTGCCATCGGCGCCCGGTTCTCCGACCGCGTCATCAGCAAAGCCGACACCTTCGCTCCGAAAGCCAAGATCATGCACATCGATATCGATCCGGCCGAGATCAACAAGAACATCAAGTCCGAGTATTCGATTGTCGGCGACATAAAGGCGGTACTCACGCGCATGTTGGCCAAACTTCCCGCCTCAGTCGCCATGCAAGGAAAGAAAGCCTGGGACGCGGACGTAGCCGACTGGAAGAAGATGGTGCCGAGCGCGCATTCGCGAGAAACCAAGCTGCACCCGCGCTACATCATGGAGGCGGTCCACGCCCGCGTCGGCGGCGACGCCATCATCGCCACGGACGTCGGCCAGCACCAGATGTGGACAGCCCAGTTCTACCCCTTTTCCAAACCGCGGACTTTTTTGACCTCCGGAGGCCTGGGGACAATGGGTTACGGCATGGGCGCGGCTGTCGGCGCAAAGTGCGCAAACCCGGCGCGCGTTGTCGCGCTCATCACCGGGGACGGTTCCTTCCGCATGAACTGCGGGGAGCTCAGCACCCTCAGCAACTACCACCTGCCTATTTTGATCGTCGTGGTGAACAACCGCGTGCTCGGCATGGTGCGCCAGTGGCAGACGATCTTCTACGATGAGCGCTACGCGGAGACTGATCTGCAGCGGCCGCCGGATTTCGTGAAGCTCGCCGACGCGTACGGTCTGGTCGGGTTTCGCGCCGAGGATGAAACATCCTTCGACGCCGCCCTGGACAAGGCGATGGCCGTCATCGCCGGCGGAAAGACGGCGCTGGTGGAAGCCATCATCGACTCCGACGAACAGGTGCTTCCGATGGTTCCCGGCGGCAAGGCGATCGACGAGCAGATGATGTAAGGACGATAATTAAGGCCTTCTGCGCTACAATTAAGGCAGGGGGCCCAGCATGAAAAAAGTGTTACTCCTCCTTCTGATTCTGGCGGTGACGTTTTCCGCCGCGGCTCAAAAAACCCAGGCGGCGTTTCTTGGATTTGAATCAGCCGATTTAGGCGCATCAGGGCTAGCCATTCTGGAAGACCTGGTGAAGCAGGAGATCTCCCGTTCCCCCGATTATTCTCTGGTTGATATCAATCGACGCGGCGAACTGGCAAAAGAAATCGAATTCGGACTTTCCGATATGGCCGATCCCTCCAAGACGGCAAAAATCGGGGCATTGTCCGGCGCTCAAAAGCTTATCGGCGGAAAGATCGGCATTCTCGGAAGCCTTTACCTCATCACTCTGGATCTGGTCGATGTTCAAACGGGAACGGTGGAGCGGGGAATCACCGAAGAATTCGTCGGCGTTTTGGAGGACCTCCGCAAACCGGTACGAATCGCCGCGCAGAAGCTTTTAGGCATCAAGGGTATCGAGGTCGCCCAAGGCACATTCATCAACGTGAGCAGCGACCCGGCGGGCGTCGGCGTGTACGTGGATGGGTTGTTTGAAGGGTCGAGCCCGGTGAAGATCAAAGTCCCGAAAGCGGGCAGGCATGTCGTGAAGCTGGCGACGGAAGGTTACAAACCGTGGACGCAGACTGTTTCCGTGGACGATAACGCGACCTTCTTCATAAGCGCGAAGCTGCTCAAGCAGGAGCACGTTGTGGACGAGAAAACGAAATCTCTTCAAGACGGGCGTTTTTCTCTGGCTCTCTATGCGGGCTTGTTCGCGGGCGTCGCTTCCGATGCGCTCATTTATACGATCAGCGGAAATCTCGGCGGCGACAATATCCGGCTTGCGATCGGATTGCCTCTCGTGTGCGCCCCGCTCGGTTTCTTCGGGGCTCTTATGGCCACCGAATCCCTACCGATAACCGGCGGACGGGCGACTATGATCATTACCTCGAGCCTCTGGGGCTCCACCTGGGGGCTTACCGCCGCCTTCGCGTTTGGAGCCGTATCTTCCGTCCAAAATTATTTACCCGGCTTCGTCGGGCTGTCCGTCGCGGGCGGAATCTTATACGGCGGCATCGCTACCTGGCTCACCGCGGGTGACCGGGCGTTCCCCGCCGGTCGCGCGTGGCTTTTCAACCTCGGTTCGGTGCTCGGTTCCCTGCTCGGACTGGGTATTCCCTACCTTTTCAACGTCGGCGAGGCGCCGGTGATATACATAGGCATGTTGACTGGGAGCATGGTAGGAAGCGCGACGGCGTGGTTCCTGACCACCGAGATGAGCGAAGGG
The DNA here is from genome assembly GCA_041666155.1 of Treponemataceae bacterium. Taxonomy (GTDB): domain Bacteria; phylum Spirochaetota; class Spirochaetia; order Treponematales; family Breznakiellaceae; genus SZUA-426. The sequence continues at coordinate 8,420 of JBAYHM010000008.1, forward strand.
CGAAACGTCGGCAATCTCGCGCTAGGATCGGCGCTGGATATCGGTTCCGGCGGTGTTCGCGCGGGTATTCCCCTGGCGTATCCTACGCCGTTGCTGAGCCGGGACGGTCGGACGCCGAAAATCGGCGTGACCATCCCTGTTTTGTCGGCCACGTGGTAGCTTCAATCGAGTTCAGCGCAGCCCTAGGTACAGTCCGCCGACCATAGCCACAACAATGAGAAATAACCGATAGGGCTTTTCAGGAATGAGCCTGACGATTCGGACTCCGATGACGGTAGCCAGAATGGTGACGGGCACGACGACTAGATCCGCCAAAAGCGTCCCGGTGGTGAAGGTATGCCAAGAGAAGATATGAAAGGGTACTTTTATGAGGTTGACGAGAAAGAAAAACCACACCCCGGTTCCGACGATATTCCCTTTCATCAGACCGCTGGAAAGCAGATACAAACCCATCACCGGCCCCGCCGCGTTGCCGACCATACTAGCAAAGCCGGCAAGAAGCCCCAGCGGCGCGGCTGCCCACCATTTTTCCGGGAAGGTCCAGGCTTTTCCGTAAAGCTCGCGCGCAATCATGATTACGGCGCTAAAGAGGATCATCGAGGTCATGATCGTCCTGAATGATCTTTCGGGGATCGCGCCGCCCACGATGACACCGAGGAGAAGCCCTATCATTGCCCAGGGGAGCAGGCGTTTCAAATGGCCTAAATCGGCGTCATTTTTATAATGCCAAACGGCGACTAGGTCCGCGGTGATCATGATGCCCAGGAGCAGGCCCGAAGAAGCGCGCGCGCCGTAAGAGACGGCAAGGAAAGGGATGGCGATGAGTGCCCCACCTTCAAGCCCTGATTTCGCGAGTCCCACCATAGCGGCCGAAAAAATTAGTACTATCCAACGAGGAGCGTCGAGCGAGGCTAAGAAGTCCATGCGTACAGTATACAGTTTGATCGGCGGTCGCCAAGGTCTCAGCGGGCTAAACTGTCCGCGAACGCGTCCACGGCCGCCCAGTCGGTGGTTTCCTTGTCTTCGGTCGTTTTTGAGACCATTTTTATAATCGTTCTTTCTAGAAAATTAAGTGAGTTCATACGGAATGCTCCGCCGAATTTCGGCGATGCGATCGCCGCCGCCGCGAGCTTCTCGGGAAGAGCAGACTTTGCCGCTTTCATCGCGTCTTCCAGATCCATACCTACAGAAAAATAGGCGAACTTCCGGCCGGCCAGGTCCGTTTCTCTGATTTTTGCGAATTTTGCCGCTCGCTTAGACCATCTCCCCGCGTAGACGGGACCTCCGAGCACGACGAGTTCGCAGTCGTTCAGGTCCGCTCCCAAGGCGCCTTTATCGCGTAAAAACACCAAGCGCGCGCCTTCACCCAACCTTTCGGCAATGCGGGCGGCTACGTCGGCCGTCGTTCGGTGAGCGGAATCGAATACTACAATCGCGTTCATTTTTTCTCCTTAACCAAGCATCGTCTTGACTTTCTCAGCGATCGCTTCACCTAGTTTCTTGTGCTGATCTCTGTCTAAGTGGATGCCGTCCAAGTCGCTTGATACGATGACCGACCCGGCGTCCAGGAATTCGCTGCCGATTTCAGCCGCGTATTGCCGGTAACGGGCAGCCAATTTTTTTGAGATTTCCTCGCTTCCCGCAAAGGTTTCCTTAAAATAACTGAGCCGCGCGACCGGCGCTGGAACGATCATCAGCGTTTTCGGTGCTTTCCCATCTATCCCTGTGCCGCTGTTTTGAGCTGCCGCGACTACCCGCTGGGCTCCGCGCGCGATATCCTGCGCCGTGGGAGCGAACCGCACCTTAAGGTCGTTCGTTCCCAAAAATACGATGACCAGATCGAGCGGTTTGTGGCTTTCCAAAATTGTCTGGATATACGCCAGCCCGTTCCTTCCTGGTTCGACGGGGTCGTCGCGGCACGTCGTACGGCCGTTCTGTCCTTCTTCCACTACCCAATACTCCGGATCGGAAGGCGGACAATCGGCGTTGAGGATTCCCCTCATTACGCCGGCCCAACGGGTAAAACGATCAAACCGGCCGCCCGTCGCCGGGTCGGCCCCCCAGGTATTCGAATCGCCATAGCAAAGAATGGTTTTCATGCCCATTTGATCAGGCCGGGGAGGTACGGATGCACCAAGAGCGGATGCTTGGGCAGGATGCGGATGGTGTGTCCCTGTTTACCGGTGGTGCTGCAGTTGATACCGACTTTGTACTTGTGGCAATCACCTTCCTGTCCCGCGCTTTTCATTTCCGCCCGGGCCGCGTTTACGATCTCGCCTTGGTTGGAAATTGCCCCATAATACAGTTCGATCAGCACTTCGTCGGGCGACAGTTGTCCGAGTTTTATACAGGCCGTCACCGTGAGGGAATCGCCCCGCTGCATTAACGGCTTCGCGTTGGATTCGACGTTCGCGACCGCGAGTTCGTGCCAAGACGCGCGAATTTTCGCGAGGTAGGCCGCGAGCGCCTTCGCTTCCTGGAAGGAATCCTTTTCCAGGCGTTTGTAGTTCTTGAGCGCGGGGAAGTAGAAGTTGTTGGAGTACTCCATGAGCATGCGGTGGCTGGACATCGATTGACCGATTTCCCGCATGCTGGCCTTCATTCTCTTGATCCAATCCCGCGGGAGTCCGTCGCGGCCTCTCTGGTAGAAAATCGGTACGATTTCCCGCTCCAAGAGGTCGTAGAGCGCTTTGCTTTCTATCTCATCCTCAAGATTGGTGTCCTCGTACTGCTCGCCTTTTCCGATCGCCCAGCCGACTTCCGGGTTATAGGCTTCGTCCCACCAACCGTCCAGCACCGAGCAATTGAGCACGCCGTTGACCGCGGCTTTCATGCCGCTCGTGCCGGACGCTTCCAGCGGACGTCGGGGCGTGTTGAGCCATAGGTCCGAACCGCTGGTAAGGTACCGGGCGATGGTCAGGTCGTAGTCTTCAAGGAAAATAATTTTGCTGGTCACGTCGTGCCGTTCGGCGAAATGGACGATTTCCTTGATCAGTTCTTTACCAGGGATATCGTGCGGATGCGCTTTTCCGGCAAAAATAAGCTGCATCGGCCGGTCCTTATCCCTCAATAGCTTTAAGAGCCGTTCCGGGTCGCGCAGGAGCAGGTTGCCGCGTTTGTAGGTCGCGAAACGACGGGCAAAGGAAATAGTGAGCGTATACGGCGACAAGCAATCTTCCGCGTGCTGTATGCGGCTTTCGGTTGCGCCGTTCCTCTTGAGCTGCTGGCGGATCCGGTCCCGCGCGAAAGCGACCAAGCGCTCGCGGCGCCGTTCATGCGTTCGCCAGAGCTCCTCGTCGGATATCCGGTCCATGCGGTTCCAGATATCCAGGTTGGTCGGTACGTCCTCGAAGCGCGGTCCGAAGTAGCGGTCCAAGAGTTCGATCATACTGTTTGAAACCCAGGTTCTCGGGTGCACGCCGTTGGTGATATGGCCGATGGGGATTTCTTTCTCCGGGAGTCCCGGCCACAAGCCTTTCCACATTTGGCGGGAAACCTCTCCGTGCAGCTTGGAAACGCCGTTGCCGTACGCGGAAAGCTTCAGCGCAAGGATGGTCATGCAGAATTGCTCGCGGTCATCGTGCGGGTTTTCGCGGCCGAGGCCGAGGAAATCCTTCCACTCAAGTCCGAGGTCATGGGCCCATGATCGGAAGTAGCGTTCCATCAAGTCGGTGGCGAAACGCTCGTTGCCGGCCGGGACAGGGGTGTGCGTGGTGAAAATGTTCGTCGGCCAGAGGGCTTCCCGCGCTTCGGCGAAGCTGAATTTCTTTTCCTGCATGAACTCTCTGATACGTTCAAGGCTGAGAAAAGCCGAATGGCCCTCGTTCATGTGGCTGACGGCCGGATTGATGCCGAGTGCCCGAAGAGCCCTGATTCCGCCGATTCCCAGGAGCATTTCCTGCTTGATGCGCGTTTCTTTATCGCCGCCGTAGAGAGCCGCGGTAATATTGCGGTAATCTCCGTCGTTTTCTTCAATGTTCGTATCCAGGAGGATGAGTGAACTTCTGCCGACTTTCGCTTCCCAGATTTGCGCAACGACGATGTGGCCGGCCATATCTACCGAAATTTTAATCGGTGTTCCGTCTTTACCGAGCTTGCGTTCAACCGGCATATTATACCAGTCGTTTTCCGGATACAGTTCCTGTTGGAAGCCGTCCGCGTTCAGGTATTGCTTAAAATAGCCTTGCCGGTAGAGGAGTCCGACACCGACAAGGGGTAGCCCCAGGTCGGAAGACGTTTTCATGTGGTCGCCTGAAAGGATGCCGAGGCCTCCCGAATATATAGGCAGGGATATATCCATACCGTATTCCATCGAAAAATAGGCGATCATGTCTTTTCGCTGTCCCTTGAACCAGGTGTCGCCCTTTTTGTATTTCAGAAATCGATCATAAACTTCTTTAAGCGCGGCGATATACGAATCGTCCTTGGCAATTTTCTCCAAACGATCCTGGCTTACCATGCCGAGCATTCGTGCCGGATTTTGCTGCGAATGGGTCCATGTTTCGTAATCAAGTCGAATAAACAGCATGATCGCGTCGAAATTCCAAGACAGCCAGAGATTATGAGCGATCTCCTCGAGCGGTTTCAGAGGTGCCGGGAGCTTCGGTTTGACGGTATAAGTCGAGATGGTCATGGTTCGCCGCCTTCTTCTAGAAACATAAGGATCAGATCATATAAAAAGTCCGTTCCCCGAACTCGTCTTAGTCAACGAGGTCAGGGGATAAGCGTAGTGGCGGATATCTCGCTTGTCAATTGATGACCTTTGAAAACCCGGTTGGTTTTAAGGTTAGTCGTGTTTCAGATTAAGGCGCTCGGAAAACTCATCCAAATGCGTTCCGATGAACAGGGCGCAGTACCCCGCGAGCATCAGGCCGAGCACAATATTGAGCGGTACCAGAAAACCGGTACCGAAAGTCGATTTTACCCATTCGAAAGCCGCGCCCAGCGGTGAGAGCCCAGTCGCGGCCAAAAGCATTATGCCGACGAACAGCCAATTGCGGAAGGAAACGGGGGTCGTTTCCAGCCCGGGCGTCAGGCGAATGGCGCTCATCACGATAGCGCTGAAGTCGGGGGAACGCGGCAGAAAATCTCGGCGCATGGTCCGGATAGCGTCTTCCATACGTTTCGCCTCCACCAAGCAAGCGGGGCAACGCTGGATGTGGAGGCGAACGAACATAGGCAATCTTCCGTCTCCGGTTCTCTTCGCGATACTCTTTCCCGCGTGTTCGCATGTCATGGCAGCTCCCATTCCGCTTCGTCGCGGAGCTTTTCCCTCAGCATAGCCTTCGCCCGGAACACGTGTGATTTGATCGTGTTCACGGGGAACCCTGTTACGACCTCGATTTCCGGATAGGAAAGGTCGTAAAAAAAATAAAAATCCAGGCACACCCGATACCGTTCCGGCAATTCGTCAATCGCGTCCCGGATCGCTTCCCGCGATGCTTCCCGTTCGGCTTTTTGTTGTGGGTCGTCGAAATCCGGGATCTCCGCGTCTTCCGCCAAACTCTGATACTCTCGACGCCGTTTGACCGCGTTCACGGCCGTATTGTAGGCGATCCGATAGAGCCAGGTTGAAAACTTGGACTTTCCTAAAAAACTCGGCAGGTTTCGGTAGGCTTTCAAAAAAACGTCCTGCACGAAATCGCCTGAGTCTTCCGTGTTTTTAAAAAAACTCAAACCTAAGCCGAAGACAGCTTTTTGATGCCGTTTCACCAGAAGCGCGAAAAGTTCACTTTCTCCGTCGATTACGCGTGCGACTATCGTTTTGTCGTCAAGCGTATCGGGGGCGGGGCTCATCTGCCCCGTTCGCCGCGCCGTACCGCGTAATACGCAAGCAGACTGAGGCCGATGGCAAGGGGGATAACCCCGCCCAAAAGGCCGTAGTCAAATCCTTTAAGCACCCCCAGGAAAGTCGTCAAAGACAGTCCCAGAAATGCGAGAAGCATGCCCGCGAGCAGACAGAAGGAAAGGAGGTCGAACGCGGGACGTTCGTATTTGCCCGCTTCAATCAGGAGGACGGTCCGTTTGTGGTGCCAAAGCAAATAGAAGAACGCGACGATGCTTCCCATCACGATTCCCACGATAGGAATGATTGTGATGATGATCTGCGCGGCCATTGAAGGTACCTGTCCCATGAATATTGACCCCTTTCAGTCGGCGACGGGTCGACTATACGCTCGCCGCTCGCCGCTCGTCCATAGGTTGGGACACCCCGTTCGTCGGCTCGGTTGCGTTTTACTGGAAAAAAGGCTCTGAAAGCGGTATGTTGAATATATATGAAATGCAAAATAGTTCTTCTTTTCTGTATCGCGGCTGCTTTTATGACCGTTTCACCGGTGTATGCGGGCGGGGGAAAGGATCCTCCTCACCCGGTAAAAGCCGTTGCTCCCCATATCGGCGAACCCCGCATCCTGGCCGCCTATATTATCGATGACACCGGTAATAAGAATTATATCGAGGGTATGTACCTACCCCAGGCCGCGGCGGCATATTTTCCGACCCCTTTCGCAGTCACTTCCAAAGAACGCCGACTTTCGTTTGACCGGAACATGCCTTACCGCATCCTTTCGAAGTCGGATTTGAAGTCGGGTGTTCGCGTGTATAAGATTGAAATGGCTTCCGTTGCCCAGGACCTCAAAGGTATCCGGTATGAGGAAGGTCGTTCGTACACTTTTTCGTTTCCCCGCGCTTCATTGGGACGGGAAGGGGGCGCCGCGTTGCAGCCGGCTCCGTACGCTTTGGAAAGGGCTATACGCATATCGAATGTTCTGGAAGGCATCGCGCGTTTGGAATCGCTAAGTTACGATAATACGAGCGGAGTGTTTAAGGCTTCTGTGGATGTTGCCGCTCAGTCGATCAAAAGATAGTCGTTGAAATAGATCGAAGTAATTTTTCCCAATAGAAGTACGGAATTGTAGCGTTTGATAAGCTCATCCTTCAGATCCGACTCCGGCGATTTCTTCAAATCGGCGGCCGTCCGAGACGCGAAAAGCTTTTTCGCGATTTCCCTGAATTCCTTTGTTCTTGACGCAAGCTCTTCCGCGAAAGCAATATCTCCGCGGTCATAGGGAAAAGCAATCGATACGATGACGGTCGCGGGTTTCGTGCCGGCACTCGGCGCGCGTATTTTGCCGATGCCGGTAAAAAAAGCCCTGCCTTCGGTTCCATCCGCAGGTGAAACTGAGCCGTTGGAGGCCGGCGGCTTCGAAAGCGTATTTGTCGTGGTTTCCGTCGGCGTGCCGATCACGTTCTTCGGCGCGATTTTTTTCCCGGTAAGCGCGAACGCGGTGCCCGCGATAATAACGCAGACCAGCGCCACGGCGAAACCCAGAAGAACTCGATATATCGTTACGGACAACGGCGAAGAACCGTCGATCTCGGTATCCATGTTCAATCAGTCGATCAGAAATTCTTTGAGCGTGCCTAGGGTCCGATCCCCGACACGGGCTTCAATCTCTATGCGGTCGTCCTCGTATCGTTCCGCGATGACCGTTCCGTTCCGGTGCAGCATCGCCGCCAGATCGTGTCGGTCGACAGGGAAGCGAAACAAACGGACGCCGCCGGACAGGGTCGTGTCCATCAGCCGCGCCAAAATGTCCAAGCCCACGCCGGTCGTCGCCGAAATGGTGACGCTCTCGCTGTATTTTTTGGAAAGATCCGCAAGGTCTTTCGGGTCATTGATCAAATCGCATTTATTCAAGACGACGATCATCGGCGTTTTATCGGCATCCAATTCCTTGAGGACCGTCATCGTCGTGTCGTAATGGCGATCCACGTCGGGGTCGGACGCGTCCAGCACCTGGATGATGAGGTCCGCCGCCGCCGCTTCCTCAAGCGTGGAGCGGAAGGCGTCGACGAGGTCATGCGGCAGCCGACGAATAAAACCGACGGTATCGGTCAGCAGGATCGGGCGTCCTTTTCCTATATCCAGCCGCCGAGTCGTGGGATCGAGCGTTGCGAACAGCTTATCTTCCACGAAGGCATCCGCCGCGGTCATCGCGTTCAGTAGCGACGACTTCCCCGCGTTCGTGTAACCGACGAGGGCGCAGGTAGGAATCGTATCCTTTTCACGCCGCTTGCGCTGGGTGGCGCGGTGCTTGCGAACTTCATCCAGTTCCTCGCCGAGTTGGTGGATACGCTTTTGCGCGTTCCGCCTATCCATCTCCAGCCTCGTTTCTCCCGAACCCTTTGTCCCGTATCGACCGCCTCTTTGACGTGACAGATCGATATACGCGTGCGCAAGGCGGGGGAGGGAATGTTTCAGCTGGGCCAGTTCAATCTGTAGACTTGCCTCGCGCGTCTTCGCTCTGGCCGCGAAAATCTGTATAATGACTTCCTGTCGGTCCAAAACGGGCATGAGCGCGATTTCTTCCCAATTTCGCTGTTGGGAAGGGGTGATATCCTGATCGAAAATGATGCAATCCGCTTCAAGTTCTTTTGCCCGGGCGGCGATTTCATCGGCTTTGCCGCTTCCCATACCGAATTTAGGCTGGCTGTCACGTACGCGGATGACGGTACGTTCGACGATGTCGACGCCGAGGGTCTTTGCGAGACCCGCAAGCTCTTTGGAGAGAGATTGCGCCTCTTCGTCTCCGATGCCGCCGTGTCGGGTCGACTCGTCCCGTACGCCGATTAGGAGCGCTCGGGTTGGGGCCTGCGCTGTGTCTTTCAGTTCACTCATGTGGAACAAAGTATGCGCGCGGGGATGGATCAGGTCAAGGCAGCATCCATGCTGCCGCAGAATCGCATGAGCGATTCTGCACAGACGACTGTGCGCCCGTCCTTGGGCGCGGCCGCATTAGTCGAGGCCTGGGACGTGGGCCTGGGACGTGGGGCTGGGGATGTGGGGCTGGGGATGTGGGGCTGGGGATGTGGGCGGGGCACCCGGGGATGGGAAAAGTGGGGATATATTTGGCTATACTTGAGGCGGGCGCGGGCCGATAATGAATAGTACACCTATGGCGGAGGCTCTTGTTTGACGGTTTCTCAAAAGATTTCCGTCAGTTTGCTTATCTCAGTCGTTCTCTTTGCTGGTTTTGCCGCGCTTGCCTTCACAGGGCTTTTTGAACTTGTGGAGACGCGCTTCTACAATCCCGCTGTCGCTAAAGGTCTGTCCCGAGACGTAGCGGCGGACGCCGCATCCGCGGGCGAGTTTCTTGACGAGCTTCGCGATCGCTTTTCCGGTGTCCTGAACGAAGGCGCGGTCAAACGAAGTTTCCTGCCGAACCAGGGCGCGGAAGATATTTTTGAACGCACCAAGTTGTTCGGCAATCTCATGGAATCTCTTCCCGGACTCCAATCGATACGTTTTATAGACACCTCGGGGAAACGTATTCACTTCTCCACGTCTAAATCGGACATTCTCAGGCAGGATCGACTTTCCGTTTTCTACCGCAACTACGGGGAAACTCCCGGAGATCTCCCGTTCGATACCCTTGCGGCCGCGGATACTGATTCTCTACGCCTCGTCATCGATGCTCCTCGCGATCGGCTGTTGTTTTCCTTTCCTTTCCGCGACTCGTTCGATGTGTATAAAGGCAGCGCGTTATTCTCCTTGTCCATCCGCGCCGTTGTTGAGCGGCTGATTGCCGATGGCCGCATAAAAGTAGGTGAAGATCTCGTCCTGGTGCCGGAACCCTCCGGCGCGGTATCAGGTCTTCCGAAGGTCGGACGCGACGGACTTGTTTCCGCCGTCGCTCAAGCCTGGAGGGACGGCGCGCGCGGCCTTACTCCGCTCGCCCGTTCTTCCGAAGGGAAGTCTTTTGCGCTGGTGAGCGGAAAAACGCGTGGCGGTTTCTACGTGGCGCGTGTAGTCGGCGAAGATCTGTTCGTATTCCCGCCGGCGATGAAGGCGATACTGCTTGTTTCTTTTTTCCTGACCGTGTATCTGATCGTGTTTCTCTTTCTGAATCTTCGCCAGGATTCGATGGTTGTCGTGCGCGAACGCATCAAACGGTTTCAGATATCGCTTCTTGAAGAGTATTACGATCGGAAGGAAGCGCTGGATTGGGATCGGTGGTCACGTGAGTTGGACCAGCGGCGGGAAGAAGTTCGCGGGGAGCTGAAGCGCGGCCTTGGTCGCGCCGTACGCAAACGCAATGAGGCCGATGTCGACGCGCTTATCGATAAATCCTGGGACGATCTTATCACGGCGCTCGGGACACGCGCAGGCGCTCATCAAACGGTTCAACCCATCGCGCAGATCGATGAGCGTAAACTCCAGGATATTCTCGGCCGTATTTTAGCCGCCGCCCCTTCCGTCCCTGCCGCCGCCCATGCGCTCCCCGTCGCCGGGGTCGCGCCTTCCGTTCATGCTGCCGCGCAGCCTTCCGTCTCTGAGGAAATCGAAGAAGCGGAAAGCGTTGAGGATGTTGAAGAACTTGAGGAATTGGGAGACGGCGAAGAACTTTCGGCTATCGCGCCGTTGGCACCGTCGTCGGCGGAACCCGTCGGCGCTCCGACGGCTGCCTCGGTCGAAGCCGCCCCGGAAGAGCTGGAAGAGCTTGAAGAGTTTGAATCTGTTGATGAGCCCGAAGAAATCGCGGAGCTTGAAGCCGAAGTTTCAGTCGCGCCGAGCGTCACGTCCGCGCCGGTTGAGGTTTCGACTCTCGAAGAGATCGAGGGCGCGACGGAAACGGAAGTTTTCGCGGAGTTGGAACCTTTCGCCGAACTGGAAGAGCTTGAGGATGCCGAAGATTCAGGTGGGGTGTCGACCGCATTGTCCGCCGCCGCTGAAGAAATAGTACCGTTTGAAACGCCTGAGCAAGTCGCCGAAGCTTCTGAGGAGCTCAGCTCCGCCGAGGATGAAGAACCGGCGGAACTTGAAGAACTGACCACGACGAATCCTGAAAAAGCCTATGTAAACTCGAATATACGCGTTGTTTTCGACGAAGACGACGATATTCCCTATATCATCGAAACAAGCGGGATTGAACTGGTGGATGACGATTTGAATTCGGTCATCGACTTCCTAGATAGAGGACGTCCGGAACCCGTGGAAGAACTTGAAGTCGCGGAGTTGGAAGAACTCGAAGGTGAAGGTGACGACGAAGAGGAGTCCGGCATACCCGCCGAACCACCCATGATGAGCGAGCAGGGCCTCGACGAGCTGGCTCGCCAAATCGAATTTGCTCCTATCATTCCCTCCGCTGATGAAGATCATTCGATGCCGGACATGGACATTTCCTCTCCTTTTGATACGCTCTTCGGGGCTATTGACTCGGAACGGATAGAAGAGCTTGAAGTGGAGAGTTCCCATCCCGAATCCTCCTCCGACGAGGACGCCGAGGTGCCTGTTGCCGTTGAACCCACGGCTTCCACCTACCAGCCATATTTTGCGGGACCCGCGGCTTTCTCTTCTCTTTTATCGCTTGCCTCCGCCGAGGAAGAACTCGTGACGCTTGAATCGGTTGAAGGGGAGATTCCCGAGGAACCGTTGGAGCTCATAGACGTGAACGAGGATGAATCCCAAGACGCTTCTCACGCTGAGTACATTGTCGTCAAAAACGGGCTTGCCTACGTTTCCGATTCAGCCTACGAAGCGAAAGCCGTGGAAGCCTCAAATCCTGTACTGAAGGATCTGGCCGAATCGGTCATTGGACAACAGCGTTAAAAAAAGGTTATTATTGGTCAACTTTATTCGCGCCCAACACCGGAGTTGAACAATGAATAGAAGCATAGTAATTACCCAGCCGTTTTCAGTGTCTTTTATCGATGCGCCGATGCCCACCCCGAAAGAGGGTGAGGTTTTGCTGAAAATGCTGTACGGCGGAATCTGCGGTTCCGATCTCGGAACCTACCGCGGTACTTTCGCGTATGTGTCCTATCCCCGCATTCCCGGGCACGAGTTTTCCGCGGAGATCGTGGAAGTCGGCAAGAACGATCGCGGTTTGAAACCCGGTATGGTCGTGACCGCGAATCCATATTTCAATTGCGGCAAGTGCTATTCGTGCAAGCGCGGCATTTTGAACGCCTGCGTTTCAAACCAGACCCTCGGGGCTCAGCGCGACGGGGCGTTTTCCAAGTATATTTGTCTGCCGATCGAACGAATATATGACGGCAAAGGACTTTCGGCGAAGGCCCTCGCTCTGGTTGAACCCTATTGCATCAGCTACCACGGTGTTAGCCGAGCTCAGATCAAGCCGGGTGAGCGCGTGCTTATCGTCGGTGCGGGGACGATCGGCATCCTCGCCATGATCGCCGCGAAGAAGTTCGGCGCGAAGGTATATGTAGCCGACGTGGCCGAGGGTAAGCTGGAATACGCGCGGCAATTCGGCGCGGAAGGCACCATTCTCAACGACTCGCCCGAGGCTTTCGCAAAACGTGTGTCGGATATTACCAATGGCGACGGCTTCGACGTCGCGGTGGAAGCCGTCGGTTTGCCTTCAACTTTCCAGGGCTGCATCGATTCGTGCGCTTTCGGCGGCCGCGTCGTGTTGATCGGCGTAGGCAAGCAGAACCTCGATTTCAACTTTACCCTCATCCAGAAAAAAGAATTGCACGTGCTCGGATCACGCAACGCGCTCAAGCAGGATTTCATGGACGCCATTGATTACTTTAAAAGCGGCGCCTTCGACTTTGAAAAAATTATTTCCGCGTTTTTCAAGTTCGAGGATGCCCCGAAGGCCTTTGAAACTTTCGATAAGAACGCGGGTAAGATGCTGAAAGTCGTTATCGAGTTTTAAGCGCCGCCGCTAATAAAACGGGCCGCCCGGGAAGCTGAAAACTTCCGTGACGGCCCGTTTTTTATGTATAGCCGGTCATTTATCAGTTGATCAAGGCGATCGGATTGACCGTCACGCCGTATTTGAAAACGGTGAAATGCACGTGGCTGCCGGTGCTAAGGCCAGTACTTCCTACATCCCCAATCCGCTGTCCTTCAGTTACATATTCTCCGGATTTGACCCTGATGACATCCATATGTCCGTAGAAAGTGCTGTACCCGGAATGATGGGAGATGACGACGTAGTTTCCTGAATTGACGTCAAAGCCTGTGGCCCTTACGCGACCGGACATCGCCGCTTTGATCGGCGTGCCGTGCGGACAAGCGATATCGAGCCCAGAGTGGAATTGTTTGGCGCCGGTAAAGGGACTTGTTCTCCATCCGTAACGTGAAGAAATAGCCCCTCCGCGCACCGGCCACCTGAACAAGTCTCCGTTGATTTCCTGTAAGTCGATCCTCGCGAGTCGTGCCGCGGGTAGGAACACGCCTTCACCGATTTTCGGTTCGTCTTCGACGATACCGTTTGCGATACGGATACCGTCTTCCTCAATTTCATATTTTTCGGCAAGGCTTCCCAACGTCTCGTTTTTCCGGAATACGTGCAAGATGCCGTCCTGATTCGGAATGTTGAGAGTTCTACCGATTTGAATGAGGCGCGCGTTCTTAATGCCGTTTACGGAAAGCAAGGTATCTTGCGTCAGGCCGAAACGTTGCGCTATCTCCCCGATCATTTCGCCTTTCTGAACCGTATAGGGTTGGTAACCCAGCGGTTTGGGTGTGGAAAATGCCCTTTCGTTGGCAACGTCGGCCATGCCTATTACGGCGGGTAGGTCGGATCTAACGTTTTCCGCAAACGGCATGCCGACACCGTTCGTATCCGCATTATTCTTACCGGGAAAAAGCGTAAAAGCGATGGGCGCTAGGAGACAGAACGCGAATGCCGTCGCCAGGGCTCCTTGTGCGACGCGTCGTCCGCGCGCCGAGGTGTCGGGATTCGACGTCAAAGAAACCCTTTCAATCAGCTGAGAAAATATTCCTTGCAAATCCAATCGCCGCGCTCCCTTTTGGTCGGATACGATCACCTATAATATATCGGTACTCCCGAACGCGCAACTGAGTCTATCGCTTGCTTGCATCGTCGTTTTTTTTCCGATCCAGGGCTTTGAGCATGTCTCGGATAGCCGCGGCGTGTTCATATTCCTCGCTTGCGACCGCTTTATCCAATTCCGCCACCAATGTAGCACGCTCGTCGCCGGATACCTTCGGCGAGCCTTCCGCGGATATGCCGGTGGAAGCCGCTTCGGTGTCTACTATCAGTTCAATCGATATGCCCGCCGAATCGACGACGCTTTCGGCGATGTATACGGGGCATTTTTTGCGTACCGCCAAAGCGATCGCGTCCGAGGGGCGCGAATCGACGATGATTTCCTCCCCATCCCGGCCCAGAATCAGGCGTGAATAAAAGGTCCCGTCTTTCAGTTCGTTTATCTCTATCCGTAAGAGTTCGGCGCCGAAATGGGTTAGCAATGACAGCACGAGGTCGTGGGTGAGCGGGCGGGGCATCGGAACGCCGCCAAAGCCGATAAGGATAGACTGGGTTTCGAGCTGTCCGATGAAAATGGGAACAGCCAGATCGGAACCAACCGGGCGGACTAAAACGGCGTTACCTTGTTCAGTTCGGGCGACGGTCCAAATTTCCGCTTTGACCAAGGTATTCACGGTTTACCCCATCATTTCCGCAAGGCCCGCCAATAATTCACGCGCTTCCTCGGAAACCGCGCCACGGGGAAACGCGGAACCGCGTATCGCGGTTACCGCACCGTCCACCAATGCCTTGCCTTGCGCTTTCGCCGCGGCGATCGCTCCCGCCGCGTCAAGTTCCGCGATGAGTTCCTCAACTTCCCCAACCCCCGTACCGCGCGCGCGCGCGGCGGAGAAGCAACGGGTGACGAACTCGACCCGATTGGGATTCTTATGCAAGTATAAAATAATCGGAAGGCTCTTTTTGCCTTCAACGATGTCATCGCCGCGTTTCTTACCGGGATTACCGGTCGTAAGGTTTTTTACGTCGTCCATGATTTGGAACCCGACGCCGAGGTCTTCCGCCGTTTTCCCGATACGCGCGGCCGTTTGCTCGTCCGCGTCGGCGATCAGGGCTCCGAGCACCGCCGACAAGCGCGCAAGCACGCCGGTTTTGAGGCGGCACATGAGTTCATACTCGGTCACGCTCGGCATAGAGGAAAAATTGCGGTGCCAGCTGATATCCATCGCCTGACCGAGGTGTATGCGTCTGAGATGCTCTCCGTAGGTACGGTAGACGCCGAGCTTCTTTTCCGCCGGAGCGTCCCATTCGTCAAGGCAGGCAAGAGGCAGAAAATACATGAAACAGCCCGAATTGATGCCCACATCGACGCCGTAGGTGATATGGATGGCGGGGGCGCCGCGCCGTTCATCCGCCCCGTCTTCAATATCGTCGTGGATGAGACTGCCGTTATGCGGGAATTCCACCAACGGCGTAAGCAGGATGGCCGCGTCGCCGCCGCCGAGGGCTTCGCACACAAGCGTCATGAATAAAGGTCGCCAACGTTTGCCGCCGCGCGCCACCAACTCACGGCCGGGCTCGGTCAGATTCCGCACTAAGTCGGTAGGCGGTTCGCTTGCCATGGGGTCGAAAGCGAAACGGACCCAATCCTGATCGGGATGTTTCGGTAATCGGTTCCGCAAAACCGCTTCAATTTTTTCCAGACGCGCTGTATAGTGTCGATCCATGTTACTACTTTAACGGAAAGCCGCCCGAGGCGAAAGCGTTCGGCAAGCGATTTTTTCTCGTATCCGCCGAAGAGGTCCCGCTCATGAACAAACCTTACGAAAAACTCGATTATTGGTCGCTGAAAGCCCAAAAAGAAGGTTATCCCGCCCGCTCGGTCTATAAACTTAAAGAAATGGACGAAAAATTCAGTTTGCTTAAAGGCGCCAAGAGCGGACCGGGAATACGTGTGCTCGATCTGGGCGCCGCTCCCGGCAGTTGGAGCTTGTATGTCCTGCGCAAATTCACCGGATCGGGCTTTGTTTCCGCCGCGGATCTGTCCCCGCTCTCCCGCGCGTACGACAAAGGACTGTTCGACAGTCCCAATTTCTTTTTTCTTCAAGGCGATATCTATGAACAAGCGACGCGGGACGCGCTCCTTGCGAAAGGACCGTACCGCCTTCTTATCAGTGACGTGGCGCCATCCACAATGGGGAATCGTTCGGTCGATACTCTTCGTTCCCTCGCTTTAGTTGAGGAAGTAGTGAATTACGCTGAACTTTGTCTTGAAGTCGGCGGCAGCCTTGTGGTGAAAATATTCCAAGGCGGCGATGTGCAGGGCGTGCAGAAGCGGATCAAGAGCCTCTTTCAGGCTTCCCGATCCTTCAAACCCGAAGCGTGCCGTCCCGGATCATTTGAAACCTATTTGATCGGCCAAGGCCGTAAGGCGTAGAAAGATCCTTTTTTGTCTTGTTGCTCTCGGCTCCGCATGGTACATTCAAGGTTCATGAAAAAGATTCTTTATGCCTGTTTCGGTTTCGTGATCGCATCGCTCTGTTCGATCGATATCTGCGCCCAAGACTCTCCTTTGCTCCGTTTACGGGAATCGATGGTTCTCGTGGAGGGAGGAACATTTCTCCGCGGCAGTGCCGAACAACCTTACGCCGCTACCGAGCGCGTTCATCAGACGACGGTTTCCTCTTTTAGAGTAGCTTCCACCGAAACGACCCAAGGTCTCTGGCGAACGGTCATGGGAACCAATCCTTCGGCGTTCAAAGGCGATAATCGACCGGTGGAGAAAGTCAGTTGGTTGGACGCCATCCGGTTCTGCAACGCTCTTTCAGTGAAAGAAGGTTTGCAGGAAGCCTATGATATCGTTGGGGCGAATGTTGCCTGGATCCGTGAGGCCGACGGTTACCGGCTTCCGACCGAAGCCGAATGGGAATATGCCGCGCGCGGCGGCCGCTATGGGGCAAGTGGGGCCGAACCGCTTAAAAAGGCTCCGTATTCCGGAGGCACCGAACCAAACGCGGTCGCTTGGTACGATGGGAACAGTGGTAAGACTACGCAAAACGTCGCGGGCAAGGCCGCAAACCAGTTAGGTCTTTACGATATGAGCGGCAACGTGTGGGAATGGTGCTGGGATTGGTACGGCGCGTACCCGCGAGATTCCGTTGTCGACCCCGAAGGCGTTTCCTCAGAGGCCGGGCAAAAAGTATTGAGAGGCGGCGCCTGGTTTGCCCCGGTGAACCTGTTGCGGGCTACCTACCGATATTGGAACGCTCCTACCTTCAAGGTGAACTCGGTAGGCTTCCGAGTCGCGCGCAACGCGGCCCCGTATAGGCTTGAAGCCACCGCCAAAATCGATTTTTTCCAGGCGCTATCCGCACCGTAGTCGCTTGGCGCTTCCTTTCAAAGTCGTTTTTTCGCTTCGGCCAAGAGACCTTCGGGTGAAAATCCCCCAAGAAACAGCAATTTCCCGTCCAGCACGATTGCCGGGCTAAGATCGGCCATGCCGAGAATCTTTTTCACATCCGGGTGTCGCTCAATATTTTCGTCCGTCGCCTCGTAAAAGCCGACCCATGCGTCAAGGTTTTCCTTTTTGACCAAGGCTTCGAATTCCGCTACCAATTCTCTCGTCGGTCGTTTAGAACCGGGGGCACAGCTTCCGCTTCCGCAGTTTGATTCTCCGTGTTCGTGAGCGCATCCCGCGCACAAATCCCTATCGGCAAATCCGTAAATTTCTATCGAATGCATAGGGTTATGATGAGCGAGACGGCGATTTTTTTCAACCGTCAGCATTATACTATTATGTTAAGAGTGGCTGGGGAATAAAGAAATAATTATGCACTTGACTATATATCATAAAGTATATATAATCGATTCATAATAGTTGCAGGAGGAAATATGTCGGATTCTAAAAGACGCATTTTGATAATCGGCGGAGTCGCCGCCGGAGCTACCGCGGCCGCGCGTGCGCGACGATTAGATGAGGATGCCGAAATCACCGTCATTGAACGCGGCCCTTACGTATCATTCGCCAACTGCGGGCTTCCGTATCATATTTCAGGCGCAATCCAGAAGCGCAGCAAATTGCTGCTGCAAACTCCCGAAGGTTTTTATAGCCGCTACCGGGTGAACGTACTCCTGAAAACCGAAGCCGTATCGATCAACAGGGCTTCAAAAACCGTGCACGTGCGCGATTCCTCGCTTGAATCCGTCACCGAGCGCGACCTTCCTTACGACGCGCTCATACTCGCCCAGGGCGGTTCGCCCTTTGTACCCCCGCTTCCGGGCGTTGATTCCTCAAATGTCTTTCGTCTCTGGAACATTCCGGACATGGACGCGATCCAGAAATTCATCAAGGAACATAATCCGAAAAGCGCTGTCGTTGTAGGTGGCGGTTTTATCGGTCTTGAAACGGCTGAAGCCTTCATTGAGCGAGGTCTTTCCGTCTCCATCGTTGAACTTACCGATCACCTCATGCCGCCCATGGATTTGCCGTACGGCGTCCGAATCCAACAGCGATTTGAGGAAGCCGGCGCCCGAGTACTTGTTAAACGCGCGGTGAAAGCGATTGAGGCGGGCAAAGTCCTTCTCGATGACGGCTCTTATATCGATGCGGACATCGTCCTAATGTCGGTGGGCGTCAGACCGAATACCGACGTGGCCAAAAGCGCCGGACTCGAAATCGGGGCCACGGGAGCCCTCGCGGTTGATGAACAACTACGCACCGCCGATCCTTCCATCTGGGCCGCGGGCGATATGGTGGAGATCGTATCCAAAGTCCATGGCGGGAAGACCCGTCTTCCGCTGGCGGGGCCCGCTAACCGCCAAGGCCGCATCGTCGCCACCAACGCCGTCGCGGCGCTTCGTTCAGCCGCGGGGCTCGACGATACCTTGCCGATGCGCTACCGGGGCGCCGCGGGCACCAGCGTCGTGAAAATATTCGACGATACCGCCGCTTCCACGGGCGTTTCCCTTGCCGCGGCAAAAAAACTTGGTTTGGCCGCAACCGAGGCAACCATCCTCAAAGCCGATCACGCAAGTTATTACCCCGGTGATCAGGACCTTCTCTTGACCCTTGTTTACGACAAGGATAGTGGAAAGCTGCTTGGCGCTCAGGCGTACGGAAAAGCCGGCGCTGAAAAGCGGATAGACGCCGCCGCGGTGGCTCTTCAGGCCGGAATGACGGTTGAAGACATCGCCGAGCTCGATTTCGCGTACGCTCCGCCGTATTCGTCGGCGAATGATCCGCTCAACATGGTCGCCTTCGTCGCGTCCAACGCCCGGTCGCTCTACGCGCCGCTTTCAAGCGCGAGCGATGCGACGGCGGAGGTCGCTTCCGGCACGGCTCTCTTCCTGGACGTTCGTACCTACGGCGAATACTCAAAGGGGCACGTGGTCGGGGCGGTCCACCTGCCGCTGGATGAAATCCGCGACCGTATCGAGGAAATCCCGAGGAACCTGCCACTTAGGCTTGTTTCCAAAGGTGGATTTGAGGGACACATCGCGCTTCGCGTGTTGTCCCAGAAAGGTATCAAAGGAGCCGCCAATATTTCCGGCGGCTGGTCGACACTTAGGCTCGTTCCGGGTCTGAAAATAGAGGAATAAGGAGTATCACTATGGCGAATATCGTAAAAGAAATGATCAAGGCGGGTGCCCGGATTGTCGACGTCAGAACCGAAGACGAATTTTCGGACGAAGCGTACCCGGGAGCGGTCAACATTCCCGTCGGCGTGTTGCCCAACCGCATGAAAGAACTGGAGCCCAAGGACAAACCGATCGTCGTCTACTGCGCATCCGGCGCGCGGAGCGCAATGGCGGCCAAAATGTTGAAGGCTTCCGGCTGGAAAGACGTCGTCAACGCGGGCGGTCTCTCCGACATGCCTGAATAGGCTTCATCGTTTCACGATCGATAATTCAGGTGTCCAGGTATACCCTCGGTACCCGTCGGTTGATTCCGCAGGTGATTTCGTACGGAATGGTCTCCAGCTGCCGCGCAAGATCTTCAGCCGACGGTCCGCGCGGATCGGGCCCGAAAATAACGGCCCGGTCCCAGCGCTTAGCGTGCGACTCTGGGCCAAGATCCGCCATACACTGGTCCATACAGATGCGTCCTACGATCGGGTATTCACGGTCTCCGATCAGAACTCGGGCGTTGTTCGTCAAGCGGCGCGGCAGACCATCCGCGTAGCCGACAGGGAGAGTCGCGATCGTCGTTTCACGTTCCGCTTTCCATTGGCGTCCGTAGGATATGGATTGTCCTCGTTGCGCTTTCTTTAGGAATACGATGCGCGTTTCCAGCTCCATGACCGGCTGTACGATGACTCTATCCGCGAGTTCCGGGGCGGGTGGGTAGCCGTACACGAGGATTCCGGGGCGAACCATATCGAACCAGGAGGCGGGGTGAAGCGCGACTCCTCCCGAATTGGCCGCGTGCGCTATCCCGGGGTCGATACCCGCTTTCCTGATCGATTCAAGCGCTTCCGTAAACCGGCGAATCTGTTCTTCGGTATATGCGATGTCGTCCGCGTCGAGCGAATCCGATACGGCCAGATGAGTCGCCGTCCCCTCGATCTTGAGTTCACGCATTCTGTTGACGATATCCGCCAGCTCGGCGGCGTCTTCAGGTTCGCAGCCGATGCGTCCCATGCCCGTATCGATTTTTAGGTGGACCGCCGTTTGTTCGCCCGTCGCTTCAAAGGTTTCCCTTGCGACGACGGCGACTTCCCGAGCGAATTCCGCGTCCGCGATCAGGGGTGTGATGCGATGCTCAAGAATTATGGGCAATTCTTCGGGAATGGGCAGGGACAGCAGCAAAATCGGCGCGACAATGCCCGATTCACGCAGTTCTATCCCTTCCTGTGGCGATGCGACGGCGAGATACGCGGCTCCTGCCCGAATGGCGGCGACGGCAACTCGAACTGCTCCGTGACCATACGCATCGGCCTTGATTGGGACGCAAATCTTGACGTTTGGGCCGACTTGCGCCCGTACGGCGGCGATGTTTGATTTAAGTCGACCGAGATGTATGAGAGCTCTTGTTGCGCGCATAACAGAAAGATTGTATCTCAAGCGTCGGCGAAGGGCAATAAAGTCCCGATTGGACTTTTTGGAAGAATGGGTTATATTATGTATATAGGTATATGCAATCCAGATCGGCTTTTAAAGTGTATTTTCTCATTTTTCTGACCGCCTTGTTTTTTGGCTGCGGCGCGATGGATACTATGATATCCACCAGTGCGTCGTATAAAGTCGGAGCTTTCGTAAACGACCGGGATTTAAGCGAACTTGCCGTCATCGGTTCAACCAATGTTATTCGCCCGTTGTATGTTCCGGAGTCGGCCAAAGATCCGGACGTCGTCGCCCTGCGGGTTATTCTTAAAAACGAAAAAGGTGAACAAGCGGCTGAAACCGTCGAATATCGCGAGCGGAGTTCCTCTTCCCGGGCGACTGGAACGGCGCAAAACGGTCTAATGCTTGTCGATTCGCTTTCGTCAACATTACCGACCTTTTCGTTGCCTACAAATCTGACCGTTGGTCGGTATTCTCTCGTTTTCCAAGTTGTCGGCGAGGACAGCGTTCTCTACGAGGAAAAACGGTCATTCTATTATATTGCCGATAAGGCGTTTGCGCTCACCGCTCTCGCGTCGTTTCCTCCCGGATTCGGACCAACGAGCGACGCTCCTTTGTTTCCAACACAAGTCCCGCTTCTTTTGGAAGCGACGATCGATGTCGGGCAGGAACTCGATCCGTACCTGGTCTGGTCCTTTGAGGGTAAGCGGATAAGCGCGGCTAGGTCCGCCGACGGCGGCACCAGAATTATGTGGACGACGCCGCGTGGTGCCGGTTTTTACCGTATCGATGTGTCGTTGTACCCGACAACGCCGTCCGCGAGTGAAATTTCTTCGCTCGCGGGGATTACGCGTTCCATCACTATCGCCGCGTCGCCGACGGCCGCTTATCCGGGGTTGCCGAAAGCGGACGCCGACTATGACGGCATTTTCCGTTTTCTCGGCGACTTGACCGATCGCGGTTCGGCTGCGGATTCCGGAAAACCGCTCGAGGCGCAGAGCAAGCTGGAAAATGAATGGCTGCCGTTTGCTACCGGCTATGGCCTCGCCATTGGTCCGAAGAGGGCGTACAAAGCGGCAAACCCGGCGATCCCCGTAATTACCGGCGCTGTTCCCGCCGCGCGTGTGATTCTTTTGGCCGCTATCCGAAAAGCCGGCTTGATATGGGAAACGGTTTTCGAAGGAGATGCGGGGACGGACTCGAACTTACGTGTCAGGCTGGAATCAACCGTGTCCGGCCCCGTACTAACAGTAAGTTCGAACAAGCTGACGAAGACTGTTCAGGCACAGACGTCGTCTCCGTTCATCGACGAAGCCCAATTGTTTGAGATTGAGTTTGGTGTTTCCGAGAATACTATCGGCGCTCTTAATATCCGTTTTTTGCTTGATGAAAAGCTTGTGGGAGAAATTGAGACAGCCGTTCTTACCCCGCTGTCCTCAAAAGGATATTTCCGACTGGGCGGCACGGTAGAATCCAAGACGTCATCATTAGTATCTGATACGATCACCGCGATAATAGACGAACTTGCGTTGTCCACGATAAAACCTGAGCCGGTTCCGACCACTACGGAAATCGACAACGTGGATACTGAAGCGCATCCCTAAGCGGCGAAGAAAAATAATCGCCCGCCTATTGGAAAAAACCGACATGATGTAATACATTAATTTAAGGGTAATCCTTAGGAGGGTTGTATGTGTTTAAAAACCGTCGCGGCAGTTTTCGGTATTGCCGTGGCCTTGTTCTTTGGTTCGTGCGCAACTTCTCCCCCCGCTTCGTCTGCTCCTTCCTCCCAACCCGCTCCAACAGAAAAGAATCCCGCAAAATCCGATGCGCAGTCGCGTGCTCAGAGCCTTATTACCGGTGAGTCATCCGCAAGTCCCGTTTCCCCGGCCACTACTGCTCCTGCCGCCGGAAACACGACTGCTTCTGCCGCCGCTACCTCCGCTCCGGTATCCGACATGAGCGACAAAGAAAAGCAATATTTCGAAACATATCTCAAGCGTCTAAAATATATGATGGTGGTCAAGGAAGGCGTTTCGCTGGATGATTTTCAAATCCGAAGCGTTATGACAAAGGGCAATGAGTACTTGCTCCGCCAAGGGTACGACGTCATTAATTACGATCAGCTGCTCAAGAACATGGATGATCAGAAAACCGCATACGAAGCGGAGGCCGGACAATCCATGAGCCTCGTTCAATATATCGCTCAAAAACTCGGCGCGGACGTTTACGTAGAGCTGAACGCGATTCCCCGTGCCTGGACGGACGGCGGGCGACACTTCGGCGAAGCCAACTTCACCGCAAACATGTTTGACCCGTCCACCGCGGAGTTACTCGCGTCAGTTACGTTCAAAACCGACCGATCAATGAGCAATTCTTCGCCGCAGGACGCGCTTCTGAACGCTTTGGTAGCCGGAACCGCTCAGTTTATGCCTCGCGTTGTTCGTGATTCCACTGCTGTGCTCCGCAATCGTTATTCTAATGGTATCCGTTACCAACTTATTATCCAGAAGACCCCCGATTCCCGCGCAGTCGCTCAACTTAGGCGGAATCTTCGTTCACGTGTTCGGGAAATCCAGGCGGGGCCGAGCGCCGCGGACCAGACGACAATGGATATTTACCTATTCGGTACAATGGGAGATTTGGAAGACTCATGTTACGCCGCCTTCGAAAAGACGCCAGGTCTGGAAAGCGCCTATTGGGTCTATACTCGAGGAAAAACGATAACGTTCAATAGCGGCAACAAATAGTACTAGTGCATTCCTGAGCTGTCGACCATAGGCGGCTCGTTCAAGGGGCGTTGCCCCGAAGTATACTGCGCGTTTGATAAAAACGCGTTTAGGAGGCTACAGTGAAAAAGACAATTTTGTTTGTATCTCTCGTTGCGGCGGCCGTTGTGGTTATGAGCTGTGGAAGCGCTCCCGACAAAAAAGCGGACGCGAAAAAAATCGTTCCCAAGTTTGAAGTCATCGAGCACAAGGCGAGCGCTATCGCCGGTGATATTCCCGAATGGGTGAATACCTATATCTACGACGGCAACAGTGGCGTCGAAGCCCTCGCGAAATATAAGGATAAGTTTGTATTCGTGGGCGAAGATTCCGGTACAAACCTCAACGCCCTCAGAATGTGGGCTCAGGGCTTCAATGTCGCCCAGGATCTTGCCCGACTCGTTTCTCAGCGCGTTCAGGCAAAGTTCGCCGGCGCTATGGCGGGTAGCCCCGACGCGGAAGTCGGCCGCTACTTTGAGAATATCGTGAAGAACGTCGCCGACGCGACAATCACCGGCGCCCGGAAAGACACCGATTTCTGGCTTTACAAGCGCTATTTCAAGGATGACGGTAAAACCGAAGACAAAGTCATCTATGATTATTACGTTCTTGTGACGATCGACAAAGAAATGCTGAAGAAGCAACTTGACGCCGTTATTTCCGGAGCCAAGGCCGCTAAGCCGATGACGAAGGAACAGACGACCGCGGTGGATCGTGTGAAAGAAGCTTTCTACGAAGGATTCTGAGCAACAACCAAGGCGGCGGTAGGACCGCGGAATCCGCGCGATTAACGTAACGCCTTATTCGGGCGGCATCTTCTTGACGGAAGGGCCGCCCGTTTATTTTACGGAGGATGCGATGCACCGAAAAAGTTATTCGATGGGCTTAGCGTTACTATTCGCGATCGTTGCCGCTCTCGCGCTTTCGTGCGCCGGCGCACCCGCCGCAGGATCCAAACCGCCGGCCTGGACGCTTCAGACGCCGTCCCCCGATGCGACATATACGTATTTCGTCGGTTATTCTGACGCGCCTTCGGGCCAAGTCGCCCAAGCGACCGATGCCGCTACTGCCAGTCTCATCTCGGAAATCATGCGCTATATCGGCGTGACGATAAGCGCGGAGTCCTCAGCGACCGCGAAAGCCACTCTGGACAGTTTTCAGGCGGACATTGTTCAAACCGTTAAACAGAGTTCCACAAGCCGGATGTCGGGGTTTCAGGTATCCGAGAAATTCGTCGCAACCCGTAAGGAAGGACTCACCGTTTATATACTCGGTCGGTTCGAGACCAAGGCGCTGGAAAGTGAGCGAAAACGGATTGCGGCAGTGTTCCAGGAAAAAATAGACGCGGTCGCGAAACCTGAAGCCGAAGCGAAGAATCTTCTTTCCTCAGGCGATACGATCGGAGCCGCGAAAAAGTTTATTGAAGCCGCGGCCGCCGCTTCGGGTTCAGACATCGATAATTCCGCGATCAAGTTCGAACGTAACTTGAACGCCGCCAAAAACGCCGTATCTAGTTTGGCTCTTGAAAAGTTGAACGATAATCTGCAAGCCGCTCCAGGCATCGCTTTTGTCGAACCGTTTAAAGCGTTGGTGAAATCAGGCGGCACTCCTCTTTCGGGTGTGCAGGTCGTTGTTTCCTATCAAACGAAGCTTCCGAACGGAAGACTCACGTCGAAAAACATCTCCCAAATGTCTGGCGCCGACGGTATCGTCGCGTTCATGCATCCGGCGCCCGACTTTGTCGGAAAAGCCAAGCTCACCGTTCGCCTTGATCTTTCCTCGGCAACCGAGCCTTTGTACGGTATCCCCGACAAATTCCGGTCGATGGTTGCGGGACTTGAGGACGAGATCGCGGCAAAGCGGATCGTATTCGATTATGGAGTCGTTTCAGGAGCGCGGAAAATTCCCACCGCTGTTTTGATCGTAGATACTGATCAAGCCGGGGCGGCGCTTGTAGGGACAACATCTTCCGCTTTCCTTTCGACACTTGCTTCCAACGGATTCAGCGTAACCGCCGCGGCCATGTCTCCCGATTCAGTCGTCGGCAAAGACGATTCGTCAATCGCGGAGTCGGCAAAAGCGGCTCTCGGCGCAAAGGCCCAGCGTTTCGCTTACGGCGTTACACGCGTTACCTTGATAAAGGATGACCGCAATCAAAAAATCGCGACGGTTTCAGCCGATGTGAAAGTCGTTGACCTTGCTTCCGGGCGCATCCTTTATTCCACCTCGAAGCAGATTTCCGCCGTCGCATCCAGCGAAACGCAGGCGATCGAATCCGCCCGCAGGCAGCTGGGGCAGAAGACAATCGGCGAGGATGCGGCGGCAAGTTTGCCGTAATCATTTACGGTAATGTTCGAGGCTGCCGACGCTGCGACATCCATGTCGATACAGATCGTAAACGATCTGCTCCTTCCTCTGCGCGCCCATCCCTGGGCGCGGGGGCCGAGCGCGGCATGGATGCCGTGTCAGAAGGATGCGCAGAATCGCTACCGCGATTCTGCGGCGGCATGGATGCCGCGTCCTCGGCGCGGAGCGCCTGCGGATTCGCTCATACTCGGATTTCTCTGGCGCGCCTCGAGCATCGTCGTAGGTCGTACGGAAGCATTCCGCTACAGCAAAGGTGGAGCGCGGCATGGATGTCGCGCCAGATGTATCCGCAGAATCGCTACCGCGATTCTGCGTCGGCATGG
Organism: Treponemataceae bacterium; assembly: GCA_041666155.1. GTDB lineage: Bacteria > Spirochaetota > Spirochaetia > Treponematales > Breznakiellaceae > SZUA-426. The sequence continues at coordinate 34,703 of JBAYHM010000008.1, forward strand.
ATGCCGATGGATCGGTACTTTGATGGATTTTTGAAGATAACACTGCGATAGGGACAAAGATCATCGGATCGCTGTAGAATACCCGACAATGAAAGCTCGTGTTTACGCTGTTTTTTTTGCTTTAGCGGGGATGGTCCTATTTTGGGGTCTGACCCCGGTGACGATCGCTTATGTAAAAGGGGACTTTTCCATCCTTTTTCAGATATGGCTGCGCTATCTGGGTTCCGCTACGGCGTTATGGATTTTCTTAATGGTAAGAAAACCTCATCGTGTAAATATTAATCACTTTCGCAAAGGCTTCCCCCGTTTTGTTTTTCCTTTAATTCTTGCAGCTATTTTCACGCTTCTTTTTCAGGTGCTTTATACGTATTGCTTTTTCCTGATAACTCCCGGTTTTGGAAGTCTGCTCTATCAAACGCAGATTCTTTTTTCCCTTTTCTTGGGAATGCTCTTTTTTAGCGCGGAAAGGGAACTGATTGGAAGGCCCAAAACTCTAGCCGGAATCTTTCTGGTCCTGGCGGGGGTAGTTGCGGTTCTTTTGTCCCGGAAACAGGGCATTGAGTTTTCTTTTAATGTCGGAATATTTATGGCTTTAGGCGCGGCTCTAGCCTGGTGTTTTGTTGGAATCACCTTAAGGAAATGGATTGGTTCAAGTCTCCACCCGCTTTTGGCCGTCACTATTGTTTTCACTCTAGTGATAATTTTCCTGACACCTTTTCTGTTTCTCTCCGGGTCCTGGGTAATTGGAACACCGGGGCTCGCAAAATGGCTGATCCTTATTGGGTCAGGTCTGTTGGGAATAGCAGGAGGGCAAGGGCTCTATTATTTCCTTTTGCCGAAATTGGGCTTGATCGCGACATCTTCCGTACAGTTGCTGATTCCTTTTGTAACGGGAGTTTTTTCTTATTTTATTTTTGGCGAACAAATTACTTTTTTGCAGGTTTTGGGTGGTTTAGTACTGCTTTACGGTTGCAGAATTATCCTCGTTCAAAAAGCGAAGCTAGTCAACGATCAGTAAGTTAATAATCAGGGCTGTCCCTTGGGCCTTTGTAGAAAAAAATCGCGTCCTTGGCTTGGACGCGACGAAATAAAATAAAAATCGTTTACTTCTTGAACACGATCCCAGGGAGCCACATGCAGAGAGGCTCGATGAATGTTATAAGAAGAAGGACTAAGACCAACGGGAGAAGGAAGGGAAACGTCGCTTTTGCCGCACGTTCGAAGGGGACTTTCGCGACGCGAGACAAGACGAAGAGCACCATTCCTACGGGTGGAGTCAAAAGACCGATCATCAGGTTGAGCACCATAATTACGCCGAAATGGACGGGATCAACGCCGAGCTTCATAATGGCCGG
>JBAYHM010000009.1:0-34649 GCA_041666155.1 Treponemataceae bacterium
ACCGGGCGTCGTGACCGTCACCTGCTTCAGGAACGGCTGGTGCCAGGCTCAGAACATGTCCTGCGAACGCATGAAGCGCGCGGCCGGGGAATATCCCGATAAGACGAAACTGGTCGAAATCGATACCGACCTTCCCGCGAACCTGGATGAGTGGGGCATAGCCGACGCTATTTACCTCAACGACAGGCTGATACCCACCGGTCCCCCGCCGTCCTACGAAAAACTGCGTAAGCTTGTGCGGAAGGCGGTTGAAAAAGCGCGCTGAGCGTTGTCACTCCGTCGGGCGTTTCATTTGCGCCAGCAGCATCCCCGCGAACATCAGACCGCAGCCGATCAGAGCCCGGATCGACATCGCTTCACCGAGGAGCAGCGCGCCGCCGATAGCCGCCACCACCGTTTCCATGCTGAGGATGAGCGTCGCGGGTCCTGCCGCCATGCCTTTCTGTCCGACGGCCTGTAAGGTATAGGCGATGCCGACTGAACAGATTCCCGCGTAGAGAATGACCGGCAGGGCGTCGTGAACGGCGTTGATCGTCGTGTGTTCAAATAAAAGCGCGGGCACGGCGCTTAAGATTGCGCAAACGATGAATTGCACGATGGAAAGCCTGATCGGGTCGACTCGGCGGGAAAATTTGCCTAAGAGCAGAATGTGCGCGGCCCAGAAGAAGGCGCCGATGAGTTCAAGTATATCGCCGAGTCCCAAGGATAAGTTTTCGTTGACACTGAGCAGGTAGAGACCGACAAGGCCGAAAACCGCGCCGATTCCCACCGCTTTCCCCGGCTTTCTCCCACGGAAAAAACCCGCAAGCGGAACCAGAATGATATAGAGGCCGGTAAGAAAGGCCGCTTTCCCGGCGCTTGTCCAGTTCATGCCGATCTGCTGAAGAGCCGCCCCGGAAAAAAGCACCGCGCCGCAGGGCAGGCCCGCTTTGATGGTGTCCGACCAGGCGCCGCGAGACCCCTTCGGCAGCCGCGCGTTTAGCGCCATAGACACGGGAACCAGGGATAAGGCCCCCAGGGCGAAGCGGATGGCGTTAAATGAAAAACCGCCCAAGAAGTCCAGGCTCACGCGCTGAGCGACAAAGGCGAGGCCCCAGATGATCGCGGTTATCGAGAGGGCGATTGAGGATTTGACTGTGGTTGAAGATTCGATGACAGGCCTCCGTAAATCGGTTCAGAGTTTATACCGCATCAAAGCCACGGAAGGGAATAGCATCGGCTTTTCAGTCGCGTTAAGCCAAACGACATCACCCACGCAACGATGAACTTCCACAAACAATAGCGTGCGGAATGTGCCCTTGTCCGCGGGCCGGAAGAGGACTACACTTTTTTTGGAGGAACACAATGCCGGAAAACGACGTTCCAAAAAAGGAATACCTCGAGCAGCTGGAAAAGTTCAATGTGGAGCTGGTTAAATTCCAGGAATGGGTCAAAAGCAAGCAACTCAAGATCTTGATTATTTTTGAGGGGCGCGACGCCGCCGGCAAGGGCGGGATGATCAAGGCGATCACCGCGCCGCTCAACCCCCGCAACGCGCGGGTGGTGGCCCTCCCCGCTCCCACCGAACGCGAAAAGACCCAGTGGTATTTCCAGCGCTACGCGGCTCACCTGCCGGCCGGCGGGGAGATCGTCGTTTTCGATCGATCCTGGTATAACCGCGCCGGTGTCGAACGGGTGATGGGTTTCTGCACCGACGGCGAATACCAGGAATTCACTCATTCGGTTCAAGAGTTTGAACGCATGCTCGTACGATCGGGCATCGTCATCCTGAAATATTGGCTTTCGGTGAGCGACGAAGAGCAGGAAAAGCGGTTTAAAGACCGCATCACCGATCCTACCAAGCGCTGGAAGCTGAGCGGGATGGACCTAAGCGCGCGTTCAAAGTGGGTGGAATATTCGCGGGCAAAAGACGCTATGTTTGAGTATTCCGATATAAACGAAGCGCGCTGGAACGTGGTCAACAGTGACCTTAAACGCGCGGCGCACCTCAATTGCATCGCCCATCTCCTTTCTACGATCAAATACAAGGACCTCACCCCGGAACCGCTCAAATTGCCCCCGAGGCAGAAAGCCGGCGACTATGTCAGACCGCCCATAGACTCGCAAAATTTCATTCCCGTTCTCTGGCCCGAACGAAAACCTCTTGATGAAACGCCGAAAAACAAGGCGGAACAACCGGACGCGGTATCCGGCGCGTCGAAAAAAAAGAAGCGGAAACAAAAGAAGAAGCATTGAGAATAAGGAGGACCCGCCATGGAGGGCGTACTCGGTCGGATCGAAATCGTCCAAGGGGATATTACGCTGCTTGAGGTCGACGCGATCGTCAACGCGGCGAACTCGGGACTCCTCGGCGGGGGCGGCGTCGACGGCGCGATACACCGCGCCGCCGGTCCGGTTCTGGACGAGGAATGCCGCGCTCTACGGGCAAAGCAGGGCGGCTGCGCTACCGGCGACGCGGTAATGACAAACTCAGGTAGCCTCCCGTGCAAGAAAGTGATACACGCCGTCGGTCCCGTGTGGCGCGGCGGAAAGATCGGGGAAGAAAACGCCCTTGCTTCCTGTTACACGCGCAGCCTCGCACTGGCCGAGGATGCCGGACTGGAAAGCATCGCGTTCCCCAACATCAGCACCGGCATTTACGGGTATCCGAAGGAGGACGCGGCGCCGATCGCCTTTCGGGCGGTTGTCACCGCCTTACCGTTGATGCGTCACGTACGCAGAGTCGTCTTCGTGTGTTTTGATAAGGAAAACTACGAACTCTACCAGCGCGAATACGAACGGAATAAGGAGGCTCCATCATGAGGCTCTTTTTCATGCGCCACGCGGAAGCGGTTGAACGGGATGATTGGAAAGGCGAAGAAGCGGATCGGCCTTTGACGGAAAAAGGCGAACGTGATACGGGAAAGGAGGCCCGGCGTTTGGCCGAAATCGGCCTCCAGGTCGGGATCATCTTATCAAGTCCACTCATCCGAGCGATGCGAACGGCGGAAATCATCGGCGCGGCCCTCAAACCGCCGCTCAAGCCCCTTCCCGATGAAAGGCTACTCCCCGGATTCGAAGGCGGGGCTCTGGAACAAATCCTGGAGGATTGGAGCGAACTTGAATCGATTCTGATGGTCGGGCACGAACCCGACTTGGGCCTGGTTGTCGGTGAATTGGTCAGTTGCTCCGGGATCGAATTCAAGAAAGGAGCGCTCGCGCTGGTTGAGACCGTCCCCGATTCGGACGACGCGAAACTCCTCTGGCTTATTCCCCAGAAAATCCTTATCTAAGCGATTAGTTAGCGCGTACTCAGAGCGCGCGGTGCCGGAACAACCGGATGACGCCCATGCATACGAATTAAACCCTCCAGTATCGCACCACCCCGATAGGGACAGGATACCCTCCCGAAACACGCATAAGGAGTATGCAATGACCAAACACATCATCGAAGCGAGAGGGATCGAACGAACCTACCGGAAAGGGCCGAAGGCGCTCAAGAACGTGGATCTTGTCGTAAAAGAAGGAAGCCGCTTTGCGCTTCTTGGCCCGAACGGTGCGGGCAAATCGACGCTGATCCGCATTTTATGCACACTATCGCGCGCGGATGCCGGAACGGTACGAATCGACGATATCCCCCTCAAAGGGAATACCGTACCTATCCGTTCACGAATAGGGGTAGCTCTGCAGGAAGCGCAGATCGATCCGACATCGACCGTTCGCGCCCAACTTCTGTTTCAAGGCCGATTGTACGGGATGGACACTAAAAAGGCAAAGGAACGAGCCGCCGATCTTGAAAGTCGATTCGGTCTCAACGAATCCTCCAATCGTAAAGCAAAGGACTTATCCGGCGGAAACCTACGACGACTGCACGTCGCGTTGGCTTTGGTTCACTTTCCAAAACTCTTGTTTCTGGACGAACCGACAGTCGGCATGGACCCGGAAGTACGTGCCCTATTTTGGGAAGAATTGCTCAGGCTCAACCGAGAGGAAGGGACCTCCATCCTTTTTTCGACACAGTATCTTGAGGAAGCGGAAAAGCACGCCGAGGACCTCGCGATCATCGATGAGGGGATAATGACCTACCGGGGAACCGTGAAAGGTTTCATCGATGAACACGGTTCGGGGATTTTGGGGGAGGGCCTTGAAGAAGGATACCTCGCGTTTCTTGGAAAAGCCGATAGGGAGGCCATTCATGCGTAAAGCGGGTATGCTCATCATAGGGCGGGCGTTCAAGCTCTTTGTTTTGAATCCGTTCCCGCTTCTGTCGGGGCTCGGTATGAGTCTCTTTTTTCTGATCGTGTATGACGCGGGACTCGGCGGCATCGGCGGTCTTCCCGAGTTTGAGGGAGCCGGCTACCTCGCCTTTCTTTTACCGATGGGAGTCGTGTCCTTAGTTTTCGGCTCATCGGCGGGGTCTGCCCAGGCCTTGAGCAGGGACATCGCGTCCGGTTACTTCAAGCGGCTTGCCCTAGCGCCGACGCCCCGTTCAGCCTTCGTACTCGCGGCGATCCTCGCCGACGCGGTAGGAGTCTTCATATCATCGCTGGCGCTGATCGGAATAGGGTTTATCCTCGGCGTGCCGATGCGTAACGGACCAGCCGCCGCCGCCATAGCGGCGCTCTCCGCGGCCTCGTTGGCAACGCTGTTCGGAGGAGGAGTCTCAGCGGCATCGGCGGCTATGGTCATGCGTACGGGAAAGGTGGAGCTCGCGGGAACGGTCGGGACAATCGTCTTCATGTTGCTATTCCTCGCGCCGACCTTCGCTCCGCGCGAATTGATGGGCGCCGCGTGGTTGCGCTCCGTATCCGTGGTAAACCCACTCACATACATAATGGAAGCGATGCGATATTTGCTCTCCGGAACCGGCGATCCGCGAACCGTGCCTATAGCCCTCTCAATCTCCTGCGCGTTTGGTCTCGGCGGCACGCTGATAGCGGCGCGTTCGGTCCGCAACGTGCTTAACTAAACGGACGCGGCGGCGCTTCCCGGTGGAGGTTCCGCCGCGCGATCCGTGTCCGGATGAGGCCGATAATTTCGGCCGCCCGTTTTTCCTGCGCGTCGAGCGAGGTTAGCCAACAGTCAAAGGCGGTAAATGCCTCCTCCCCGTCCGCGAGCGTATCCAGTACATCGCGGAGATCGGACCGCCTGCCTTTATCAAGTTCCGTCGTCATGCGGAGCACCGCCATAACGCTGTACCCGGCCAAGAGAAGCGTACGAATTACGCGCAAGCGGCCGATCTCAATGAAACCGTACATTCGCTGCCCCGTGCGTTTATCACGGGGCGTATTGATCAGGTGATTTCGTTCCCAATTCCGAACCTGCCCCTCCGTGGCGTCCACGGCGGCGGCGGCATCACGTGGAGAAAGAGGCGGAGCGATTGACGAACGAGGGTCCGCCTTACCGTTCGCCCAGCTTTCCAAAAAAGCGGCGGCGGCCTCGGCTCTCCCACGTTCTTCCCGCACAAGCAACGCATGAGAGCGAGCATATTCCGCTGCTGCCGATAGGTCGCCGGTCGCCGCCAGACGGACAAGGGAAAGAGCGGATTCCCTAATCCTGCGCCCCGGCCACTCACCGTGCAGAGCCCGTCGGGCGAATACCATCTGATCCAGATGGTCCGCGGTCCACAGGCGGTATCCGTTGTCGCCCCGCGCCGCCGGAGCCAAAAAACCCCACTGTTCATAAAGGCGAACAGTATTCGGATGAGTATCGGACGCCCGTGCGAGATCGACCGTCAGGTACACGCGCTCTCGATCGGCCACGAAAACGTCCCTACCTGCTTTCAACCGTAGACACCCGCGAATAAGGGGTCGGCGCGAAAAGACCAGTCAGATACGCTACCGCCTCCAGCTGTTCTGAGAGCGGGTTTTCCAACTCCAAAGAGCCCCAGCGCGGCGACATGAAAGCGCGGTAGTTCGTAAGGTAATCCAAATCGGAAAGCGACTTGAAATCGTGGTGATCCCATTCGCCCGACCACACATTCGGATCCCCTACGCGGATGGCGGAAAGATGGCAGCAACCGACGGAGTAGCGCGCAAGGAGACTCTCGGTCTTTTGAACATACTGATCACGCCCTAGTAGACGCGCGTTCTCAATGTGGGAAAAATCGGGACAGAGTCCGCCGAGCGCGGGGCCGGCACTGCCGTCGATATCCGCCTCTTCTACGGGAATATCGACGTTTTCAACGAAAAAACGTTTAGCGAGAGCCGCGGGGATCACGCCGAAAGGGTGAGTACTCGCCCGCGGATGAATATTGAACACTTCGGCGCCGAAACGGTCGATGAGGTATTCGACTTCGCTCAGGGCGCAATCGGCTCGTAAATGAATATGCGGGATACGTAGTCCTTCAATGGATTCCAGCTCCGCGTATATGGCTTTCCGCTCAATCGCGGACAGGCAAGTCGGAAAAAGGGCGATACTGCGGATGGCGGAACGGCGAAGTTCATCGATAAAAGCAGACATTCGGTCTTTTTTAGTGCTGGTGAGACCAGGTAGGATCGTCATTGGTCGATGATGCTTCGCGAGAGATCATGTAGTCAAGATAATCATGTGTTTTCGGTTAGACACGCGCTTAAAATATCAGATATACTGCATACCACCACCATGAATCTACGTGAAAAATTGCGCATCCCCACGAATCCCGCCGATAGAGATCTCCTAGCGCTTTGCGTTTTCGTTGGTTTGGCTTTTTTCGGCATGATGATGACCGGTCCGCTGGTCCCCCTCGTGCTTATTCACATGAAAGCGTCTCCGGGACTCTTGGGGGCGGTCATCAGCGTCAGCGCGATCGGATCACTTCTGGTCGCGGTTCCCGGCGGGGTGCTGGTAGGAAAATGGGGCAGCGCGAAGATGATGAGTCTGTCGATGCTGCTCTGCGCGGCAACGACCTTGTTTTTAACCTTCTTCCCCTCGATCGTCTCTCTCTTCATCGGACTCGTTTTCTTCGAGATCGGGAAAATCCTGTTCATCGTGGGCGCGCAGGCGCATATCGGCAACCTGGGCGAAGGACGCGACCTCAACCTCGATTTCGGCTGGTACGGAATGGCGAATGCCGTCGGCCAGCTCTTGGGGCCTTTCAGCGCGGGGCTCGTGATCGACTTTGCGGGACACGCGGTGACCTGGGCGATCATGACCGGCATTTTACTGCTGATAGGTCTCACCTTGCCCCGATTCGTCTCAAATATCGGCCTGGATAAGGATCTTCCCCCAAAACGCTCAGGCGAACCGAAAAAGAAAAAGGGCTTTCGGCACTATATTAACGACTACGCGATTATCGCGATCATTGCCAGTTTTGCCGTTCTCTTTGCCGACGGCGCCCGTACGACCTTTTTCCCCGTGCTGATGAATGGCTTAGGGTATTCGGCGACGGCGATCGGCTTCTTCCTCTCTCTGCGCGCCCTTGTTTCTATGTCCGTTCGCGGGTTCATGGGTCAATTCATCAAGGCTGTCGGCGGCCGATTCCCCGCGCTCATCATCTCGATTGTCGTCATGGCCGTCGGTATCGGTATTACACCCTTCTGCGATAATTACCTCACGCTGACCATAAACGCGATACTCGTCGGCATCGGGTTGGGACTCTCCCTTCCCCTTTCCATGGCGACGGTGTCCGAAGGCGTTCCACCGGAAGACCGGGGCGTCGCGATGGGAATCAGGCTGACGGGAAACCGCTTGGCGCAACTGGCGAATCCGATCTTCTTCGGCGTCCTCGCCCAGAACCTGGGGTTTTCCCTCGCTTTCATCGCGGGCGGCGTCGTATTGCTCTTGTGCGCTCTCCCCATCTTTATCTGGTGGCGCGATAGAGCCGGCAAAGCCGGATGACGGAAGCGACGCGTTCATGAACAAAGAAGGAAAACATGCTCTTTTTTAACGCCGTTCGCGGAGTTCTCAGTATTCTTCTCATGATTTCCGTTGGTATCTTTCTCAGCAAAAAGAAGATCATCGACCAAAAAGCCGCGAAGCTCTTCTCGACGATAGTGATTACCGTCGCCCTCCCCTCCTTCATGGTCTCCAACCTGACGAGCACCTACGACAAGGAAAAACTTGTCGGTTTGGCGGGAGGCTTGTATATACCTTTCGCGGTCAACGTGATCTGCATTATCCTCGCGGTTATAATCGCCCGGCTGATACGCGTTCCGCGAAACAGAAGTGGCACCTTCTGCACGATGTTCTCGCTTTCAAATACCATCTTCATAGGCCTACCGGTGAACCTCGCCCTCTTCGGAGACGCGAGCTTACCCTACGCTCTGCTCTATTACATCGCTACTACCGTGTTCTTCTGGACTTTCGGGTCTTATTCAATAGCCCGGGACGGCGGCCCGAGCAAGGCAAAACTGGTCTCAGTCGCATCGCTGAGAAATATTCTCTCACCGCCCTTGTGCGGTTTCATGGCAGCCGTATTTCTTATCATGCTCGATATTAAACTACCTCCCTTTCTCTCCGACACCTTCCGATACCTCGGCAACATGACCACGCCTTTATCGATGATTTTCATCGGCATCGTAATGGCTTCCGTCAAATTGAAAAAGATGAAACTGGACGCGTCGGTAGTCTTCGTTCTGCTCGGCCGTTTCGTGATCGCGCCCGCGCTCGTATTTACTATCTCCACAGTCCTCGGACTACCGCCGCTCATGAAAAACGTGTTTGTGATCCAGTCGGCGATGCCCGCAATGACAACCACATCCATAATCGCCGAGGCTTACGGAGCCGACGCCGAATACGCGGCAACGGTAACGACGCTCACTACTATCGTAAGTCTTTTGAGCATTCCGTTTTATATGATGCTGCTGAGTTCCGGCTAAAGGCCTAACCGCATCCACACAAGCATCTCACCCGGGTCACGGTTACTCCAGGTGTAATAGGGAATCGCTTTTATTTCTCGCTTTCGGTACCCTGACCCGACGGGCCGATACAAAGCGTCCGTCCATTCCGAAAGATCCCGACTTTTCGCTTCGCTTGTGAGGGAAACGACACCGCCCAGGAGACTCGGCTCATAGCTTGAGGCGAACTTGGAATCGGCGGCCAGCACAACATCCCACAAGTTCTTCCCGTTATCGGTCTCTTCAAGGCAATACACTACGGGGCCGCGCATCAGTGCCGCTTTTCCGCAATCGAAACGCACCGAAGGATGGGCTTCCACCAAATAAGGAAGCATGCGGAAATCAATCTCCACGGTATCGTTAGCGGTCCAAACCCGATTGATGGTCGCGTAACCTTTCACGACGGAAACGGACACCGCCGAACCGTTAACTTTGATGGACGCTTGCTTCGACCAGCTTGGAATGCGGAAGGTAAAATCGAAAGCAGTCGGAGCTGCTGGGCTTACCACGATCCTGACGGACCCGTCCCAAGGATAATTCGTCTCCTGCCTGATTGTCGTTTCCACCTCTTTGATCGAGAAAACCCCTTTGCTCTGAGCGTACAAATGGACCTGGACACCCGCATCGGACGTTGTGTACAGATACCCTCCCAAGGAAGCGACCAGCCGCGCCAGATTGGGGGGACAACACGAAACCTCAAACCAGGACTGACGGCGGGGCAGCATGCGCACGTTTCGGTTGACCCGATTCGTGTACAAACCCGGTTCGACTTCCAAATGATTCGCGTAAAAGAACGTGTCGCCTGTCAGGGATACGCCGCTGAGGACTCCGTTATAAAGCGTCTGTTCGATCACGTCGCCGTAATCGCCGTTCAGATCGGCTTGAAGCATCCTGTGCGCCCAGAAGATCAGGCCGATAGAGGCGCAGGTCTCGTTGTAGGCGGTTTCGTTCGGGAGATCGTAATCGAAGGTGAACCGTTCACAGCCCTCGAGCGGACCGATTCCGCCGGTAACCGACATACGGCGCCGCGTGACATTTTGCCAAAGCGTTTTACACGCTTCTACCAACGATTCATCACCGGCCTCGATTCCGATATCGGTCATCCCTGTGTACAGATACATCGCGCGAACCGCGTGCCCGACTGCCGTCTTTTGCTCCCGGACCGGAACGTGCGACTGATATAAGGCGTAGGCTCCTTCAGCCAAATAATCACGATTCAGAACCTCGCGGTGAGCGTTCTTAGCTGGATCATCGCCGCGGGCGAGCGTTTCCTTTTCGAAGAAATACGGCTGCTTGCCTCGTTCATTTACGAAATATTCAGCAAGATTCAAAAAGCGTTTTTCGTTAGTCGCGCGATACAGTTTGACCAACGCGAGTTCGAGCTCTTCGTGACCCGGGTATCCCCGTATCTTACCTGGTTCGGGTCCGAATACCGAATCGATATGATCCGCGTACCGAATCATGACGTCTAAAAGTCGTCTCTTACCAACGGCCTCAAAGTACGCTACGGCGGCTTCAAGCAGGTGTCCGGCGCAATACAGCTCATGCATGACGTGCACATTCGTCCAGCGTTTTCCCGGTTCAACCGAGGAATAATACGTATTGAGATACCCATCGCTCTGCTGGGAAGCGGCAATTAATTCAATAACCTCATCGACCATCGCTTCTAGCTTCGCGTCAGGGGTGTTGCCAAGGCTGTAAGCTGACGCCTCTATCCACTTAGCCGCGTCTGAATCCCAATAGTGGTGCGGCTTATGCGGCATTCCCGGTTTCCATTGGAGTTTGAGCGATTCGATGCGTCCGGTAACTTTGAGTTGGTTATACTCCGCTGGAAGCGTGACCGTCCGATTTGTTTCCTGACGGGATTTCCAAAAACCACTATCGAAGACGATTTTATTCCAGACTACGGGATTCAGTTTCTGTGACATGCGGACCTCTCCGTTAGTAGTTCCGAGATGTTATTCCTTGACCGCTCCGGCGGTGAGGACGCTGACGATGAATTTTTGCAGACCCACGATTATGACGACCGCGGGAATCAAACCCAGAACCGAGGCGACCGCCATCAAGTGAGTGGTCACGTCCCCTTCTGATTGGGTACTGAGGTAGCTGAGAATACCTACGGAAATCGGCTGGAGATTCGAATCATTCAGGAAAATAAACGGAATGATGAAATTGCCCCACGCGTTGATCGTGTTGAATACCAAAGCGGTCGCGATACCGGGCATCCCCAAGGGCAGCAGAATTTTAAACAGGGTTTGAACCTCGGTGGTCCCATCGATGATCGCGGCTTCGTCAAGCTGGATCGGAATCGAATCGAAAAAACCTTTGAGCAGCCAAACCGTGAAAGGAACCTGGACCGTTATATAAATCAGAATGAGACCAAAATGAGAATTGAGCATGCGCAGATTGATGAAGTACCGGTACAAGGGAATAGCGATAATGAGTTGGGAAATCATCTGGAACATCAGGATGACGAACAGAAATTGATTGCGGAACGTGAAGCGGAAGCGAGAAAACGCGAAGGCGGCCGGAACGGTGACCAGCAGATTCCCCATGGTGGAAAACAGCGTCAGAGTGAACGAGTTCATGAGGTTTCTGGGGATGCCGCTATTGGTGATAACTTCAAGGTAATTGGAGAACATGAGATGTTCGGGTAAAAGCCGCGGCGGATAGCCGAAAACTTCTACCTTCGTTTTGAAGGAAAGAGAAACCATCCAAAGGATGGGGCCGATAAAAAGAATGATGATGAAAGCCAACAGAACATAAAATAAAACAATGTAGCTTTTGGGTAGTTTTTCCTGCATGACGTCCCCTTATTGCGCTTCCGCGGAAGAGTCCCGCAAAATAAAACGGTAGTACAGGACCGCCATTGTAAGATTGATGAGAAGCAGAATTACGGCGACAGCCGAACCCGTTCCCATATCGAAGAATTTGAACATCTGTTTATAGGCGCTCAGGGTAAGAACTTCAGTCGACCGCGCGGGACCGCCGCCGGTCAACGCCATGATCATATCGAACGTATTGAACGTATAGATAGTGATCAGCACCAGGTTGATGAACACAATATTCCGCAAAAGAGGCAGCGTTATTTTCCAGAATTGCTGAAAGACGTTTGCGCCGTCTACGCGCGCCGCTTCATATAATTGTTCCGGTATTTTTTGCAGGCCCGCATACTGCATAATCATGCTGAAGGCAGTGCCGCGCCAGATATTGACACAGGTCGTGGAGAATAAAGCCCAGTTCGGTTCGGAAAGAAAGCCGACGCGGGGTAATCCGGCCACTTCGAATAAATAATTAAGAATGCCGAAATTGGAACCAGAAAGGATCAAGCGCCACACCAGACCGACGAGTACGCCCGGTATCATCCAGGCTATCAAAACAATGGTACGCCCGCCTTCGGTGAAGGGAAGTCTGTGCTTCATTCCCGAATTGATGAGCAGAGCGATAAGCATCCCGAGAACTATCTGCATGATGACGTTCGAAAAAACAAAGATGAAGGTAACGATGAACGTACCCAATACTTCCGGATCGCCGAATACTTTCAGATAAGAATTAAAAGTATAGTTGTACGTCGGCTTGAGAATAGACGCGTTGGTGAAACTGAATCTGACAACATCGAAAAGCGGATAACAATAAAAAAGGCCGAGCATCACGATCATCGGCATAAGCCACTTGAGCGGATGCCGATACAGCGGTCCGTGCTTGATTCTTGTCATGCGTCGATTCCCCAATGAAAGGGCCGCAAAACAACCGATCAGGTTATTTTGCAGCCCCCATTTCAGCGATTTACTTGATCTGGTTAAGGGTCTTCTTAAAAGCGTTGTCTACGGCATCCGCGGGAGTCTGCTTCTGGAGAATGACGTTCTGCCACCCTTCCTGGATGTGTTCGCTTATGATCGGATAGGTGGAAGTGTTCGGCCGAAGTCGCGCGCCGGCGGCGATAACCTGCCCGAAAGCGCTTTGGAACTTGTCTTGGCTGAAGAAGGGAAAATCCTTGAGGACGCTGTTTCTGACAGGGGTATATCCCGCCGCCTGACACCAGCCGGCCATTCCGTCCTTTCCGAGGAATACGTACTTCATGAAGCTGACCGCGAGTTCAAGCTTCTTCTGATCTTTGGAGAAGAAGGCCATGCAATAGCCGCCGGGAACCTGCATCCGCATTTCCCCGCTTTTCTGCGGCGTGCCGGCGAACTCCCAATTGGCGAACTTATCTTTCAGATTGTCCTTGAGTATGCTGTAGAGCCAGGATCCGCCGAGGAACATGGCCACGCTCTTATCCTTCACCGCTTCGGCAGCCAAGTCTCCGTTGTTGTTGATGTCGAGCACGCGCTGGGGAACAATACCCTCTTTCACGGCCCGGTCCCAGAACGCGAATACTTCGGCAAGCTTGGCCTTATTGGCGGCGTCGCCGTATATCGGTTTCCCGTCTTTGTCGACAAGATTTCCGCCCAGGCCGAAGAACATCGGCATGACCGAACCGTAGCTGATCTGCTCGTTCTTGCCGCCCCAGGCGAGCATGCCGTATTGCCAACCTTTGCTCTTGAGGTCTTTCCCGACCGTTATGACGTCGTCCCAGCTTTTGGGCGGCTTCGGCACAGCTTCTTTATTGTACCAAAGGCCGACGGTGTTGGTGATGAACCACGCGGCTTTCATCTTCCCGTCCGCGGGATCGATCATAGCTTCTTTCTTGCACCACTCGAACCAATCGTCCATTTCCTCTTTCGTGAAATATTTGTCAATGGGTTGCAGCCAGCGGTAGAACAACGGAACAAACTGGCCGTCGATCATTGCCGCGTCCACTTGAGATCCGGTAGCGGCTTGTTCAAGCTGCTTGGCGAGCCGCTCATTGTTGTTGGCCGCGAGGATCTGCGGAATAAGCTTTACGTCGGGATTCATCTTCGCCCATTCTTCCATACGCTTGGTCAGATACTCTTTGCGGGAAGCGGTTTGCGTCAGATGAGAATACGTGTTGTCGACCGCGAACGAAATGCTTATCGACGCGTTAGGATTACCTATCCGATCCGCGGTGACCCATTGGATATTGTCGGGCACCGTCACCTTTTTTGGCTCGCTGCTACCGCCCGCCCACGCCGCGACGCCGATTAACAACGCCATACCGATAATGACCGTCTTTCTCATGATCCCTCCTTACTGCGATTGCGATTTTCCGCGATCAGTCCGCCTCGAAGGCGAACGTAAGATGACCCGCTTTCTTGAACTGCACGGACGCAATCCGTCTTTTTGCGTCATAACCGAGTAGCTTTGAGTCTTGCCCGGACATCGTACAATTCTTCGGCTCCCCGACATCATTGAAGTGGAAGAGCCATTCCCGATTGGGACTGTCGATTTCCACCGTACATTTTCGACCTTGTGAGGAAACCTTTATGGTCGTTGCCTTAGCACCGCCCTCTTCCGGAATTTCCACGATGCGGTTGGCTTTTCCGTATACGTCGACGGTAAGGTTTTCCCAAAAATCAAGAACCGTCATTTCGCATTTCGTCGTAGGAAGCACGCTCCCCGCACGCACGAACAGCGGAACTTGATCCAGCGGCATTTTCTTCCGCGTCGACATCGGTCCCTCAAGCCGTTCGCCGGTCTCATAATCGTACCAGATGCCACGAGGGAGGTAGATGTCGGCCATCCCTTCGGCATTGAGCACGGGAACGACAAGGAGGGAATCGCCTAAAAGGAATTCGGTTTCAGATTGGTACGATCCGGCGTCATTTTCAAATTCAAGGCAGAGGGCCCGAATCGTCGGGATCCCCGAAGCGCACGATTGAAGGGCGGTGGCATAGATATACGGAAGTAGGCAGTAACGCAGCTTGATGTATTTCATGACCGCTTTTTCCGCCGCGTCCCCGTAATCCCACGGCATGCGGGGAGAAGTCCCGTGGAACCGGGAGTGAGAAATCAGCAAACCGGTCTGAGACCAGCGGACGTAGGCTTCCATCGTCGGCAGGCCCTTGAAGGCGCCCATATCGAAACTCCAGAACGGAACCCCGGAAAAACCGTAACTCAGGCCCGCGCGAATAGTCGATTCAAGACTTCGGAAATCGGCAAGGGGATCGCCCGACCACTGTACGGGAAACGCCTGG
Source organism: Treponemataceae bacterium (assembly GCA_041666155.1). Taxonomy (GTDB): domain Bacteria; phylum Spirochaetota; class Spirochaetia; order Treponematales; family Breznakiellaceae; genus SZUA-426. The sequence continues at coordinate 14,891 of JBAYHM010000009.1, forward strand.
CTCCCGGCGTAACCCGAACGCCCCCAAAGCATGGGCCGGTCGGTGTATTCTTTCTGCACTTCCCAAACAGCCTTGTTGTAGAGGTACGCGAACAGGTTGTGGTTTTCACGTCCGGTCCATCCGTTCTTGAAATGCCCGTCGTAGGGAATAACTTCGCCGAAGTCCGTTTTGAAAGTAGCGACTCCCATATCGATAAGCGGTCGATGCAGATCCTTGTACCACGCGACGGCGTCGGGATTCGTAAAATCCACCACGCCGCCGAGCGCGTAAAAGTTCTCTTTATATTCGATGGCCTCCGCCACGCGGCGTTCCGCCGGAATTATGACGATGTTGTAGTCGTAAACCGAACCGTCCGCCCGCTTAATCAGAAAGCCCTTGGCCGCCCCCTCGTTGTAGAGGTCGGAGCCTTTCTCGATATACGGATGTTCCCAGAGGCACAATTTGAAGCCAAGTTTTTTAAGCTCTTGGATGAAGCCTTTCGGATCGGGGTAATCAAGGGGATCCCAGATGAAATCACACAGTTTTTTCTGCTTACCCATCCAATACGGGTCCAAGTGGATGACATCTCCGCTCATCCCTTTTTTCCTGACAAGCTTGGCAAAGTCCAAGAACTCTTTTTGCTGCCAGACGCTGCCCGCGGCTAGGTAATTGCCGAAAGGAGAAATCCAGAGTCCAAAGGACCAACGGGGAGGAAGCGCGGCTTTTACCGTAAAATTGGAATAGCTGCGCAGCAACGCCTTCATGTCCGGAGCGAAGAGGATGAACAAGTCGAAGCCGGGATTATCGACCTCGATCGATAAAGAAAAATTTGAGCTTTGTCCCACATCCCAGACGCTGCGAGCCGTCTCATTGAGAAAAAGGCCATAGCCGGCGTTAGAAACGAGGAGCGGTATGTTTTTATACGCTTTCTCCGTCGCACTGCCGTATGGATTCTCGTTCCATTCGATTATCTTTTGCCCTTTCTTGTTGAGACCCACGAATTTCTCACCCAAACCGAAAAAGAATCGGTTTTGATCGAGTTCAAAATTAACGCGAGCTCGTGAAGGCTGTCCGTCGACATCGACGAAGCCGGTGGGCAAGCTCACCCAATCGGCGCGCGCGTTGACGTCTTTGGCGAACTCGGTCAAGAAAGCGTCATCGGAACCGAATCGGACCTGCCAAGACTGAAGATCAACCTTCACACTGATACCGGCTGCCCGTATTTCTACCGACCCGTCGCGTTCGCTCAACGTAGGCTTCGCTTCAACTGCCCGCTTTTTGTCGAATAGATCGAATCTGAATCGTGATATTCCAGGTTGTTCCAGGCGGTACCGAATAACTCCTGATTCATACAATGTAAAAACGATGACCACGCTCGTACTGTCCGTGTCGACGACAAAACGAGCTTCGTTTCCGACAACACTGTACGAAGCGACCTTCTTCAATGATCTGAAAGACTCGGCCATGCCCATTGTAATCTCCTGTCAGGCAACCTAAGATTTTTCCCGCGCTTTTCTTACTTTTTTTATGTTCACGATTTACAATTCGTATTATCCATGTTATATATATTATGCATAATAATAACATGCTTTTACATCTTGTCAATTGAATTTTTATTCTTGCCATTTTGTGATACGATTCGCGAAACGGGAGATGAGATGGGCAAACCGGCGGACAAGAATCGAAAACCTCTGTATCTGGAAATCTGTGATTTTGTGCTTCAGGAAATTAGAGACAGGAAATTCGAACCGAATCAAAAGCTCATAAGCAGCGAAGAACTCCAAAAAAAGTTCACGGTGAGTAAGATTACCACTGAGAAAGCGTTCAAAGTACTTATGGAACGGGGAATTATCTATCGCATCCCCGGCAGAGGCACCTTCATAACGGACGCGAATACCGTCCATCTCAGCGCGAGCCCCTCGACTCCCAAAACGATAGCCTTCGTCACCGCGAGCCTCATCAGCCACCACGTCATCAATATCCTTACCGGTATAAATGACGTTCTGACGATCCGGGGACACAAACTGCGGTTTTGTCTCGCCAACGGATCGTTCGAACGGCAGGAAGAAATAATCCGCGGACTCATTGCAGACAAGATTGACGGCATGATCATTTATCCCGTTGAGGGGCAATACTACGACGAAGAAATTCTTCGAATGAAACTTTCAAAGTTTCCTTTCGTGCTGGTAGATAAGCGCTTCACGAAAATAAAAACCAGCTATGTGATTTCAAACAATACCGAAGGCGCCTACCGCATCACGAAAGAACTGCTGAAAAAGGGACATAAGCGAATCGCGTTTATATCTACCTACGCGCCATCCAGCACGAGCGCGATACGGGACCGCGTCGACGGCTTCCAGAGCGCCATGAACGAAGCGGGAATTCTCAATACCGAAGACTTGGTATTCCAAGGATTCGACGATGACGTGGGAATACATTTATCGACTGATCCGGAACACCGAAAAAAACTGATTGAAAAAATAAAAACTTTTTTGGCCGACAACCCAGGGATAAGCGCGATCCTGACGATCTCTCCGGGAAACCTTTCCCATGTGGTACGAGCGCTGCGCGAACTCGATTCCAGCGGCGCGAAGCGGCACGAAGTAGAACTCGCGCTATTCGACCTGGACGAATTCCTCGATTTCAGCCGAACCGCCTTCCTGACGATCAACCAAAGGAGTCGCGAAATCGGTCGCAGGTCCGCGGAGATCCTGATGGAACAAATCACCGACCCGGATCGCATCCAGGAATTGGTCCTGGATATGGATATGGCCAACACCTAGAAAGACCCAAGCCGGCGACTTTCTATTTGCTACTTGTTCGCCTCAATTTGAAGCGCGCTTAAATTCATCATTGCGGCCCCGCAAAGACGGAGATATACTGGCTACAGACACTTAGAAATCATCGCCAAACGGCGGACAGGAAGTTGTATGGAACCGCAAACAGAAGTCGCGAAAAAAGCAATGTCGGCTCTCATCGAACGAGGTGAGGCGGTCTTAGGAATCGAGCTCGGCTCCACCCGGATCAAGGGCGTACTGATCGACGGAAAGGGGAAAGCTCTAGCCTCCGGTTCCCATAGCTGGGAGAACCGGCTTGTGAACGGAGTGTGGACCTACGACCTGGACGACGTTTGGGCGGGAATCGCTTCGTGCTACAAGGCCTTAGCCCAGGACGTCAAAAAAAAGTACGGAATCACGCTCAAGTCTGTCGCGTCGGCCGGATTCAGCGGCATGATGCACGGCTATATCGCGCTGGATAAGAAAGGGAAATTGCTGTCGCCCTTCCGCACCTGGCGCAACAACATCACCGGAGAAGCCTCGGAAAAACTCACAAAGCTTTTCAACTTCGCAATACCCCAGCGCTGGTCCATAGCGCACCTGTACCAATCAATCCTCAACAACGACGCGCACGTGAAAAACATCGCCTACCTGACGACGCTGTCCGGCTATATCCACCTGAAGTTAACGGGCAACCGGGTGATGGGCGTCGGAGAGGCTTCCGGTATGTTCCCGATCGATCCGGCCAAGCTAGACTGGGAGCAGGCGATGGTCAAAAAGTTCGACGCGAAAATCGCCAAAAGCGGCTACCCCTGGAAGCTACGCGACATCCTCCCCAAAACGCTCCCCGCCGGAGCCGAGGCGGGAACGCTCACGGAGGAAGGAGCCAAGCTCATCGACCCGAGCGGAAAGCTCAAGGCCGGTATCAAGCTCTGTCCACCTGAAGGCGACGCGGGCACCGGCATGGTCGCGACCAACAGCGTCCGCGTCCGCACCGGCAACGTATCCGCGGGAACCTCCGTGTTCGCGATGCTGGTCTTGGAGAAGACACTGTCCAAAGCGCGGTCCGAAATCGACGTCGTCGTGACTCCGGACGGAAAACCGGTCGGCATGGCGCACTCCAATAACTGTACGTCGGACCTGGACGCGTGGATGGAAATATTCGGCAATGCCGCCAAGCTCATGGGTAGCAAAGCGTCCAAAGCCGAACTCTACGACAAGCTCCTTGACGCGGCGCTCAACGGCGACGACGACGCGGGCGGCTTGCTCCACGTCAGCTACCTCTCCGGCGAGCACCTGACCGGCTTTACCGAAGGCCGGCCGCTTTTCGCGCGCGCGCCCGACAGCACCTTCTCGCTGGAAAACGTCGTTCGCTCGCTCCTGTTCACATCCCTGTGCGCGCTCCGAACAGGCCTCAACGTCCTCTACAACGAGGAAGGCGTGAAAGTCGACGAGATCCGCGGCCACGGAGGCTTCTTCAAGACCGCGCACGTCGGCCAGCGCATCATGGCGGCGGCGACCAATACGCCGATCAGCCTACCCACGGCAGCCGGAGAAGGCGGCGCGTGGGGCATGGCGCTCCTGGCGGCCTTCATGATCCGCAAGGACAAGAAGCTGACGCTCCCCGATTACCTGGACAAACTGATCGCCAAAAGCATCGGCAAACCAGTCAAGCCAAACCCGAAGGACGTCGCCGGCTTTGAAGCCTACTTCAAACGCTACCACCAGTGTTTGCCGATCGAGACGGCCGCGGTGAAGGCGCTGAAGTAATACCCCGAACAGTAAATCGATAAGCGGCTTTCACGGTATGAACCGGGCCTGCCGACGTAAAGATGGGGACTCACTAGTCCTCCTCGCTCCGCTCGTGCGGGAAGCGTTCGTACCCATCTTTACTGGCGCGGCCCGGCCTTTTACGGTGAGGGCGCGCATACCTACTGTGAAATTCGCGATATTGCTTAGCATGCGGGGGTGCAGTATCGCAGTAGCGATTCCGCACAATAACCTGACGCGGCATACGACCTGCAGTCGTGTTCCGATAGGAATAGATCAATTGCGCGCTCGCGCGCGCGGCGGAATCCATGCCGCGCCGCCCATGACAATCAGCATTATAGAAAGGCTTTGTCCTGTACGATCTACGACAAAGGCCGGGGCGCGCCAGAAAGAAAGGCCCGCGAGCGTCTCCCGCAGGCCGAAGGCCGAGGACAAGCGAGCGGGCCTTTCTTTCGTCGGCAGCCCCGGTATTTACCGTAAAGCCGTACCCGGACCTATCCTTTCTGTCCGTAATACGCTCCTGGTCCATGCTTGCGGTCCCAGTGCTTCCGGATGATATGTTCCGGCAGCGGCGCGGCGTGCGGATCGAGGGCAAGCGTCAAGGAAGCCATCTTGCAGACTTCCTCAAGCACGGCGGCATGATAAACGGACTTGGTCGCGTTCGCCCCCCAAGCAAAGGGACCGTGCCCCGCGACGAGCACCATCGGCATATGCAGGGGATTTTGGCCGGAGGCTTTGAACGTATCCACAATGAGGTTCCCCGTCTCCAGTTCGTAATCGTTGGCGACGGCCGCCGGACCCATGACGGGCGTACAAGGAATGGTTTCGGCGCCGTGGTCGGCGTGCGTGGTACCGTACACTGGCACCGGCTTACGGGCCTGCGCCCACGCGACGGCGTAGGGAGAATGGGTATGCGTAATCCCCCCGATACCCTTAAAGGTTCTATAGAGTACCTGGTGCGTTTTAGTGTCCGATGAAGGAATCATCTTTCCGTCCACGACCTTCCCGTCAAGATCGACGATTACGATCATTTCCGGTTTGAGTTCGTCATACGATACGCCCGACGGCTTTATAGCGAACATGCCCTTCGCTGCGTCGAACGCGGACACGTTCCCCCACGTATATATGGCCAACGCCCGCTTCGGAATCTCCATATTTGCCTCATAAGACTCCTCCCGCAACGATTGAAACCGATCAGCACCCATATTCCCTCCACTAAGATATCCAACCTCCCACCTGCCCGATCGATGGCGGGTGGGAGATGTTAGGTGTCCGAGCTAATACTTCACGATGAGGGGTGTCTGGAAAAAATCGGGCTGAACGAATCCGCAGCCTACCGGCGAGGACTCGCATGCTACGCATGCGATGTGAAGCCCGATTTTTTCCAGACAGGCCCCCGTTGAAATTCTTAACGCAGCCCCTGCCAATATGCCTCGCTCCAACGTAGTTCGTCCCGCAACCGGTCGGGTGATGTTCCCGCTCCGATCCGGACAAACTCAATGCCGACCATTTCGGCCCAATCGCGCAGGTGCTCGACGCCGATCGCCGTGGAGTACCCGGAGTGGTGGGCGCCGCCGCAGATGATCCAAGACTCGGCCGCTGCCTGCAGGCTCGGGAGCGGCTTCCAGAGGACGCGCGCAACCGGCAGTTTGGGCATCGGCGTTTCGATTTTCACCGACTCAACCTCGTTGACTATCATGCGGAAACGGTCGCCGAGGTCGATGATGGTCGCGCAGACAGCCTTTCCCGTCGCGGCGTCGAACACGAACCGGGCGGGATCGCCCTTGCCGCCGATGCCTAGGGGGTGCACTTCTATACGAGGTTTTCCGGCGGCTATGGACGGGCAGACTTCCAGCATGTGAGCGCCGAGGATGGCTTCCTTGCCCGGCTTAAGATGATAGGTATAATCTTCCATAAATGAAGTACCGCCGGAGAGGCCCGAGGCCATAACCTTCATCGAACGAACGAGCATGGCGGTCTTCCAGTCGCCTTCGCCGCCGAAGCCGTAGCCCTGCTCCATAAGGCGCTGAACGGCGAGCCCGGGAAGCTGCGGTAGACCGTGAAGGTCTTGGAAAGTAGTCGTGAAGGCGCCGGCCCGGACCTCATCCAGAAACATTTTCATCCCGAGTTCAAATCGGGCCTGTTCCTTCACCGCTTTACGCGCGGGACCCTCGGTCTTAGCCGCGGCCGAAAGCTCGTATTTAGTCTCGTACTGCTTCATGAGCGCGTCGACCGCGGAATCGGTCACCGCGTTCACTTCGCCGACCAGATCGCCGACGCCCCACCCGTTCACCTGCCAGCCGAATTTGATCTGAGCCTCAACCTTGTCGCCTTCGGTTACGGCGACTTCGCGCATGTTGTCGCCCCAGCGGGCGACGACCGAACTCTTGCCGTCGGCCACGGCCGCGGCGGCACGCATCCACACTCCCATGCGGCGGCGAACTTCCGGATCTTCCCAATGTCCGACCACGACCTTGCGCGGAAGACGCATGCGGGCGTGGATATAGCCGTGCTCGCGATCTCCGTGGGCCGACTGATTGAGATTCATGAAGTTCATATCGATACTCGCCCAGGGGATGTCCCGATTGTACTGGGTGTGTAAGTGCAGCAGCGGTTTATTGTTGATTGAAAGGCCCGCGATCCACATCTTGGAGGGAGAGAAGGTGTGCATCCAGGTGATGATTCCCGCGCAGGAGGGAGACGCGTTCGCTTCCTCGAACACGCGGCGGATACCCGCGGGTGTGAGGACAGTGGGCTTGAGAACCATGGATCCCGGAAGCGCGGGATCGCCGGCAAAACCGGCGGCCATCTTTTTCGCGTGCTCGGCAACCTGGGCCAGAGTTACCTCTCCGTAGAGGTCCTGGCTCCCGACGATAAACCAGAATTCGTATTTCTTCAGGTCGATCATGACTGTCTCCTTACGACTTTGACACGGTGCGTTAACGTACACGCAAGGATACCATCGAGGCCCAAAAATGTCAAAGTCCCAATCAAAATCGAGCGGGTCCGCCCCGTCGGCGTCATTTCGCGGGAGCGAGTCTGATCACGTTCCAGGAAGCGGCCGGGAGTTGCGCCTCCATCGCCGTACCGTCAATGCGGGCGCCCGACACCGAACACGGTGCCACGCGTTCAACGCCCGGTCCGTTCACCGCTTTGAGATCGACGTTGTGCATCGCGATATGCTCCATCACGCGCAGCTTGCCGAAATCGAGCAGATCGACGTCCAGACGCATCGGCTCCGCAAGGTTCCGATTGACCGCGAAAATGGTAATCTCGCCTGAAGCCTCGTCGTACACAGCCGCGCTATCGACGTAGGGAATACCCGAATACTCGCGGGAATCGTATTTTCCGCAAGTCACGGCCGGCTGCAAGGACACCCCGCGTCCATACTTTGCGGCATGCAAAAACGGGTAAAAAATCGTCTGTCTCCAGGCGCCGCCTCCGCTCACGGTCATGATCGGCGCGATGACGTTCACCAGCTGCGCGAGGCACGCTACCTTCACGCGGTCGGCGTTCCTGAGCAGCGTGATAAGCATGCATCCGACGACCAGGGCATCCTCCATCGTATAGATGTCTTCCAGAAGAGACGGCGCGTAACCCCACGGTTCCGCTTTCTTGTCCTGGTCCCGGCTGTGAAACCAAACGTTCCACTCGTCGAACGACAGGTTCACGGTCTTGGCGCTTCGCTTCTTCGCTTTGACATGGTCGCAAATTCCCGCGACCGTCTTGATGAACGTGTCCATTTCCAGACTGCGGCCGAGGAAGTTGGGCGTATCGTTCTCGTGGTTGGCGAAATAAATATGAAGAGAGATGTAGTCCACGTGCTCGTAGCAGTGGTCAAGGACCGTCTTTTCCCAGTCTCCGAACGTCGGCATCCGCGCGTTGGAACTTCCGCAGGCCACAAGCTCGATGGAAGGATCGGTCCACTTCATAACCTTGGCGGCTTCGGCGGCGATTCTACCGTATTCTTCAGCTGTCCGATGGCAGATCTGCCAGGGGCCGTCCATCTCGTTGCCCAAGCACCAGAGCTTGATCGCATGCGGGTCCTCGTAGCCGTGACTTCGGCGAAGATCGCTCCAGTAGGTCCCCCGCGGGATGTTGCAGTATTCGACGATATTGCGCGCGGCGTCCGCACCCCTCGTGCCGAGGTTGACCGCCATCATCACGTCGGCGTCGGCCCGTTTTGCCCACTGGGCGAACTCGTTCGTCCCGATCCGATTCGATTCAAGGCTCTTCCAGGCGAGGTCCGTCCGCACCGGCCGCGCTCCCGCCGGACCAATACCGTCCTCCCAATTGTAGCCCGAAACAAAATTGCCGCCCGGATACCGGACGAGGGGGACCTTGAGCTCCTTGACCAGTTTGATGACATCGCGCCGAAACCCGAGGTCGTCGGCCTCCGGATGCCCCGGCTCATAGATTCCGGTGTACACGCAGCGGCCCAAGTGTTCCACGAACGAACCGTAAATCCGCTCGTCGACGGACGAGATCTGGAAATCCTTATGAAAAACGATTTTAGCTTTCATTTTTTCCACCTCTGATCAAGCATTGCGCTGTTGTCTTCCGTCACGCCGCCCCAATAAGTGTTCACCATTTTAGGGCGGCCTTTCGTAGACCCGAGGTCGTCGATGACCACGATTCTGTTCACTCGATCCTCCTAATTCGCTTTCGTCGAGTACAAGTAACACTTGACCTGCCGACCGTCCGCCGCGACATCGGGCGGATCGGCGGTCAGGCAGACATCCATAGCCTGGGGACAACGGGCCGCGAACTTGCAGCCGACTTTTCCGTAATCCTTCACTTCCGTAGTCGAAAGTCCGATCCGCTTCGCCCATGAAAGCCGATCTTCGGGCGCCGGTTTCGGCACTGACTCCTTGAGGAGCTTGGTGTACGGATGGAGCGGCCGGTCGAGGACGGCTTCCACCGGGCCCGCTTCCACGACGTACCCGCGCAGCATCACGGCTATCCGGTTGCTGATGTAGTAGGCTGTCGCGAGATCGTGGGTTATGTAGATGACGCTCACGCCCTGCTCATCGCGCAGCTTCTTGAACAGGTTAACGATCGCCATGCGAAGGGACGCGTCGACCATTGACACCGGCTCGTCCGCAATGATGAGTTTCGGTTTAGGGATGAGCGCCCGCGCGACGGAGACACGCTGGATCTGTCCACCTGAAAGTTCGTGCGGGTAACGCTTCGTAACTTCCTCTATTGATAGTCCGACGAGATGGAGCGCTTCCTCGGCGACAGGTACGGCGTCCTTGCGCGAACGCGCCCGGCCGAAGTTGATCGCCGTGTCGTATAGATAATCCTCCACTCGGCGCAGCGGGCTGAAAGTGTCGAACGGGTTCTGGAACACGGGCTGGACCTTCTTCATGAATTCCATGCCCGCCCGCCGGCCTTTGATCGAAGCGAGGTCCTGTCCTTCGAAATGGACGGAGCCCAGGCTCGGGTCAAGATCATGCAGGAGTAGCCGGGACAGCGTCGTCTTGCCGCTGCCGCTCTCCCCCGCCAGCGTGAAAATCTCAGGTTTGTCGGCGTCCAGGAAAAAGCTGATGCCGTTCGCGGCGATGATACGGGTGCCGTTGAGTAGCCCGCCGATGTGGAAGAATCTCGACACCTGACGGACGTCGAGCAGTTTAGCCGTTTCGCTCATTTGCCGGACTCCTTGATCAGGTGACACGCCGCTCGGTGTTTTTCGTTCAGCGCCGTCATAGGCGGCGCGACCGTCCGGCATATCTCGAGAACTTCGGGACAGCGCGGATGGAAACGACACCCGGACGGTGGATTCGCCAAATTTGGCGGCGTTCCGCCGAGGCCGGGCTTGCAGGTCTTGTCTCCGATGACCGGAAGCGATTGAATCAAATGCCGTGTGTAGGGATGGCGCGATGAGTGGAAAATCGTCTCCGTCGGCGCCTCTTCCACGATGCGGCCCGCGTACATGATGGCGACCCGATCGGCGACGTTCGCATGCACGGTGAGATCGTGGGTGACGAACAGCACAGTGTTCCGGCTCTCCGCCTGGATCTCCTTGAGAAGCTGCAGCACTCCTCGCTGAACCACCACGTCAAGCGCGGTCGTCGGTTCGTCAGCGATGATGAGCTTGGGATTAAACACCGTGGCCAGCGCGATGGCGACCCGTTGGCGCATTCCTCCGGAAAGTTGGTGTGGGTACGCCCAGAGCACGTCGGCGGGCAGACCGAGCTTATTGACGTGCGCCGTGATCCGATCGGAGAAGACGCGCCGGTTCGGAATACCCTCATGGGTTTGGATTATGTCCTCGAAGGTACGGATGATTTTTCTGACCGGATTGAGCACGCTCATCGAACCCTGCATGACATAGGAAATTTCCTTCCACCGCACGAGCTCCCGCATCTCCTTTTCACCGATCTTGAGCATGTCGACGGAATGCTCTCCGAATTCATACCGGACTTCTCCACCTTCCACACAGAGCGGCGGTTTCGTGTTCCCGGAAATAATCTTGATCAGCGTCGTTTTTCCGCAGCTCGATTCTCCCGCGACGCCGTAGATTTCGTTCGGTTCGAGCTGGAACGATATGTCGTCCACCGCCCGCACTTGGCGCGAAATGCCGTAAACTTCGGTTTTGTAGCAGGCTCGGAGATTCTCAACACTCAGAAGCGGCATTTCACCCTCCGATCCGTCTCAGACGAGTCCGGGGATCGATATACTCGTTGATGCTGGAGAACAGCAGATACAGGCCGAGGAACAAAACGATGGCCACGACGATCGGCGCCGCGAGCCACCACCATACGCCGGCGACTAGGGCTTGGTGCTGATTCGCCCAATAGATCGTCGTACCAATGGTCGGAATGGTCACGTCGGAGAGGCCGAGCACGCTCAGCGTCACCTCCATGCCGATAGACCACAGGAGATTGTTGATCGTAGTCGCGAATACGACGGGAAGAACGAAGGGAAGATGCTCGTGCATCGTTACACTGAAAGGGCCCGAACCGGCGTATATCGCCGTTCGAGTGAAAGCCCGTTCCTTCAAACTGAGAACCTGCGCGCGGATTAGCCGCGCGTCCCACGGCCAACCGAATAAGCCCAGGATGAGCGAGAGCGTCATAAGGTTCATTTTCCCCTTGATGAGAAAACTCAGCAGTATCAGGACGGGAAGAATCGGCATCACGACGAAACTGTCGTTTACGGACATGAGCGCGCGATCGATGAATCCGCCCGAATAGCCGGCGGTCATCCCGACGAAAATCGCGATCACCCGTGAAATTACCGCGGTCATAATCCCCAGAAAAAGAGAATTGCGCACCGCGTACGTCATCCACCAAAAAATATCCTGGCCGCGGGAACTCGTGCCGAAGGGGTGCGCAAACGAAGGGGGCATATCGGTCGTTACCTTGAAGGTTTTTCCCGGGTCGTATGGAGAGATAAAAGACAGGAGGATCATAACGAAGACGGCGGACAGGAACGCGGTCGCAAAGCGGAACCGGCTGTCGTGTCGGAGCAGGTCGCGGAAGACGGTGATCACGATGGCCCCCTATTGATGACGCACCCGCGGATCGAACAGCGGGTAGATGAGATCGAGCACGAGCACGGTTGTGGCGACGCCGATGATCGAGAATACGGCGATCCCCATGATCAAGCTGTAATCGTTGGCCATCACAGCCTGAAACGTCAGCATTCCCATGCCCGGATAACCGAAGACGACTTCCATAATGAGAGCCCCGTTGAAAATCATGCCGAGCTGCATGGCCAGTCCGGTAACCTGCGGAAGCAGCGCGTTGCGCATGATGTATTGGAAAAGGATCCGCCGTTTGCCCAGTCCCGCGGTTTCCGCGTAGACCACATAATCTTCGGATATGATGTTGGAAGCCAGCGACTTCATGCCGATGAACCAGCCCCCGATGCCCGTTAGCACGAGACTGAGCGCAGGAAGCGCGGAATGCCACAGGACGGTCATGGCGAATTTAAAAGTGAATGTCATCCGCGTACCGGCTTTGTACGCGCCGCCGAACGGAAAGATCGGAATCAAATAGGCGAAAAACACCAAGAGCAGCAAAGCCATGATGTAATAAGGAATGGGACGTATCGCCTGACTGAGTACGTCGATGGCGCGCATGATCCTGCTTTCCGTGTAGTAGCCGGCCAAACCGCCGAGCAGGTTGCCGATCACCCAGGAGATAAGTACCGACGTGAGCAGCAGTCCGAGCGTCCAGGGCAGCGCCTGCGCGATAAGACTGATGACCGGGGTTGGAAAAGTCGACAACGACGGCCCAAGGTCACCCCGGAACAAGCGTCCCCAGAATAAGAAATACTGCTGGAGCGAGCTGCCCTTGAGTCCGTACATCTCGGTCAGCGCTTCCCTGAGGTGCGTTATCGCCTCGGGACTGAATTGCGAACCGCTCGCCATTATCTGCGCGACTTGGCGTTCCACCGGATCGCTGGGCGATAGACGCGGGATGATGAACGTAAGCGTCACGCCCAAGAAGACAACCATCATGTACTGACCTAATCGGGGAAGCAGATATTTCAAGAAGAATTTGCGCACGCGACGGACCTCCCGAAAAAATGGGTCCTCCCCGCCGGGCCGGCAGTGAGAACCCATCGCTTAGCGGTTGCTATTTTTTGGGTTTGATCTTCACGAACATGTACTTGGTATTCGCCCAGTTGGCGACGGGGTTGGTATACGGATCTTCCGCGTTCGGGAATCCCGTCCAATAGGTTTCGTCGCAGACCGAGAATACGTTGTACGCCATGATCGGGATGAGCGGCATCTCATTGACTGCGAGCTTCACGTACTGCTGGCCGAGTTCGAGAACTTTCGGATCGTCGAAATCGAGCCGCTGTATCTGGTTGATGATACTGTCCAGTTCCGCGTTCTTCCAACGCATGCGGTTACGGCCGACAGCGGCTTCACCGCTCTTCCGGTAGTAATCCGAATGCCAGGATTCGAGGAAGAAGAATAAATCGGGGTGGCCGCCCCAGGTCTCGATCGTCCAGCCTAATTCGGCGTCGTATTCACCGATGATCGGCAGCCGGGCGCGGGTCGCGTTGTCGCGGACGTCAAGTGTCGCGTCGATGCCGAATTCCTTCCAGCACTCGACTATCATGCTCGCCGCGCGGTTCATGGCCGGGCGGGTGTCTCCTTCCGCCAGGAGGGCGATCTTGAAGGGCTCGCCGGAAGGCTGGATCCACATATTCTTGGCGTCTCGCTTGAAACCATTCTTCAACAGAAGCTGTTCCGCTGCCTTCACGTCGTAGTTCCACCAGCCGGCGCCGATCGCTTTGCGGATTTCAACGGGATCCTTCGGAACCAAATCACCGAGAGCTTTCCGCGCTTCATCGGCAATACGCAGACTCGCGTTCGTGTCGTACGGCTTGTACTGAGTGCCGCCGAGATCGAGCGAGAAGTTCTTGAGCCAGCCTTCGAGCGGCTCGAAGTAATATTTCGGATACATACCCGTCGGAGGAACGTGGATGGCGGAAATCGTCGCCGCGCCCCTATAGGAAGCCATGGCGACGCGGACGATATCGATGGACATCGTCATTGCCCAGCGGACGTCGCGTTGGTCCCAAGGTTTCCGCTCCAGGTTGAAAATGATAGCCGGGAGGGTAGGATCCGGATGAGCCCAGGGGAAGCTTTTGAACCACCCGCGGGAAGTCGGGTTGGTCTTCGCCAACGTAATCATTCCTTCGGGAGCTATATCATGGATGACGTCGAGGTCCTTGCTCTTCTGGGCCATGACCTTCTTGTCGCTCGGGCCAGGCGCTACGTACATCGCGTACTTGGGCGCGGGCATCCCGAATTTGGCGATGCTGGTGCGCTGCCAATCCTCGCGCCGCTGCCAAAGGTACCAGTTGCCGTTGGGATCATAGTCCTTGATGACGTACGGCCCAAGGCTCACCGGTGGGTTGTTCTTGAAAGCCCGCGGATCGGCTTGCTTCTCCCAGATGTGCTTGGCCATCATGAAACAGGCGCTCCACCGCACCGTGAACAGTCCGTGGAAGCGGGAATTCGGCTTCTTCAGGTAGAAGACGACGGTATACGCATCGGGCTTCTCCATCTTGTCGACATACGTGGTGAATTGCCCCGTATAGAGCATACCGGGAGTCTTCTTCTGGATGTCGACGGTGAAGATCAGGTCGTCGGCGGTGAATTCCACGCCGTCGCTCCAATAAATACCCTTGCGGAGCTTCACCGTCATCGTAGTGAAATCTTTGTTGTAGATCGGTTTTTCCGCGGCCAGGGAATTGTCCCACACGCCGTTTATACCGGCGTCCGGATCGATATACCAGAGGGCGTCAAGGCTCAGTTGTTGGAGTCCGGTCGATGGATTCTGAACGCCCGGCTTCCATCGGTTGAAATCATCCGCGGGCACGACCCGGCCCGTTGGATTTTCAAGGATCAAGGTTTCACTGCGCAAAACATTAGGAGCGATTTCTAGAAATTTCCCCTTATTGTCCGTCGCCGCCTGCTGACCCTTCGCGTCCTTCGTTCCCCCAGCGAACAAAGAACCCAGCGTAAGAAATAGTACCAAAGAAACGGATACAAATCTCTTCATCTGCTCCTCCTTCAACCGAGCACTTTTCCTGATGGCCAATCAATCAGCCATTACAATCAACACCCCCCTTGCTTTGGAAAAACCATTTGTATACCTTTTTGTTGATAATAACATACCTATCGTAATCCTACTTCAAAAGAGTTGTCAAATAAAAAGCGCTACCCGAGCTTTTAGCATTTCCAATTCAACGCTTTTCGCCATATTAAGGATAAAACTTATGTAATATTGATGTCATATTCTTGATATTTTGGACTTATATTGGTATAGTAATGGTATAAACCTAGAATGATACGATAGCTAAAGAAGCAGGAAAACGGCACGTACATCGCGCCTGTTTCGACGATTACGGTATCGGTTACCGGCCCGCGAAACAGCTGGTCGAACGTGGTACGCAAAGCGATGGTATACTTCTATTTATGACGTATCGAGAATTGGCGGCGCTTCGTTTGGACAATTTGGGGATCGGCGGTTTCAAGGGGAAGGCGGCGGACTGCGGTGAAAGAGTGGAAACCTTGGTAGGCGCCCTCGGGGCGGTGCAGGCGCAGGATTATCCGGGGACCCTCTGGGCGTTGGGGCTGCGCGCGCCTGGTTCGACGATCGCCGAGGTGGAGAGCGCGGTGGAAAAAGCGCGCATCGTCCGGACCTGGCCCATGCGCGGGACCCTGCATTTCGTAGCGGCTTCCGACCTTCGCTGGATGACGAAACTTCTGACGCCCCGCGTGATAGCCGGGACCAAAAGCCGTCAAGCGCAATTGGAGCTGGACGCCCGTCAATTCGCGCAAAGCCAGGAGATCATGCGCCGACTACTCTCCGGAAGCCGGGTGCTGAGCCGGGAGGCTCTATTGGCGGGAGTCGAAGAGGAGGGCATATCTACGGCCGGAGGGCGAGGATACCATCTGCTGTTCCGGGCTGCCATGGAAGGAGTTATCTGCGTCGGCCCCACTCGGGATAAGGAACAAACCTTCGCCCTGCTGGATGACTGGGTTCCGGCCGTCGTAGATCGGGGACACGTAGGGGAACAAGCTGTCGCGGAACTGGCGCGCCGCTATTTCAAGAGTCACGGCCCGGCGACCGCGAAGGACTTCGCAGGTTGGACCGGTCTTTCAATGGGCGAAACGAAGCGAGGCATAGCGGCGATACGGAGCGACCTGGAGTCGACGAACATCGACGGCATCGAATATTTGTGGTTCCCCAGGGACTCGGCTCTCCGGTCGGAGACACGGACGATCCGAGTCGATCTTCTCCCCGGTTTCGACGAGTTCATTCTAGGATACAAGAACCGGGACGCGGTGCTCGATCCCGCGTACTCCCAACGGATTTGCCCGGGCGGCAACGGCGTGTTCGCGTCGACCATCGTCATAAACGGCTTCGTGCGCGGCACCTGGAAGCGAACCATTCTCAAGAACCGGGTAAAGGTTGCCCTCTTTCCGTTCCAGACACTAAGCGCCAAGGAACTCTTATGCGCGGAGGAAGCCGCCGCCGCATACGGTAGCTTCCTCGGGATGGAAGCGGAAGTCTTCGCGGGGGAATGAAGGGGCGTATTATCTCGCTTTGTAAAACACTTTTCCTTCCGCCGCCTCATCGGCAACCGGCCGGCTATTTTCGTACAATTCTTCAGGGTCGATGTCCAAACCGTTCGCCCATTCAACCGTATCAAAAGAAACGCGAGCCGACTGGAACATTGTTTCGGAGCGGAGTTCCTTGAAGCGACCGATTTCCAGATAGGGTTCGATGGAGAAAGGAGTTTCTCCGCCGCTCGCCAGGCGCCAATCGGCCAATAGATCATCACGATGGAGAACAGCCCAAGCCTCTACGAATAATAACCCCGTAAGTAGTGAGAACGGAAGACACTCCGGTACTTTCCATCCCCTCCCTGCAACCATTCCGCCATACGGGTGTCTCTATTAGTATCGCGTATGGTAGAGGGTAAAAAAATGGATCTTGAAAATAGACAAATCAGCATCTGGGGCGATTCGATACTGAAAGGCGTCGTGCTCGATGAGACGGACGGACGCTATCATGTGCTGCGGAACAGCTGCGTCAATCAATTCGCGGAGCTGACCGGAACGGAGATCAGCAACCACGCAAGCTTCGGCATGACGACGGGCAAGGCGTTCGAACGCATCAAGCGGGCATTCGCGAGAGAGCTTCCCGATAAGGACGATATCGTCGTCCTTGAATACGGCGGGAACGATTGCGACTTTAATTGGGCCGAAGTGGCCGCTGATCCGGAAAGAAAACATTTACCCAAAACGCCGATCGATCAATTCGGCACGTTATTCCAATCGATCATCGATTTATTCAAATCCGTGCGGATCATGCCCGTCATTATGGCTCTTCCCCCGCTTGATCCGGGCAAATATTTTGCCTGGCTTTCCCGCGGCTTGAACGTGGAAAACCTTCGCGCCTGGCTTGGGGACGTCAACCGGATATACCGCTGGCAGGAAGCGTATAACGATATCGTCGGTCAGCTCGCAAACGATAACGGTCTCCGCCTCATCAACGTGCGCAAGGACTTTCTCGTCAGCGATAATTACGGCTCGTTGATCTGCGCCGACGGTATCCACCCCAACGAGTCCGGCCACGCCTCCATCCTCCACTCCGTCCTCTCCTACGTCCGGGGCGTATAACCCGCTCCGGATACGATCGGCAGCCCGCCATTCCTTGTTTCCCTAGAGTTTCGCCCCGACCAGGAGGCGCGGCGCGACACGGAATTCACTCACCGGGGCCCCGTCGTTCTCCCGCGAGAGGTAGGGCATATAGCCTTCAAGTGAAAGACCGACGATCAAGCCGGGGCCCTTCGCGGGGAATCCCGCGATAAAGCGCGCCTCCAGGCGAGCGGAAGGGCGCGAGAAGTCAAGATTGCCCGCATAGCCGAAAAGTTCGCGCCACGAGACATCGAGGTCCCCGAAAAAGGGGCCGATCGTCAAACGGGCGCCCGTCCCCAGGCTGACCGAGGGACTCTGGGCCGTCTCTCCGATCTCGAAGCCGACGGAGGCTATGGTATAGAAGACGCGTGTCCCGACGGCGAGGCCGACGCGGAAGAGCGAGGCGCTTTCCGTCCACATCTGGGGTGAGTAGATCCCATCCTTCTCGATATTCACCAAGCCGATGGGGACGCCGTATATGCGTTCGGAAATGTTGACTAGGCCGATCTGAACGCCGGTTACGCTTGACGCGATGTTCACGACGCCGATCTGCGCGCCCCGTGACCGTCCGCCCGCGATATTGACCACACCGAAGAGCTGGGCCCCGTCGAAGCCTTCCGACGCGATATTGACGATGGGCGCGAATTGCGCGCCCCCAACTTTTCCCTTCACCGTGTTCACTAGGCCCGCCATCTGGAAGCCGCTCATGCCGCCCGAATCGGCGTTGAGCAGGCCGGCAAACTGGAAGCCGTGGATGTCGCGCGCGCCGCCCCACAGCAGATTGAGCGATACGATCTTGTCTTCCTCCGAGAAGTAGATGCCGCGCGAGAAGTCGGGCAAAAAAACCATACCTAGGGAAACAGGAAAGCCCGCGATCGACGCGGAGGCAAGTGGCGCCGCGGCGGGGGCAACCTCCACGGCGCGGACTTCGATGCCGCGAGCGACCGTGGGCACGACGGCGAAGCTCTTGAAGTCTGCCTTGGCAAGAGCGGCTTTCCCGTTCGCGGAGACGACGACGTCGGCCTGCGAGCGTTCGTCGCGGTCAACGAGGACGACGGTGTACTTCCCCAGGGACAGGCCGATCTCCATGAGCCGGCCCTCGACCTTATCCAGCTCTACGGCGAGGCGGCCCCGCTCGTCGCGGAGGTAGAGCTTTCCCGAGATATCTTCCGATAACCGGAGGCCCGCTCGAGAAGAACGGAGGTCGGTGAAGACGAGGTCGCCGGAACCCGTCAGGTTGATTTCGTAGGCGGCGTGCTGCGGGCCGTACTTTGTGTTCTCGGTGGATGAGAGAGTTTGACGGAAAGCGTAGGCATAGGCGTCGTTCAGGGTGACCCGACCTTCGCCGCGAGCGTCGGCGGCCCCGCGGAGCGCGGAAATGAGGTGGTAGGTAAAGTAGGACGCGCCGATGCGGTCGGATTCCTGCGCGGCCTCCTCGGCCGAGCTGGAAGTGATGTAGGCGTGTCCTTTCATGTCCGACGACGCGTCGAAAAGAAAGGCCGGCCTGGCGGCCCCGCCCTTGGAACGCGTGAGAGATCCGGACGAGCATGAGTCGAGGATGGCGACGCGGACAGCCGCCGGAACCTTATCGATAGTCGAGCGCAGCTCGGTGTACGGCAGCCGTTCCTTCCCGAGAAGAAGGCCGACGTCGTCGGAATGGCCCGAGTAATACAACACGAATTCGCAGCGCTGACCCGAGGCGTTCGCCGACGCCGCGAAATCCTGAACACGCCGCGCCGCGCCGCGGAAGGCGGCGATACCCGGATCCATCAGCAGGACGAGATCGCTTTCGCCGACGCCGCCGAGCTCGATGAGGACGGAGGCGAAGGATCGCGCGTCGGAGGCCGCGTAGCGGAGCCGGGCGCGGCCGTCTCCGCCGCCGTTCGCGCCCATCACGAGGGCGACGCGGCGGATGGGAGAGTCGGCGTAGGAGGGACCCGCGGTCAGGGCGCAGAGGAGAACCGCGGATAAGGCGATCACGCGATTGCCTGGTTTCACGGCCGCCCCCCTTCTTTGCGGAAGAGAATCGACTTCCATTCTATCCCGGCCGGAA
>JBAYHM010000010.1:0-33087 GCA_041666155.1 Treponemataceae bacterium
ACGATGATGCTCGCGTTCTCCGCCTTTTTCCTTTTTCTCTGTTTCATCGCCGCGAAGCACGCGCAGGGTTTCGTCCGGACGGTAATCCCGTGGGGACTCAGGCATAAATGGATACTCGTATTCCCCGTTCTGATCTTCGCCGGCAGTTTGTACATCCTCGGCTATAAGATCCAGAACGAATTCCGCCCGCCCCTGGACGAGGGATCGCTCCTCTTCATGCCGGTGCTTTTACCGTCCGCATCCCTGACGCAGGTGGATGAAGTCCTCAAGGAACAGAACCGCATCCTGGCCGCCTTCCCGGAAGTGGAGCAGGCAGTCGGCAAACTCGGCCGCATTGAAAGCGCCACGGATCCTGCGGACATCACGATGATAGAGACCATCATCAGCCTCAAACCGAAAAAGCAATGGCGGCCGGGGATGACCGTGGCCAAGCTCCGCTCCGAGATGGATGCGGCCCTCCGTTTCCCGGGCGTGGGGAACATCTGGACCCAACCCATCCAGAACCGCATCGACATGCTCTCATCGGGCATCAGAACCGCAGTCGGCATCAAGGTCTTCGGCACGGACCTCAAAGAGATCGAGACACAGGCTCTCGCTATCGAGGCGGCCGTACAAGGCGTGCCGGGTTTGGCCGGCTCCTACACCGAGCGCATCGTCGGCAAGCCGTACATCGAATACGACATCAATAGGGAAGCGATCGGGCGGTTCGGCCTCAGCGTGGAAGACGTCCAGAAAACGATAGAGACCGCGATCGGCGGAGAGAACATCACCACGACCGTTGAAGGCCGCGAGCGCTACCCGGTCCGCGTCCGCTATATGAGGGAATACCGCGACAGCCTTGAAGGCTTATCGGCCATCCTCATCGTGACGCCCGCGGGGGAACGGATTCCCATCACCCGCGTCGCCGATATGCGCATCACCATGGGCCCCTCCATGATCAACAGCGAGAACGGACTCCTCCGCGGCATCATCTACCTGACGCTGGACGACAAAACCGGCCCCATCGAATTCGTGAAACGCGCCGAGAAAGCGATAACGGAAAAGGTGAAGCTGCCCCGCGGCTACTACTATCAATTCGCCGGGGATTTCGAGAACCAGATCGCGGCATCGGCTTCTCTGCGGATCATTTTTCCTCTCGTGCTGCTTTTCATCTTCCTGATCCTCTATTTCAGCTTCAATTCCGTCGCGCAGACCCTGGTCGTCTTTATGGCGATCCCCATCTCGCTCTCCGGCGGCGTCATCCTGCTGTATATCCTGGGCTTCAAGATGAGCATCGCGGTAGCCGTCGGCTTCATTGCCCTGTTCGGCGTCGCGGTGGATGACGGCATACTTTTGACCACCTACATCAACCAGATGAAGGAGGGCCGAACTTTCAAAACGAAAGAAGAGATTTGGGAACTGATCACCGACGCGTCGACCAAGCGCATCAGGCCGCTCCTGATGACCACCACCACCACCATCATGGCGCTGGTTCCCGTGCTGTGGGCGACCGGCCGCGGCAGCGAGATCATCCGCCCCATGTCCGTTCCGTCCTTGGGAGGCATGACCTTCGTACTCATCACGATCTTCATCGTCCCCCTGCTCAACAGTTTCCTGCTGGAGCGGAAGCTCTGTAAGCAAGTCCATGAATCCGCGGCCGTAGCGCACGCGAAAAACGAAGAGTGAAGGAGCTCAGTATGAAGAAGGTTTTAATTATCGCGCTGATCGCGGCATCGGCCGCGGCGGGGACGTTCGCTCAGCAGCAGGGAATCAAAGGCTACTTGGTCGATGTCCTCTGCGGTCAGGCCGGTTATCCAGAAGGCTACCAGGGCAAGATCGATTTGACGGTCAACCCGGAGAAGAACGTCGTGGCCTGCCTCACCATGGACAACTGCGTCGCGACCGGTTTCGGCCTCTACGTGAAGGGCTCAAGCGGGAAGTACGCGTTCCACCCCTTCGACAAGGCGTCGAGCGATCTTGTGAAGAAGCAGATTGTCGCTAAGCTGACGAACAAGGCCGCACCCGCTCCGTTCATAGAGGTCAACGGAACAGCGTCCGGTACCGGCATCATTTCCGGCGTCACCAAAGCAGCAACGGCTAAGGCTTCAGCGCCTGCCGTCCCGGAAGGAACCAAATCAACAGGAATGTCCGGGCACACCATGTGAGCGGCGGGGAGGTTTTTTCACACCAAGGCGCGCGAAGATGAGGGATTAGGGCGACTTCTCCCCCTTTGCGGACCTTTGCGTTTAACCGTCTTGGAGAATAGGAAATCTAACCGCGAAGGACGCGAGGGAAGAAGAGGAAGAAAAGGGAAGATCGAATTCCGTTTCGTGCTTTTGTGGTTCGATTCTGGATTGGTTCCATTCTATGGAAAGGGTTTCATTTGAAGCCACGAAAAAGTTTGTCGTCCATGCGGCGTTATTTCGTTAGGCCCGTTTTAAGGGCAACCTGAATAGCGTCGTAGCGTTCGTGAACTTCCAGTTTGGCATAGATGGTCGAAATCTGGTTGCGTACCGTTTGTTCCGCTAAATGCAGACGCTCAACGATCTGCCGATTGCCGAACCCCTGCGCGACCAACCGAAGTATTTCCTTTTCGCGGGGACTCAACTGTCGCACTTTCTCGATCATTTTATGAGCGTCAGAACCCGGCTCTCCGTCCGCCAGTGTTTGCGGTTCAGCGTTGCGGACAAGCTTATAGGCGATTTCAGGCGCGATGAGCAAGGCTCCGCTGTTTACCGCTTCAATGGACATCGTCAATTCCGTAGGCGACATATTCTTCAAAAGATACCCGACGGCGCCCCACTTCAGTGCGTTCTGGACGTACACATCGTCGTCAAATGTAGTGAGCATAATGATTTTTATTTCGGGGAATTCACCCTTGATGACGCGGGTTGCCTCAACGCCGTCTTTTTCGGGCATACGCACATCCATCAGAATGATGTCCGGCTTTTCTCTTTCTCGGACGAATTGGATCGCGCTATCCGCGTTGTACGCGATGCCGATTACCTGAATAGTGTCCGATTCCGTTTCAAGAACGATCTTCAAACTTTCAACGAACAGCTTTTGATCGTCTACCAATAAGACGCGCGTTTTGACGGCAGGCTTCGTCATACGCTCTCGTTAACGGGAATAACTGCCGAAAGTTCGAATCCATCCGAAACGTTCCGCATCCCCATCTCTCCGTGTAAGGCGTTGATTCGTTCTTTCATTCCCTGGAACCCGATTCCTTCTTTAATATCCATAGCTCCCAATCCGTTATCGCGCACGGTGAGATTCAACATATTGTCCGCATAACGGAATTGAATATCTATCCTCGTCGCGTTTCCGTGTTTGAAGGCATTAGTCATCCCTTCTTGTATCAAGCGTAGCACGAATACCTGGACCTCATCGGAAAAATTCCATGGTATATCCGCGTACTCAACCACTACCGTCACGCGCGTAGCATCTTCAAACGCTTTCGTTATTTGGTAAATCATGTGAAGCAGAGATGATTTTCCCGCGGTATTGAGCGAACGCAAGGCCCGAAGTACGTACCGGATCTCATCCAAGCCGGTCACCGCTTGCGTACGGGAATTGACCAGCAGCTCGGTCATTTTTTCAGGATCCGATGCTTTTATCCGAATCGCCGCTTCAAGCATCATCCGTATATTGGTCAACGTGTACCCCATCGAATCGTGAATTTCCCGGGAAATCCGGTTTCGCTCCTCAACGACCGATCTGTCTTTCAATAATATCGCGTACTCCTGGAAACTGAGATTGATATCGGTGAGCTGCCGCACCGTGATGCGCAAACGTTTCGTCTCATCTTCCCCATGTACGGCGCGGTCCCAAGTGAATCGGGCAAGAATGAAAGAGGCGACAAGGAGTATCGCGACGCAGAAAAAAAGCGCGGCATCGTCGGGAACCAGCGCGCCGTAGGATCTATCCCAGGCCTTTGTGGGACGAGTCAGCGCAAAAGTCCCGATGAAAAGCAAAAAGAGGAGGAACGCGTTTTTGGGAAAAGAAAAAAGCAAACCTGTTTCCATCGCCAAAGACACGAGGAGGAGGAACTTTAGCTCAGGATATAACACGAATGGCGTACAAATAATGAAAATGAGCACAGTACGCGCGATGATGATCTGCAGCGTCCATTTTCGCGCCCAAGGGAAAAAAAGGAGCGCGCTAAAAATGACGCAAATGGCGGTGACGACTGAGAACTGACTGAACCAATCACTCCCGATTTCAGTAGGGCCGTGACGGACGATGAGCAAGAAAGCCGCGGAGGATTGCGCAAGGATCGATAGTATAACGGTAAATCCGTGTACGATACGGTCATTCATACCACAATCATTTCAGGGTGAGATCTACATATTGTCAATATAGGTATAAAAATACTATACGAATACTATATGAAAAGTATTTCCGTACAATTGTCGGATAGCCGAACCAGTCGTAGCATGATTTGTACGATAAGACGACTTCCGTCCAGGAACCGTCGTTTGCAAAGGAGGTACGACAATGAAGAAAGCGTTGATAGCCGTATTTGTTTCGCTCGTTTCTTTTTCTTTAGCGTTTGCGGGAGGGTCGAGTGAAAAGAAAGCCTCGGCTCCGGACAAACTGAGCGGCACCATTACAGTCGGAGGCTGGCCGTCGGGAGATAAGGCATTCCAGGCGATCATACCGATGTTCAATCAGAAGTATCCGAACATCAAGGTTGAGCTCCAATTCCAGCAGAGCGCCGATCACCATAAAAAATTGTTGACGAGTTTGGCCGCCGGAGCCGGAGCCCAGGATGTGGTGATGGTCGAAGCCCGCTATATCGGTATGTTTAGAGATAAACGAGGCTTCGTAAACCTGTTGGATAAGCCGTACGACGTCAAGCGGATGGAAAATGATTTCGTCGACTACAAATGGCAGATGGCGAATTCTTTGGACAAGAAACAGATGATCGGACTTCCGTGGGATATCGGCCCACTAAGCATGTTCTATCGAAAAGATATGTTCAAAGAAGCCGGCCTTCCGTATGAACCGGAAGAAGTGCAGAAGTTGTTCAGCTCTTCGGAAGGATTCCTCACCGCGGCGCGAAAACTCTATGTCCCGGGGAAAAAATGGCTTCTCGGCAACGCCGCGGACATTTTCATGGTGCGAAAGGCTAACCGCGATTGGTATAATGAAGACTTGAGCTTCAGGTTCGAAGATGCCGAAACGCTTAAAACGCTCGACATCGCCCAGACGATTCGCAAGGAAGGGCTGGACGCGAAAGTCCTGCGGAACTCAAACGAATGGATCGCGATGGTTAAACAGGGACAAATTGCCATCGATATGTCCGGGTCCTGGTTCGGCGGTTTCCTCAAAACCTTCATCGCGCCTGAGACTGCGGGTAAATGGGGTATCGTAAAAGTTCCGAATGTCGAAGTGCCGAACTGGGGCGGATCGTTCCTCGCGATTCCCGAACAGTGCAAGAATAAAGAAGCGGCTTGGGCGTTTATCGAATTCGCCATAGCGACCAAAGAAGCGCAAAACGCGATGTTCAAGGCTGTTGACTACTTCCCCGCGTACAAGCCCGCTTGGGATGATCCGGTATATCAGGCGGCCGATCCCTTCTTCGACAACCAGAAAACCCGCGTGCTTTGGATTGATATTTCTAAAGGCACAAAGCCGAGCTTCGTGACCATCATGGACGCCCAGACGGAAGCGATCATGCGGAGTGCGGTATCCACCGGCCTGGATCAGGGAATCTCCTCAAAGCAAGTTCTGGAAAACGTAAAGACACAAATCTTGAATGAAACCGCCCAGGACAGAAAAGTCATGGAAGATCTCATTAAAAAAGCCAAAGGTAAGTAACTTTTACGTCAAAAGAAACGCGAACAGCGTAATTCCTGTTCGCGTTTCTTCGCGGCGGAAAGAAAAAGAAACAAATCAGAGAGACGATTGAGGAACCACTATGACAGCCAACTTGGAACGCCGGCAAATCGTAAAGTCGCATCTACTGAAAGATCTTTACCGTAACCGGGTTGCGTACGCGTATATTTCTCCTTTTTATATATTGTTCATCATTTTCGGCGCGTTCCCTTTAGTCGCCGGTTTTTATCTCAGTTTGCACAATTGGGACGGGCTGAGCGACATGATATTCATCGGCTTCGGAAATTATATAAATCTGTTTAAAGACACAGTTTTCCTGAAGGCTGTTTACAATACGCTTTTTATCGGAATCATCGCTCACATTCCTATGCTGTTCGGTGCCTTGATTCTCGCGTTCATCATCAACATGGGAATTATAAAAGGCAAGGATATTTTCAGGACCGTTTATTTCTTGCCGGTCATCACCGGTTCTGTCGCCGTGGCAATCGTCTTCAGGATGCTCTACGGCGTTCGAGCGGGATTGATCAATTATGTTCTGACGCTCGCGCACATAACCCCGATCGATTGGTGGGGAGGTCATGGGGCATGGATCAAGCCCGCGATCATCATTCTGTTCGTCTGGAAATGGATCGGCTGGAACATGGTTATTTACCTCGCCGGCATGCAGGGCATATCGAATGACTATTATGAGGCCGCCAGAATAGACGGCGCGAATTTACCGCAAATGTTTTTCCGCATTACGCTGCCTCTTTTGAAGCCGATCATCTTCTTTACGCTAATTCAATCGACAATCGGAGGTCTCACGATCTTCGCTGAACCGTACATGCTGCTTGAAGGCTCGTCCGGAGGGACCAATTATGAAGGCTTGACCCTGATGGTGTTTCTGTATCGAGACGCGTTCGAGTATGTGCATTTCGGTTACGCGTCCGCCGTAGCCTACGTCGTCAGCGCATTCATCATCATCATATCTTTTTTCAATATGAAGTTTTTCGGCAAAGAGAATACTTAGGAGAACGACATGAGCAGAAAACGCGCTATTCCGGACGTTCTTCAAAGCATCCTGCTGTATGGAATATTGGTGACAATCGGTATCCTAATGATTGTGCCCTTTTATTGGATGTTTATATTGGCGACGCACGCGACGCCGGACATCTCTCAATTCCCTCCGCCGATTTCTCCGGGTAAGAATATTGTCGCGAATTACAACAATTTGCTCGCGGCCATACCGTTCTGGAGATCTTTTTTCAACAGCGTCTATGTGTCATCCATTCAAACTGTGTGTGTTATTTTATTCTGTTCGCTGGGCGGTTACGCGTTTGCCATGTACCGCTTTCCCGGACGTGATTTCCTATTCAAATTTCTGTTGATCACCATGATGGTTCCGTGGATGGCCGGCATCATTCCCTGGTTCATTTTGATGAAGTGGTTCGGCTGGATTGACAATTTCAACGCGCTCATCATTCCGCATATCGCGACCGCTTTCGGTATCTTTTGGATGCGCCAATACACTCAGAACAATATTCCGAAAGAATTGATGGATGCGGCGATTATCGACGGATGCTCCGAATGGCTCATCTTCTTCCGTATTATTTTCCCGCTCTTGAAACCGGCCACCTCGGCGTTGGCGATCATGACCTTCGTCAACAGCTGGAATAATTTCATGCAGCCGCTCATCATCCTCAAGAGCGATGCCCGGCTCACCCTTCCGCTCGCCCTCAACAAACTGTACGGGGACCCCACGCGCGGTTTCGACGCGGGAGCACTCATTATGGGGACCGCTATGGCAGTGCTTCCGGTGCTGATCATTTTCCTTCTCGCCGCCAAAAAATTCATGGCCGGACTGACCGCCGGCGCGGTAAAAGGTTAAAGGAATATATATGGACTACAAACAGATTCGTTTCGGAGTCGATTATTATCCCGAGCATTGGCCGAGGGATCGCTGGGAAACCGATGCGCGCCTGATGCGCGAAGCTGGACTCGAAGTCGTACGCATGGGAGAATTCTCCTGGGCGAAAATGGAGAGCGATGAAGGCAAGTTCGATTTCGCATGGCTGGAAGAAGCGATCACCGTACTCGCGAAAGAAGGAATTAAAACCATACTTGGTACGCCGACCGCCACACCACCCGCCTGGATCATCGAACGGAATCCGGAAATTCTTCCGGTCGACGACCACGGCGTGACGCGCGGATTCGGAGGCAGGCATCACGACTGCCAATCGAACGAAACCTATCGAACTCACATCCGACGATTCGTAACCGCGATGGCGAAGCGGTTCGCGAACAACCCGCACGTCATCGGCTGGCAGCCGGACAATGAATTCGGCAACAGCCACCGAAACCTATGCATGTGCGATTCGTGCGCGGCCTCCTTCCGAGTTTGGTTGAAAAAGAAATACAAGACGCTCGACGCGCTCAACGAAGCGTGGGGTACCGGATTCTGGAGCCAGACGTATTCTAAATTTGAACAAATTTCCGCGCCACTCCCGACGCCTAATTCGCACAGTCCCGGCTTGCTCCTAGACTGGAAGCGTTTCTGCTCGGATCTTATCGTAGATTTCCAGAAACTGCAGATCGATATACTACGTCGAGAGTGCCCGCATCATTTCATTACCCACAATTACATGGGTTTCTTTGATAAGACTGATTACTTCGATTTGGGGCGGGATCTTGATTTCGTGTCCCACGACCAGTACCCGTTGCATTTCAGGAAGGATCGCTATCCGGTTGCGCCGCCGGAACGTCTTGCCGCGGCTTTGGACCTCATGCGCGGCATTAAACGGAAACCCTTCTGGGTTATGGAGCAGCAGGGCGGTCCCTCCGGTTGGGAGACGCTGAGCGCGAGCCCTCGTCCCGGCCAGCTTCGACTTTGGACTTATCAGTCGGTAGCCCACGGCGCGGACGCGGTTGTGTATTTCCGTTGGCGGACCTGCTTGTTCGGAACTGAGCAGTACTGGCACGGACTTCTACCCCACGATGGGAAACCTGGACGCCGCTACGACGAGGTCAAAAAAACGGCCGGGGAATTGAAAAACGTCATTAACGCTTTCGCGGGGGGCGACCAGGGAGCCGAAGCCGCGATCCTTTTCAGCTATGACCAGGATTGGGCGTTCCAAGTCCAGCCTCATCATTTCGATTTTGATTACATCACCCACCTGATGACCTATTACACGGCGTTCTACAAAGCGCAGGTGCCGGTTGATCTTATTCCCGAAGAGGCTGACTGGAAAAAATACAAACTTCTGGTCGCGCCGCTTCAATTTTTGACGACGCCCGAACTTGTGGCAAAATTGACCGACTATGTCGCGACAGGCGGGCACTTGGTACTGACCATGAGGACAGGCGTCAAGGATTGGAACAATCGCGTGATCCCTCATACGCTGCCGGGCCCGCTATCCGAAGTTCTCGGCCTTTCGGTAGATGAATACGACTGCCTATGGGGCGTCGAGCAGGCGGTGCGTTGGAGCGATGAAAGTCGAATCGTCGACCCGGAACCCTGCGTCAAATGGTGCGATGTCGTCGCTCCGACCTCGGCGCGGGCGCTCGCGAAGTACACGCTTGATTATTACGGGGATACGCCTGCCATTACGGAGAACTCCTACAAGAAAGGTGCGTCGTATTACGTGGGAACCGAATTGGGGCCGGAAGTCATGAAGACGTTCGTCGCTCATGCGCTTGATAAAGCGAACATCCGTTCCATCCTTTCACCCGCTCCCTCCGGAGTCGAAGTCACCCGGCGAAGAGCCGGCAATCATGATTACATCTTTATCCTGAACCACAATTCCATTGCCGCTGAAGTGCGGATTCCGAAAGAATGGAAAATCGCGATCGGAGAAGCGTTCGCGGAAAAAGGCATTCTCAGTCTCCCCGCGTACGAGGTCGCCGTATGTATTTCGGAGTAGACTATTATCCTGAACACTGGGAAGAAAAGCGCTGGGATGGTGATCTGCGGACGATGGTCGAACTCGGCTTCAACATAGTCCGCGTCGGCGAATTCGCGTGGAGCAGATTTGAACCGCACGACGGAGAGTACCGATTCGATTGGCTGGATCGATTCCTTGAGTTGTGCGTAGCCCGAAAGATGGCCGTGATGCTGGGACTTCCGGCCCGCAATATTCCCGCCTGGCTCATGGATCAGGACCCCGCTATCGCGATCCAAACCGCGGACGGGCACCGAGAAGGTTTCGGTTCCCGCTACACGGTCTGCGTCAATCATCCGCTGGTAGAAAAACGGGCGATGGCGCTGACGGCGAAACTTGCCGAACGCTACGCCGGACATCAGACCGTCATGAGCTGGCATCTGGATAACGAATACGGCGACGGTTCACCCTGCTTCTGCGATATTTGCCGGACGAAGTTCATCGACTGGCTCAAGATTCGCTACGGCACCGTGGAAAACCTCAACGAAAAATGGGGCCTGGTTTTCTGGAACCTTGAAGTCGACGACTGGGATAGCGTCAGGTTGCCCGCCGCGACTAATCGTTTTAATCAAAATCCGGCGCTGCTGCTTGATTTTCGACGGTTCATGTCTTTCTCCACCGAACGATTCGTCGCGAAGCAAGCCGAGGTTACGCGGCGTTATTCTTCCGATAAACCGGTTACTACTAACTTCCAAAGCATGACGCGTTATCATACCGATTATCGCAAGCTCGCCGAATCGCTCGATATCGCATCGATGAATTTCTACCCGCCCGAATCATACACGACCGCGGATCTGGACCTCGTGCGCGGCACCAAAAAGCGGGGATTCTGGGTCGTCGAACAGAAAGCGGGACCTCCAGGGTTCGCGTGCCCCGGCTCTTTGACTCCCCAACCTGGAGAAACGCGAATGTGGACCTGGGCTTCTATCGCGCACGGCGCCGACGCGATACTCTATTTCCGATTCCGGCCGAGTCCTTTTGGACAAGAACAGTTCCACATGGGCGTTACGAATTATGACGGCAGCTGGAATAGGATCTCGGAAGAAATCGGCAAAACAGGAAAAGAGATCGAACGCGTATCCGATGTCATCGCTAAATCGGAGGTTCGCAACGAAACGGCGCTGCTCTATTCTTGGGATAACCGTTGGGCGCTCGAACAGTATCGGGTCCACCCGGACTTGGATTTTCGCGCGTATTTTTTGCAATGGCACCGAGAATTCGAACAGCGTCAAATCGGAACCGACATAATCGCACCGGAAGATGATTTTTCTGCGTACAAGGCGATCGTCGTTCCTCTCGTAAGTCTTATGAGCAACGAGACCGCCGGACGTTTGGCTGAATACGTGCGCGCAGGCGGAATCCTACTGTTCGGAACTAGATCAGGGGTGAAGGACGTTTACAACACGGTAGTGCCCGGCTTGATTCCAACGGCATTGCGTCCGGTGCTGGGCATAGAAATCGAGGAAGCTTTTTCCCTCAAGAGCGATAAGCGGGTTCCGTTGATGACGGAAACGGGAAACACGTATAAGACGTCGATGTGGGTAGATATCATCGAACCGAAAGGAGCAAGCGTCCTTGCGCGGTACGACGGCGAATGGTATCGCGGGCGCGCGGCAATAACGATGAACCGATTTGGGAAAGGCGCGGCATATTATTTCGGAACTTTCCCAGAAGCCGGTTTTTATGAGACCGAACTCACGCCCATTTTGTTCGAGGCCGATATCCGGAGTCTTTTAGAAACCTCCAGAAACCTGCGGGTCTTGAAAAAGACGACACCTGATGGAGAAATTCTGTTCATACTTAATCCCGGTAATCAGTCTGAGTTAATCGAGAAAGAAAAACTCGCGGGCAGTCGGGATCTACTTACCGGAAAAACGATCGATGCGGATGTAACCTTAGAACCGTTTGATATCCGCGTATTGCGAAGATAAGCTTTAAATCGCGGTAACGACAATTCCCAACCGTAAAGTCACGAGTTTTTACAGACAATCACATATCTTCACGGTTGGATTCAAGATTGGTTCGACTCCCGGGAACAAACTCTCTCTCAAGGCGCCGGTGAAAAGAGGCGGCTGGGGTCCAGGCTGTGGCCGTAGTGGCTGGTGAACACGGCTTTGACGCCGGGAATAGCGCGCAGCTTGGACTGGGAGCGCAGGGCCTGTGCGGAGTCCATGTTGAAGAACGCGTTGAAGGGGCCCATGCGGCCGTCCAGGATGGACATTTCGTCGCCGACGAAGAGGAAGCCGTCGCCGATGAGGTAGGCGGTGGAGCCGGGGGTGTGACCGGGTATGTGGTAAGCGGTGACGGGAAGGCCCGCCAGGGTTAGCTGCTCACCGTCCGCAAGGAGACTGTGGAGGGGCAAGGGGCTGTTGCGCGTGAAGAACATTCGGGCGGTCTTGCCGTTGACCATCTGTTCTTCGGCCTCGCCGATGAAAAGGCTCGCTCCGGGGAGCGCCTTTACCGCGCCGGCATGGTCGTAATCGGTATGGGTGAGAAGCAGCGCTTTGACTGAGGAAGGATCGATGGAAAGAGCGCGCATTTGGCCGATCAATTTCTTTGTTTCTACCCCGGTATCCACGGCGATCCAGCCGTCCTTTCCTTTGATGAACCAGCTGTTTACGTAGTCATGGCGCACGGCGAACACCGAGGGAACGACTTCCCCGCTATCGTCCGGCCGCATGCGGGAGGTTTCGCTGGTAATTCGGAGCGAACCCCAAATCGCCGCGCCGCAGCAGGCGGCAAAGATAACGGCGAAAACGACGACAAATAGACTGATCTTTCGTTTCTTCATGCGCACAGCCTACCAGAAAACGGAAACAATAAAAATCACGTTGGAGGGCGCCGACGCCTTTTCTTGTGTGCGCCAGCGAACGGACTCCCGCGCGGGAAATCACTAATTTTGAATGGTATCCGAGCGGTACGAAGTGTAAACTTCCGATGTTTCAAAAACCGATGAAGGAGCGCGTATGCTGACCAAAGTACAGACGATGAAGGATTTCAAATTGCACGGCATAGATGGTGAAGTGGGAAAAGTCAAAGATTTTTACTTTGATGACCATTATTGGACTATTCGCTATCTCGTTGCCGATACCGGCGATTGGCTTGCGGACAGGCTGGTATTGATCTCCCCATACGCCCTCTCCAGGGTCAACAGGGAAGAACGGAATATAAAAATCAATTTGACCAAAAAGCAGATTTTGGAAAGTCCTTCATCGGATACCGACAAACCCGTTTCGCGGCATTTTGAGGAAGCATATCACTCCTATTACGGGTGGCCGAATTATTGGAACGGTGCGTACGTCTGGGGACACTCTCCCTCTATACTGGGCGATCACGAAAAATCGGCGGAACCAAAGCCAAACGCGAAACCTTGGGATTTCCATCTGCGCAGCATTCTCCAAGTGAGCGGTTACGATATCCAGGCTTCCGACGGCGAGATCGGTCATGTCGATGATTTCGTTATCGATGACGCGACCTGGACGATTCGCTATCTCATCGTCGATACGAAAAACTGGCTGCCGGGGAAAAAAGTCCTGATTTCACCGAAATGGATTGAGCGCGTCAGTTGGAAGGAATCGAAAGTCATCTTCGATATCAATCGCGAATCCATTAAGCGAGCGCCGGAATATTCCGAAAAAATCCTTCTCAATCGCGACTTTGAAGAAGGTTTGTATAAGCATTACCGACGCATCGGATACTGGGTCGCATAGTCTGAAAAACGCGCGAGTGGAGTATGGAATGAAAAACATCGCAAAAAGTGTCTTTATACTTTTTTCAATTGGTATCGTCGCTTCGACGTTATTCGCCTACGATCCGCCGCGCGGAGGGGAAACCGCGAACTATTACGCTTCGCCTTTCTTGATTGACGCCGGTTCGGCGATAACCTCTACCGAGTCGCCGGGATCGGACGCCCTCAACCCCGCGGCTTCCGCCGGCCAACAGCGGACGGTGCTGGAAGCCGGTTACACGGCGATCGTGGGCACGGGAGCTCAAACGGGTTGGGGATCCGGCATTAACCTGGGGATAACTATTCCCCGCCCCTACGGAGTCTGGACCGCATCGACCAATTTCCTGACTATTCCCGCGTCCTTGACCAGCTATCCGCTCGGAACGCTTTTCGCCCTTCGCGGGTCTTTCGCGAAGGACCTGTCCCCGGACCTATTCATCGGCGCGGGCGCGAATGTCGTATTGGGTCAAGACTGGGGCTTGGCGGCGGATCTCGGCATTCTGGGTTTCTACGGAGACGTGGGTTTTCTTAAGGACGTGCGTTTGGGTGCCGTCGTATCGGGGCTGGGCAAAGGCTACGCGCCTGCGGGAACGGGCGCGGCAGGAAACGCCGCCACGGCTTTCCCTTCGCCGTTTACGTTAACGATCGGCGCTCGTGGAGACCTGCTTAAAGTCGGTATCTTCCGTTTCGGCAACTCCATCGACCTATCCTACCCCTCGTTCCAAAACGTGATCGCGAACCTCGGCTTTCAGGCGGCGTTCGGTGAAATCCTCATAATCCGAGGCGCGTGGAACCTCAACCTCCACGAGCTGTTGAACGGACCGCCGGCACTCCTGCCTTCCGTCGGCGTAACCTTGAAATTGGTGATCGACCGAAAACCGGACGATTCCTATTTCTCAAAACAAGGGTGGGACAAAAGCGAAGTTCGGCCGACAATCGCCGTCAGGCCCTTATACGACAACATTTTTGCCGTTTCAACCGGCGTCAACGTGCGCCTGGGCGTAATCGACCGTACCCCTCCGATCGTTGCCTTAAGCTATCCGGTGAGCCAATGGGGCACCTTCTATCTTTCTCCCAACGCGGACGGAAAACAGGATGATCTTTTCCTGCCGCTCTCCATTCTTGAAAGCCGATACCTTATCGGCTATACGTTAATGGTTTACCGGGGCGATCAGCTCTCCGAGCCGATCAGAACGATAACGAACAAAGAGTCCCGACCGGAAACCGAGGGAGTCCGCGGATTTTGGGATCGACTTACCTATGTCAAGAAAGGCATCCCCGTTCCGAAAGAACTCGTTTGGAACGGTTTTACCGACTCAGGCGTCCCCGCCGCCGACGGCCCGTACACGCTGGTAGTTGAAGCGGTTGACGACAACGGAAACCGTGGAAAGAGCGCGATCGAAAAAGTCATCATCGATTCGACGACTCCCTCCGTTGAAATCGCGATTCCCGCGGATTCCTCAGAGCTTATTTTCAGTCCCGACGGGGACGGATCAAAGGATACGCTGACAATCCGAGAGACGGGCTCCATTGAAGATTCTTGGAAAGCTCGGCTTTCGGACACAGCCGGAAACGTAGTCCGGACGATTGAATTCAAAAATACGTCCCCGGCCGACTTCGTGTGGGACGGGAAAAACGACGCGGAAGCGGTCATCCCCGATGGCGTGTATTCCTACGAGGTCGAGACTATCGACCGCGCCGCAAACCATACGAAAGCGTGGATGGGAAGTATCGTACTCAACACGCAGCAGCCACCGCTTTCCATCACCATCGATTCGGGAGCCTTCAGTCCGAACGGTGACAAGTCCAAAGATACGATCGCGCTCCTGGCAGACGCGCCGGTCCGGACAGGGCTGGCCTCTTGGCATCTCGCTGTCATCGACGAGGGGAAAATCGAACGCTGGGCAGCGAGCGGAACGGATTCCGCCGGACTCAAAGACAAAATCATATTCGACGGCCGCGATTCCGCCGGCAAGATTATGCGGGAAGGCGCGTACCAGGCAATCCTTGAACTGAAATACGTAAACGGCTATACGCCCAAGGCGACATCCCCGGTCTTCGTGTTGGATCTTACGCCGCCCAAGGCCGGCGCAAGCATCGATCGCACGGTATTCAACCCCGTCGGAGACGACGGTAAAAACCGAGCGGTCTTTAGCCTTACCGGAAGCGACGAACCGAACTGGACAGCCGAGGCGATAGGCGCCGACGGGAAAAAAGTCCAGACTTGGAACTTCCAGAATACCCCCGAAGCTCGGCTTGAGTGGGACGGAAGAAACGAGAATGGTCGCGTTGTCGCGGACGGCTTGTATGAGTTCCGTTTATTCGCGATCGATCGCGCGGGCAATTTCGGCTCAGTGGAAATACCTTCCATCCGAGTGGATACCGAGAAAAAAGCCGCCGTCGTTTCAGTCGACGCCCGCGCTTTCAGCCCGAACGGGGACGGCGTCAAGGATACGGTCCGTATCCTTCCCGAAGTCCGCTCCATAGACGCGCCGAGTTCGTGGGAAATAAAAGCGAAAACGCTCGCTGACAAATCGATCGTTCGGAACTGGACGGGGTCGGGCGCGGTGCCGTCGGAAATCACCTGGGACGGACGCAAAGACGACCGGACGGCGGCCGCGGACGGAGAGTATTCAATCGAGCTTACCCTTCGGTTCGCCAATCTGGACGGCATCACGGTAAACGCCGGAGTCCTGGTATTGGATACGATCGCCCCTAAGGCGACTGTCGCCGTAGATCCGCTCCTTTTCAGCCCCAACGGCGACGGCAGGAAGGACGATGTCCGATTCACGCAAAGTTCGATCACGGGAGACGATTGGGTCGGTACGATCCGCGCGTTCGGTTCCGCGCCGGGAAGCGTGCCCCTGATGACTTGGCAATGGCACGGAACCGCTGTGTCTTTCGCCTGGAACGGCCAAGACGAGGCGGGAAACGTCGTCAAAGACGGCGAGTACAACTATGCGCTCTCGTCGGCGGACGCGGCGGGAAACCGCGCCGAATACCCGGTAGAAAGAATTATGGTAGACAACCGGCCGACCCAGGTGTTCGTCACCGCAAGCCGATCGGGCTTCTCTCCGAACGGAGACGGCAAAATGGACGACATCCGATTCTCCCCGATCGTCAACCTCAAGGAGGGGGTGGAATCTTGGAGTCTCGTATTGGCGGACACGGCGACGGGCGCCTTCCGCAAGAATTTCTCAGGTACGTCCATCGCGTCCCTGCCGCAAAGCATAGCCTGGGACGGCAAGGGCGATGACGGGCAAATACTGCAAGGCAACTATGTCGCGCATTTCTCCGTGACCTACGCCAAGGGCAATCTCGCGGAAGC
This sequence comes from Treponemataceae bacterium, assembly GCA_041666155.1. Taxonomy (GTDB): domain Bacteria; phylum Spirochaetota; class Spirochaetia; order Treponematales; family Breznakiellaceae; genus SZUA-426. The sequence goes on from JBAYHM010000010.1 coordinate 16,793, forward strand.
GAAGTCTTCCGCCGCGCTCCTGGATATTGAAGGTCCGAAAGCTTCGGTACTGGCAAGACCTGAGCTTTTCAGTCCCGACAACGACGGCGTGGACGACGAGCTTTCTCTTGCGGTCTCCGTGAGCGACGCGAGCGATATCGAAGCGTGGCGTTTTGAAATCATGGAAGCCTCGGTCGAGGAAGGCAGCGGGCCGAGCAAAGAACGATCTTTCGCGGTCTGGTCCGGAACCAAAAAACCGGCGGAGCGCATCCTCTGGGGCGGAAAATCCAACAAAGGTGAACTCGTTGAAGCCGCCACCGATTATCCGTACTATCTGACGGTCAGAGATACGTTGGGGAATACGACCAAAATCAGCGGGACGATCAACGTGGACGTCCTGGTCATTCGGGACGGCGACCGGCTCAAAATCAAAGTGCCGTCCATCGTGTTTCGTCCCAACTTCGCGGACTTCAAGGACCTGGACAAGCAGAAATTGGTACGCAACGAAGTAGTCCTCAAGCGTATCGCCCAGATCCTCAACCGCTTCCGCGACTACCGTATCCGCGTGGAAGGCCACGCGAACAGCATCGCCAAGATCTACGGCTACGCCGACGACAAGGTCGCGAAAGAAGAGAACGAGGAGCTGCTGCCGCTTTCCACAAACCGCGCCGACGCGGTCAAGAAATTCCTGGTCCAGTACGGCGTGGACGCGAAGCGTCTTACCGAACGGGGCTTGGGCTCCAGCGAACCCGTCACTGACTTCAAAGACGCGGAGAATCGTTGGAAGAACCGCCGGGTGGAATTCATCTTGATCAAGGAATAAGCGTTCCGAAATAAAGAGGGCGGTCAAAACAAGTTGTTTTGACCGCCCTTTTTTCTGCTGATTTACCGTGTCGTTGTTTTTTATTTTTTCCCATGCTGACTCCTTCGATTAGTCCGTCGTTTCGCGGCCCGACCAACGGCGACTACTTTCACCAGCTCCAGAATCAGGAGCGGAATCGCGCCGACGGCAAGAAGCAGGAAACAATCGGAAAACGACATGCTCGTGGTCCTGAGGAAACGGCCCAGCGCGGCGTTGTGTTGGCTCCACACCTGAAGGCCGAAAGAAACGGCGACAACGATCACCAGATTGAAATTTGAGAAAAGGGAAATGCGCCAGACGGGCTTGGTCGCGCTCCTCACCCCGAAAGAACGAAGGAGCTCGGCAAAAACCAGGACGGCGAACGCGTAGGTGCGGGCAATTTCTTCGGTTTGCGTTTGCAGCATGAAGTAATAAACGCTGAACGCGACGGCGGCCGTCAGAAAACCGGTGAAGGCCATCATGCGCAGGAATTCAGGGGTCGCGATGTTTTCGGACCGGCTGCGCGGGCGCCTCTTCATCACCTCGGGATCAATCGAGTCGGTGGCGAGACAGAGCGCGGGAAAACCGTCGGTGACCAGATTGATCCAGAGCAGGTGGATAGGCAACAACGGCGAAGGCAGGCCGATGATTACGCAGGCCGTCATTAAGAGGAGTTCTCCGGTATTGCCCGCCAAAAGGTATTGCAGCGTTTTGCGGATGTTGTCGAAAATACCCCGGCCTTCTTCCACCGCCGCGATGATCGAAGCGAAATTGTCATCGGTGATGATCATGTCGGCGGCTTGTTTGGTGACCTCCGTGCCCGATTTGCCCATGGCTATGCCGATATCGGCGCCTTTGATCGCCGGGGCGTCGTTGACGCCGTCGCCGGTCATCGCGACCACCTCTTTTTCGGCCTGCCAAGCGCGAATGATACGCAGTTTATGAGCGGCGGTGACTCGGGCGTACACGGCGATCTTGCGCACTCGCTTACGCAGGTCGTCGTCGGTCATCTTGTCCAACTCAATACCAGTGACGACCAGGTCTTCCTCCGCAGCGATATCCATTTCCCGCGCGATGGCCATCGCGGTAGCCGGGTGATCTCCGGTAATCATCACGACGCGAATGCCGGCGGCCCGGCATTTCGCGACAGCCTCTTTAGCTTCCCGCCGCGGAGGGTCGTACATTCCCGACAGGCCTACAAAGACGAGATCGCGCTCCACGACGTCCGCGGTAAGATCCTCGGGCGCGGCGGTCTCCAGATCACGATAAGCGGAGCCGAGCACGCGAAGGGCCTGCTTCGCCATGGTGGTGTTTTGAGAGAGGATCGCGCGGCGGTCATCGTCCGTCAGAACCCGGACGCCGTCGTCGGCGTAGAGCTTTGCGCAACAGGCCAACAACACATCGGGCGCGCCGTTTATGTAGGCGCGCAAGGTACCGCCCGGCATCTTGCGGATCACCGTACCGCGTTTGCGGTCGGAATCGAAGGGTATCGTGTGATGCGTTGGAAACTCCGTCTCAATGCGTTCACGGTTGCCGCCGGCTTTGAGACCGACGGTGAGCAAGGCTCCTTCGGTAGGGTCGCCGATGACTTTCCACTCTCCGTTTTCCTGAGTCAGATGCGCGTTGTTGCCGGCGAGAAGAACGGTCGCGAGTTCCACCAATTGCGCGTTCCGCAGCGCATCCGGCTTCTTGCCTTCCAAGAGAACCTCGCCTGCCGGCCCGTAACCTTCGCCGGTGACGCTGAAGTTTCGGCCCGCGACATAGAGAGCGCGCACCGTCATTTCGCCGACGGTCAGCGTGCCTGTCTTGTCCGTGCAGATGACGCTGGCGGAACCGAGTGTCTCGACGGCCGGAAGCTTGCGCACCAGCGCGCGCCGACGGGACATGCGCAGCACGCCGAGCGCGAGCGCGACCGTGACGATCGCGGAAAGCCCTTCCGGCACCGCCGCCACGGCCAGGCTCACCGAAGTCATGAATAAGTCCATAAGCCGTGTTCCGCGAAACAACCCCATCCCGAACGACAGCGCGACGATTCCAAGCGTAACCCAGATGAGGACGCGTCCGAACGAATCGAGCTTCCGCTGAAGCGGGGTATCCTGCTTGGAACCCGCCTCTTCCATCAAACCGGCGATACGTCCCAACTCCGTATTCATCGCCACGGCAACAACTACCGCCAGTCCGGTACCGGAAGCGACGTGGGTGCCCATGAACACCATGTTTTCCCGGTCGCCGAGCGCGACCTCTCCCTCTTCCAAAACCGCGCTTTGTTTCGTCACCGAATCAGACTCCCCGGTCAGCGCGGATTCTACGCACTTGAGCGAGGGCGCTTCCAGGAGACGCCCATCCGCCGCGATCAGATCCCCGGCCTCCAAGAGGAGAATATCGCCCGCGACGATCCCCGCCGCTGGAATTAAAACGACTTGCCCGTCGCGCCGGACTTTTGCTTGCGGCGCGGTCATTTTTTTTAACGCTTCAATGGATTTCTCGGCCTTGAACTCTTGATAAAAACCGATAACGGTATTGAGGACGACGATGGCCAGGATAGCAACGGCGTCCACCGTTTCTCCCAACGCGCCGGAGACCGCGCCGGCCGCGATAAGAATCCAGACAAGGACGCTCTTGAATTGTCCGAGAAATATTTGTAATGCTCGGACTCGATTGCCGACCTTCAGATCATTGGGACCATCAGATGCAAGACGGCGCGCCGCTTCCACCCCGGACAATCCGGTCGCCGCCGATCCGAGCTTCTTCAGCACCGCCTCGCCGGCAAGCCTATGCCAGGCTTCGGTATTTACCGATGCGGCGACAGGCGGCGCGGTGCTCATACCCAGTATCCGTCCTGATCGTAATGCTGGTACAGTCCCGTCTCGTACTCTCGGGTAACGGGCTCGCCTTCAATATATTCCGGCGACTGCCTGATCGCCTCGAGTGAAAGCGAAACGACTACTTTCGACTCTTCCCAACTGATTTTATCAATCCAACGCGGAGACACCAGGACTTTCTTTCCCAGCCACCACTCCTGCGTATCGACGATCAGATACCGGATGACCCAGGTTTCATCGTCGACGAGGAAGTCATCGACGCGACCGATCGTACCGTTTGTCGCTTCGATAACATGGCCGGTCACCGAGCGAATGCTGCGCAAGTTCGGGTCCCACGTCCTTTCAATTTGCGCGATTTTTTTAGCTTGCGCGGGCGTATGCGAAATATTGGGATAGGCGCCCCACAAAAAAGTCCCGCTCCAATACGCCGGCCAATTGTAGTACTCGTAATAGGCTTCCTCGAATTGTTTTGAGACCGGCTTATCGCTTTCCAAGGGCGGACTTTCCTCAATCTGTTTTTTGGTCAGATCGACGACGATATGCTGCTCTTTTATACTCGCGGGACCTAACGCGTGCGGGGAGATCAGCACTTGCCTACCCGAAATCCAATTCCCCGTATCGGCAATCAGATAACGGATTGTCCAATGCTTGTCGTCAAAGTAGAAATCCTTAACTTTACCGATTTCTCCGTCGAAGCTGTCCAGCGTATACCCTTCCAGGGTCTTGGCTTTGTATAACATGTTTTCATTCCTTTGAGGCGCTGAGGCGCACCTCGACCTGATGTTCCCCATGATCATCGACAAGAGGTATTGTCTTATCGTTTTGTTCGACGCCATCTACACTTACGTACAGCTCGGCAGACTCCTCCCTGGTTTGCCGGACCGTGATATGGTAGACCGTTCCCCGGTATCGGTAGTGGAGCTTGAAGCCTTCCCATTCCGCGGGAAGGCACGGAGACAGACGGAGATGATCCACTTCAAGACTGATTCCCAAAAGCGATTCTACGATCAAGCGATACATCCAGCCGGCGGATCCGGTGTACCAAGTCCATCCGCCGCGGCCCGTGTGCGGCGGGACCGAGTAGACGTCCGCCGACATGACGTAGGGTTCCGCTTTATAGATCGCGGCCGTTTCCGGTGAGTTTGAATGGTTCACCGGATTGATCATCCCCAAGAGTTCCCAGGCTCGGCTGTTTTCCCCCATGCGGGCAAAAGCCATGGCGGCCCATATCGCCGCGTGGGTATATTGGCCGCCGTTTTCCCTGACGCCCGGTACGTAGCCCTTGATATAGCCGGGATTCGGCGTCGCCGTATCAAACGGCGGATCCAGCAATTGGATCACCCCTTTATCTCGGCGAACCAGATGCTTTTCCATCGAATCCATCGCCGTGCGCTGCCTTTCAGGATTTCCCGCCCCGGAGAGGACGGACCAACTTTGCGATATGGAATCGATCCGGCATTCGGCATTGGTCCGCGACCCCAAAGGAGAACCGTCGCCGAAATAGGCGCGGCGGTACCATTCGCCGTCCCAAGCGTTCGCCTCTATATTTGCCCGGAGTTCCGCCGCTTCCGCAACGCACCTATCGGAAAACGCCTTATCGTCCCGGAGAAGCGAAAGGGCGCTGAAACGCGTCAGGACGTCGTAGAGGAAGAAGCCTAGCCAGACGCTCTCGCCTTTTCCATCCGCTCCCACCAGGTTCATACCGTCGTTCCAGTCGCCCGAACCCATGAGCGGCAGGCCGTGCGCGCCGACCTTCAAGCCTTTCATTACCGCGGCAACGCAATGGTCGTATAGACTGGCCGTTCGTTCCGATCGCAGGGGGAGATCGTAGTAGGATTCCTCTTTTGGGTTGATCGGTCGTCCCTCTATGAAGGGGATCATTTCATCAAGTACTCCCGTGTCCCCGGTACACGCAACGTAGCGGCACACGGCAAAGGGCAGCCAGAGGTAATCATCAGAACAAAGCGTCCGTGATCCGCGGCCGCCCGGCGGATGCCACCAATGTTGGACATCGCCCTCCGGAAACTGGCGTGAAGCGCAGAGAAGCAGGTGCGAGCGAACGAGAACCGGTTCCATATGGATAAGCGCCATCGCGTCCTGGAGTTGATCGCGGAAACCGAAGGCGCCGCCTGATTGGTAGTAACCGCTCCGCCCCCACATCCGGCAGGAAAGCACTTCGTACAGGAGCCAACCGTTGGCTAAGACGTTAAGAGCCGCGTCGGGAGTTTCCACGTGTACCGCGTCAAGGGTTTTCCGCCAGTAACGCCACACCTCTTCCAACGCTCCCCGCGCGGCGCCGGGAGAGCGAAAACGCTTAACCAATTGAACCGCAGTATCGATGTCGCGAGCGGCGCCGAGGCTGAAAACGATTTCGGTGCTTTGACCGTCGGCCAGCTCAAAGGGTATTTGAATAGCGGCGCAGGGATCCAAGGCCGCGCCCGTTCTGCCCGAAAGCCGCGTACGCGCCATCGCTTCCGGGTTGTGCAAAGTTCCGTTGCGGCCGATGAACTCGGTCCGATCTCCCGTTACGGTCCGCCCTTCCCCAACGGCGTCCAGGAAGACGGTACGTCCGGAAAATTCCGTGTTGTACCAGTTCCGCGCGAAAACCGCGCCGGTTCCGCCGTCTATCTCCGTGACCACGTGCATCGCGGACTTGGACCGCAGTTCACCAAGAACCAACGCCGCGTACGCGGTGGCTGATAGCCGCCGCGTACGGCCGGATTCGTTGCGGACTTTGAGAGTCATGAATTTGACCGGCGCGTCCATTGCCACATAGATCCAGAGTTCCGTGCTGATGCCCCGTTCGCTGTGCTCGAACACGCTGTAGCCGAAGCCGTGCCGGGAAACGTACGGCGTGTCGCCCCGACGAGGCAGCGGGGACGGCGACCAGAATTGACCGCTTTCTTCATCTCTGACATACAGGGCTTCGCCGCTGGTATCGCATACCGGATCGTCGTGCCAGGGGGTGAGCCGAAACTCATGGGCGTTTTCGCTCCAGGTATAGGCCATTCCTGATTCCGAGACAACTGTCCCGAAAGTCGGATTCGCGATCACGTTTACCCACGGAGCGGGGGTGACCTGCGCGCGCGCTACCGTGATGATGTATTCGCGCCCGTCGGGAGAAAAACCGCCGAATCCGTTGAAGAAAAGCAGATCTCGTCGCGGGACTTCCAGGGCTGAATTATGATTTCTGGAAGCGCGTACCGACGTCAGCCGCGGTATGGCTATTTTCAAAACGCGCCGGCCACCTATCTGCTCTTCAAGCGTACCCCGGCTGTCGCTGATGACCGCCCGAGCGACCGACTGGATGAGAATGCTGTCCTCGTTTGCTATCTGGTCGGCGGTGCGCACGAAAATGCCGCCCGATTTATCGATTACGCTCGCGTCGACTCCGGCAGTGATAAGGCCCTGGATTTGTTCGTGCATCTGTTGCCGATAGCCGCCGTGTTCCTCGTTCCAGATCACGAGATCGACCGCCAATCCTTTTTGACGCCAGTAGCTATGCGCTTGCACAAGCTGGCGGACAAGGGCGATGTTGGCCGGATCCTTGATCCGGAGAAGTACGATCGGCAGATCGCCCGAAATGGCATAGCCCCATAATCCGGACTGTCCCCGGCGGTTCGCGACGATGACGTTTGAGTCGGAGCGTAACCCGGATTGGGCATAGAGGATGTAGCCCGCGAGCTGACCGTAGAGCTGCGCATCCGCCTCGGTTCCGTTGATCTGCTGGAGAACCACTTGGCTGTGCGTCCGCGCCAGTTCGAAGGCGCGATTGGCAAAGCGTTTGCCCTGATACTTTTCCGTCAGACGCAGGGCGGACTCCCGATCGTCGGCGATGCCGGTCACCAGATCTACCGTCGCGGTGGAATCCGGTTGGATAACGATCCGTTGACGGATGGCGACTATCGGATCCAGCACGGAGCCCTGGCCGCCGGATAATGGGCCGGCTTTTTCCATCGCGCTCGGAGCGACAACGGAATTTCCCCGTCCGAGAAACAACTGTCTATCAGTCTCATAGGAGACCGCCGTGACTTCCGCGTCCCGCACCGTCATGAGATGCAGCATCCAATGCACCGGTTCTTCCTCCGAACGCGGGCGACGAGTGCAGAGGATCGCCTTTTTTTCATCGAGTATTTCGGTTTGTACGAAAAGGTTGCTGAACCCGGGATGGACCGCGTCGCTTGAAGCGGACGCCAACACCACTTCGGCATAGCTGGTGATTTCGATCGTCCGCTGAAAGCGGGATCGATTGGCGATACGAACCCTGCGCAGCTCAATATCGTCTTCAGGCGATACGGCGATTTCGGTATGCATATCAAGATCGTGGTCCCGCCGACGGAATTCGGCCCGGCCTTCGGAGAAAATCGCTTCATAATATTCAGGCCGCACGAGCGTCGGCTGAAAAGAATTCGACCAGACCGCGCCTGAATGAACGTCACGAACATACAGAAAAGTGCCCCAATTATCCGCCGTACCGTCTTCAAGCCAACGGGTAAGCGCGATGTCTTGCCGGCGGCTATAGCCGCCACCCGCGTTCGTGACCATCACGTGGTATCTACCGTTGGAAAGGAGGTGAACCGCGGGTGACGGTGTGTCGGGACTCAGAAATACGCGGGCGGACGAGCGCAGGGCATCGGCACCCGCGCGAAACTCCGGTAGTTCAAGCGCGTGTGAGGAGAACTTGGTTGCCCGCGGGATTTTTTCTTCCAGCAGCAACGCGGTCGCGCGAACTTGCGGAACCCCTTCAAAGCGTTTTTGCATTACCTGACCAAGAAGATGGGAGGCGAAGGAGAGAAGACTCATCCCCTGATGGTGCGCCATGAAGGAACGAACGACCGCGTTTGACTGTCCGGAGGGAAAGCGTGAGTCCGTGTAATCGATCGCTTCATACAGGCCGTAGTCGCCTTCAAACCCTTCAGCGGACAAACGCTGAAGATTCCGGCACGCCTTGTCCGGCACGACCAGCAGCGCAAGCGCGGAAGCGTAGGGCGCGACGACCAGGTCATCGACCAAGCCGCGTTTGAGCCCCAGACCTGGAACCCCGAAAGCGCGGTATTGGTAATTCAGACCGACATCGAAAGAGTTATAGCCGGACTCGGAAAAGCCCCACGGCACCCCTCTCTGCCGCCCGTAATCGATCTGACGCAAAACCGCCGTCTTGCAGGTTTGATCCAGAAGCGTATTCTCGTAGTTGGACATCACCAAAAGCGGCATGAGGTATTCGAACATGGAACCGCTCCAGGAAAAGAGAATCGTTTTACCCCCGGTATCGGCAAGCAGCCGCCCGAGCGCGAACCAGTTCTCCTGCGGTATCTGTCCCTGCGCTATCGCGATGAAACTGGCGAGCCTGGCTTCGGAAGCGAGAAGGTCGTAATAACCGGTATCGCGCCGATGCCCGTCGACTTTGTAGCCGATGGCCAATAAGCGGCGTCGTTTACTGTAGAGGAACGTGAAGTCCATCCGCGAGAATTCATCCATTTGACGTTCAAGGCGATCTATCAGCGCAAAGCGATCTTCGGCATGGGCCGAGCCTTCCCGGACCAGTTGCTCCAATACGCACAGCCGGTCGTATTCAGGGTTCGTCGGATCGTCATGGATCGGCTCCGCCAAGGTTCTTGATAAATCAACCTCCCTCGCGTATAACTCCCGTAATGTAGGAATAGTATCGATGCCGTGCTCCGGCGTAAGCCAGGGCGCCAGAGTATCAAGTTCTTGAAGCGCGTCACGGACCTGTCCGGCCAAGGCCGCCGCCCACCACACCGCTTGCGAAGTCTCAGAGTCGCTGATGGTTTCCAGGACCTTATCGGCCGAAGAGGCAAGTCGGACCAAAACCGAACGTGCTTCCACGAGAGTTTTCGGTAGTGCCCCCATCGCCTCATCCAAATCCTTGCGGAATTGGGATAAAGCCGGTACCGCGACACCTTCCAATAATTCGGCGAGTATTCGTTCGGTATCACGAAACCCTTCCCATAGCCTCGAACTGAGTATCTTTTCGTCCTTAAGCGCGATCAAACCTGACCGCAAGGTAAAAAGGTGAGCCGCCAGGTTGCCGCTGTCGACGGATGAGACGTATCGGGGCGTGAGCGGCTGCAGGGTTTGCGTATCGTACCAGTTGTAGAAATGGCTGCGGTAGCGTTCAAGCTGGGCCATGGATTGAAGCGTACGGTCCGTGCGCTCCAAGAACAGCCCTGCCGAGACATACCCCAGATCATACGCCGACAGGTTCGCCAAAAGCGCAAGGCCGATATTGGTCGGGGAAGTTCGATGGGCTATTTTAGCGACGGGAACTTCTTGGTAGTTGTCCGGTGGAAGCCAATGGTCCGCGTCGGTGACGAACGTTTCAAAATACGACCACGTTTTGCGCGCCAGTCTGCCCAGAAAAACCGTCTGATCTACCGAGAACTGCGCTACGCGCTTGGGGAGCGGCTGACGCATCCACCATACGAATAGAGGAGAGGCGAACCAAAGCGCTAAAAAGAGCGCGGCCGGGGAAAAGGCGTCAGGCCTGGATAGAAGGAAAAAGAAACTCGTCGTTACCGCGAGAGAAGGAGCGAACCACATTGAACGAAATGAAAAGGCAAAAAAGGCGTAATTTTTGCGTTCATGCGAATCCGACGGTTTCCATTCAAGGAGATGCGCATGCGTTACGCACATCCGCCAAAACGTTCTGCCGATAGCGCCCATACTGTAAAAGGCGTCAAACGGCAAACAGACAAGCGCGAACGCCGCTTGCGCCAGGCGCGTTACGGATGAGCGTACCGCGTAACCGAAATGCGGCACAAGCGGCGTATCGCGCGACTTTTGAAGTAAGCCGAAAACGGAAATGACCAGCGGGGCGGCGAACAGCAGTCCGACAACGGCGATCGTCCACAAAACAGAATCGGCTAGTCCCAGCCAGCCGAAAATCAGCAGAAAGACGAGAGCCGGGGCCGCAAGGCTGCGTCTGAGGTTGTCTAGTATTTTCCACCGGGACAAAACCGATAGAGCGTTTTTCCGCATACGGCCGTCAAAGGACGGAACGGTCGGAAAGAGCCAACGTAGCAGCTGCCAGTCCCCGCGAATCCAACGGCGCCGTCTATCCACGTCGGCAAGGTAGGCGGAGGGAGAATCCTCGAACAACTGCACGTCGCTGACCAGGCCGGAGCGCGCGTAGCAGCCTTCCAGAAGATCATGGCTCAGGATTCGGTTATCAGGAAAACGTCCTTTGAGCGAACGTTCAAAGGCATCGACGTCGTAGATGCCTTTTCCTATGAATGATCCTTCGCCGAACAAGTCTTGGTATACGTCGGAGACGGCGCGTGTGTAGGGATCAATGCCCGGCTCGCTATCGTTGAGCAGGGCAAAATACGACCGATTGGCGCCGGGAAAACTCGCCGCAACGCGCGGCTGCAAAATACCGTAGCCTTCCACCACGCGTCCGCGGACCTCGTCAAACCCGGCGCGGTTCAGCGGATGCGCCATGATGCCCGCAAGCTGCCGGGAACTATCGCGCGGTAGCTGCGTGTCCGTATCCAGCGTTATTACGTACTTGACGGTCTGGAGCCGCTCGATGTTTCCGACGATCGAATCAAAAGATTCCTTCGCGCCGCCGCGCAACAGAGCGTTCAAGTCCGCAAGTTTTCCGCGCTTCCGTTCATATCCCATCCACACCCTTTCCTGAGCGTTCCACCGGCGTTCTCTATGAAACAGGAAGAACGGCTCCCCCGACACGCTTCCGTACCGATCGTTGAGTTCTTCAATCATCTCCCGCGCTTGACGTATGAGGTCATCATCAAGCGGAGTCGTTTTTTCCGGGGCATCCGAAAAATCGGTCAGCAGACCGAAAAAAAGATTGTCGTCGCGGTTCGCGAGAAAACGGATTTCCAAGGCCTCGACCAAATGGTCGATATGGCCGGCGTTGGTAAGCATCGCGGGCACCACCACCAGAGTGCGGGATTCGCCGGGAATACCGTCGGAAAAATCCATACGCGGCAAGGTCCGCGGTTCAGCGAACATCGTCACAACCCAGTTCACGAGGCTGAGCGCAAGTCCTCCGGCGCATAAGAAAGCCGGCGCCGCCATAAGAGACAAGAAGAAAGCGCGGGCTCCCGCGCCGTAAGCGATCGCGATAAGAAACGAGGTGATGAGGAGCGCAAGGAACGCGGCTGAACCGACATAAAGCGCCAGAACGCCTCTATCGCTGGGGTTTCGCGGCAACTTCAAATTCGGGGCAAATTCCTTTGCCTTCCGAGTGAGCGACGGATAACCTTTATCGATGAGATAAAACCCCACATGCGCCGAACGGTCGACGATCCCCGCGTTTTGACTGCCTTCGCGCGCGAGCTGTATGGCATAGCCGGCAATGTTTCCTTCCGGCAAGCGAGCTTGTCGAGCTAATTCTTCCACCTTGTGGCGATAGCGATCGCGCGTAGCAAAATCCATTTTACCATAGCAGGAGGAGGGATCTTCGCGCAGTATTTTTTCAACCACGCTGGTGCTCTCGACGAATTTTCTCCAATCCATTGCGGCCAAGGACCGGAGACTCCGGATGCTGTTGCCGATGGAAACCTGGTCGGCGGCCTGTTGCCGCAACGAGGACTGAACTAGTTGATCGATAGTCAGCCCCGCCTCGGAAAGCCGCTGCTCGATCCAAGTCAGCGGCAGCGCCAACGCGGCGCCCTTCCCCTGCAGCTTGCGCGCTAATTCGGCGACGAAAGAACTGATCATCGGAGGGTCCGAACGGGCCATATCCGCGATCAGAATAATCAGGCTTTTCGGGTCCGACTCCGCGGAAACCGTCATGCGGTCCGCCCAGGAATCGGCTTCACTTCGGGCATTCATCTCAGCGGAAATTCGAACGGCGACCCGCCGGAGATTTTCGATCAAAGCGAGTCGCATCATGATGGGGATTGCCCACAATTCGCCCAGCGTCAACACGGAGACCGATTGATACGAGTCAAGAAAGCCGAGAAGCGTTTCCGGATCCACGAGTCCGTCACCATGAGAAATCCGCTCAAGCGCGATATCGTACACGCGCGGAAGACCCGAAGATTGGCCGCTCAGGAGCCGCGGTAATCCGCGGCTATAGCCTTTAGGAAGATCCCTCTTGCTCGTGCGGATATGTTCTTCAATCAAATAGAAATTATCCAGCAGCCAATCCGCCGCGGGGAATATTCGAACTTTTGCGGAGGTCGCGTCCGAAAGAAGGTCTCTGACTTCATGCAGTACGGATTCATTTTCCACGAGTCGTGAGAGAAGCCGTTCATTGCGTGTGCGTAGTTGGCATAGCTGATGCTTTTCAGCGAGAATCTTGCTGTAGCTTTGCATTTGTTCTACGCTGAATAATTCGGAACGCAGCGGTTCTTCAATCCCGGGATATGAACGAGAAATAAAGCGGTCAATAAATCCGCGAACCTTTTTTTTCTGAGATCTTTTCGGCATTTTATTCTCCGCGATTCCGGTCTCGATTGCGTCCTAGAAAGAATTCGCGACAATCAAATTGATTGTCGCGAATTACGTAACGCTATTTAATTGTCTATAGCCAGAACAGAACGCTTGCGCCCAAAAGTCCGGATGAGGTATTGACGTCGATTCCATTGTTGATATTCAGGGCCATAAGGTATGAGAGGCCTACCGATATATTGCCCAACACTAAGTCGGCTCCTATCTTGGCGTTGAATCCGATCTGCAGCGGAGGATTTTGACCTAAATTTCCGGTAAAGCAAGGACCGGCTCCCACGGAAAAACGGATGATCTCCATATCCAAGGACACACCCGCATCCAAGTACGCGTTTAGGCTATTAAAGCTCCCGGCCGAATAAAGCAAAAGCGCCTCAGCCTGAAACCATTTCACTTTCAAACGCGCATCCGCGCCGAAGCTGAACTGATTGACATTAAGGTTATCGGTATTGATCGGTTGGCCAAGCAGAACCGGCGACTTGAAAAACGCGGCGCCGCCTACGCCGAAATCCGCGAATGCAGCGAGCGGTAAAGTTACCAGGATGGTAAGAATGACAAGGTACTTCTTCATGTTTTTCTCCTATTTGGTCCGTGATTTGAAATGAAAAACCGAGTCCTTAAAAGAAGACCAGATATTTTCAATTCCCGTTTTGATGTCTTTCCATGATTCATCGGCGCTGACTTTGACCGCGATATTCGGATCGCCGCCGTCTTCCGGCGAAGAGCGCGACACGACCAATCGCGCCTTGATTGTCGCCTTTGCTTTTTTATTGGTCTTGTAAGGAGTCGTTTCAAAAACGTTTGATCCTGAAACCCAACCGCTCACAAGACGCTTTTTTTTGGGTCCTGATTTTTCCAGCGTTAGCCGCATTATGCTCCTTATTTAAGGGGAAATATTCGTTTTTTCCCGCTCAAACGTATATTCGTCATTGAACATACAGGGTATAGACTTGACTCGCTCAGGCATTCAATGATTAGTTCAGATTGCGCCCTTCATCGGATACGTCTGGAGGTTTTTTATTACCACCGATTTTAATGTACCGAGTCCTCCGAATACGCGGCAAAATCATTTACTCGCCGTCTTTCCCGAAACCGATTTCAAACGCATTTCCACTCAATTGGAGCTGGTGTCCTTGCAGCTCGGAGATGCCTTGTACGAGTCCGGCGGCCGCATGAGTTACGTCTATTTCCCCACCACAGCAATCGTGTCTTTATTGTCCGTGATGGAGAACGGCTCCTCCGCGGAGATCGCCGTAGTCGGCAACGAAGGTATCGTCGGCATCGCCCTTTTCATGGGCGGAGAAACGATGCCCAATCGCGCCGTGGTCCAAAGCGCCGGCCACGCGTACCGTTTGGACGGGCAAATCTTGAAACAGGAATTCAACCGGTCCGGCCCCGTACAACATCTCTTATTGCGATACACCATGGCATTGTTAGCCCAGATGGCTCAGACCGCTGTCTGTAATCGGCACCATTCCGTTGACCAACAACTTTGCCGATGGCTCTTGCTCAGCCTTGATAGATTACCTTCCAACGAATTGACGATGACCCAGGAATTGATCGCCAATATGTTGGGAGTACGGCGGGAAGGCGTGACCGAAGCCGCCGGAAAATTACAGAGCGCCGGTTTGATAACCTACAGCAGAGGTCGCATCACCGTATTGGATCGACCTGGTCTTGAAGAAAGGGTATGCGAGTGTTACGAAGTCGTACGCGCTGAATTCAACCGCTTGCTTCCCGACATCACCGCGAAATAACCGACAACGATCATCCGGATCCTACATCCGGTCGAGCGTTATTGAAACCCCGCTTATATTCAATAACAGAGTCATTTTCGACTTGTCTGAATTGAATGAATAGGTGTGCGCATCGGTTGTAGAATCCGACATTACTCGTGTAATTGTTGTGTCGGTGGAATCCCAGGTTCCCGATTTGGTGACGCCCACTCCGCCGAGAACGGTGACGGTTTCGGTGAACGAACTATCGGCATTAAAAACCTCAGTGGTGGTAACACCTAACACGGTGGCTGTCCAGGTGCCGACGATCGGATTGGCGAGTTCGGCAATTTGCGTACATCCGGCAAGGGTGACCAAAATAAGTATCGCGAGTCCTAATAATCTTTTCATATAATTCTCCTAAAATGAATGATTTGAATGATGAACGGGTTCCTCATTTAAAATGAGTTTGGAATTGATGTACGGAATCTTTCAGCGCTTCCATGATGTTTTCCGTTCCCGATTTAAGTTGCTCCCACTTGTCCTCAGCCGCGGATTTAATCGCGTCAATTGTTTTCTCGCCTTCTAAACGCTTGGCGCGAAGCGCCTTCAGCTGCTCATGGTATTTAGCTTTGAGTTCTTGGTTGACCTTGTGCGCATTCGCTTCCAAGGCATCCATTTCCGTGTTCCACTTATCCAGTTGACCTTTCTTCCTCGCGATGTACGCTTCTCTTGTTTCCATAACGTTTCTCCTATCAATTACCATCCAACGCGAAATCCCGTGACTGAATTCAGAACTCCGAAGGCTCTGAGCACATATAGGACCACAACGATAACAACGACCGCATTCAAGATATTCTTGATGCTTCCGCTCATGGGGATGAAGGAGTTGATCGTCCACATAATGACACCGGTCACCACCAAAACCAGTACGAGTTGAATCAGCGGCATTTAACCCTCCTTTTATTTTCAGGGTACGCAATCTCAAATCAGGAGTCTGTTCGCTACCGCACATAAGGAATACCGACTTTTTTACCGATGTATTCTATTTAATTCATAACTGCGACGCATGAAATACCGGGTAAGACTCACGCTGACAGGAGCTTGCCCGCAAGCCCTACGAAAAAATCATCATACCGCTGACTGCGACTTCAAGGCGCCAAACGCTACCTTTAAAGCATGTGCAACAAATTGCCTAAGCTTCAATCCACCAGAGAGGAGATCAATGATATGAAGAAAGAAAAGCGGTCCCGACAGTATCTGTCGTTTATCGCGATCTTGAGTGCGTTAGCTTTATTCGGGTGTTCAGTCTCAGGAGAGAACACAAGCGGTGATACGACGGCGCCTCGGGTGAACTCAACGGTTCCCATCGACACGACACCCGACGTTGCGCTCAACGGCACTATCAACGCGACTTTCAATGAAGCCATGAAAGTGGATTCAATTGTCGGCGCGAATTTCTCGGTGAAAGTCGGCGGTGTCGCGGTTGCGGGGACGGTG
>JBAYHM010000011.1:0-32666 GCA_041666155.1 Treponemataceae bacterium
GTTGATGACGCGGATCTTCAGGCCTTTCATGTCGGCGATGGAGTTTATCGGTTTCTTGCCGTTGAAAATGCTGCGGAAGCCGGTATCGTAGAAGGCAAGGAGTTTATACCCCTTATTCTCAAGTTCTTTCGTCAGCATTTCACCGACTTTCCCGTCAAGGGCCGCGAATACTTCACTCTTTTTGGTGAAGACGTACGGAAGGCTGAATACGCTGAACTTGGAGCTGTAGGTGCTCAATTCAGCCGCGGAAACCTTTACCGCCTCAAGAGATCCCGAAAGTACGCCTTCGAGTCCTTCGCGAGCGTTTCCGAGCTGGGAGTTCGGGAACACTTTTACTTCCACGCTGCCGCCTGATTTTTCAGCAACCGTCTTGGCAAAAAACTCATCCGCCTTGAAATGCGGGTTTTGCTCATTTATTTGATCGCTCAGTTTAATAACTACCTTCGCGGCTGCGTCACTTTTCCCGCCCGCGAACACAACTTGACTTGTCATGGCTACCATGGCAAAAGCTACCAAAATCCCCACTACTTTCTTACCCATCTCTGTCTCCTTTTGAAAAAACTAATGGACTAAACGTCCATTGGCCTGACCATTGACAGATACAGTATATTCGCACATTTTAATTTATGTCAATTTTTTTCAGGAGGCCTGATGATGAGTGATTGCAAATACTGTTCTCATTCCGCCGAACTCTTCGACATCGCTATCCCGATTCGCGATTTTGAGATGTCTGAACTCTATCTTATGAAAAACCAGATATACAAAGGGCGCTGCATAATTGTGTGCAAGCAGCATAGAAAAGAAATATTCGAATTGTCTGAGAACGAGCTGAAGAGTTATATGTCCGAGACGGCCCAGGCCGCGCGCGCGATCAAATCAGCGTTTTCCGCGGATAAAATTAACTACGCGGTGTTTGGAGACACAGTACCGCATCTGCATTTTCATCTTGTTCCCAAATACCGCGACGGCAGATCCTGGGGCGTCCCGTTTGAAATGGACCCAAAACCTTGGACATCCCTTGAGGAACGGGAATACGCGGCAATCATAGAAGAAATCAGAAAAAAACTCTGATCGGTTATTCACCGTCTCAGGCTTGAGTGCCGGCTTTACCGCCCTGACAAAAATCGCACACGCCGTTGACCGGGCAGACTTCGCATTTAGGGTTGCTCGGTCGGCAGATTTCTCTCCCTAAGAACGACAGCGCCATGCCGGCCTCGTTCCATAGTTTTTTCGGGAAAAACCCCATCAGCTGCTTCTCGATTTTCTCAGGTTGCGCTCCGGTCGCGATGCCGATCCGAGGCGCCGTCCTGATGACGTGGAGATCTACGATGATTCCTTCGGCTTCTCCGCCGGACTCCCTGATGATGACGTTTGCCGATTTTCGGCCGATACCCGGCAGTTCTATCAGCGCGTCCAGTTTCGTCGGGATTTGTTCGTCGGAGCCGACGCTTTTCGCCAGACGAAGCAGCCATTGCCCTTTATTCGCGCCGTTGGTGACTTCACCGATATGAGCGAGAAGGTCGTCCATGCGGGCCGCGGCAAGAGCCGTCAGCGTAGGGTAATCCTTGAACAGTCGCGGCGCGATGGTGTTTATATGCCGATCCGAATCGCGCGCCGACAGGATGACCATTACGATCAACTGGTAACGGTTTGCGTAATCAAGCGGATGCTTCCGTTTCCCGTATAGGGCCAAGAGTTTGTCGAAGTCTTCAAACGATTTTGCCGTCATATTTCTATAATAACCGAGTTTTCACGAGACGACAAATAGCGTTTAGTGCAAAGGCCTATAGACCATAATCCTTCAACTTGTAGAGCAGCGTTCGCCTTCCGATACCCAGCTCCTGGGCCGTGTGTGTCCGGTTGCCTCCGTTGCGTTCAAGAGCGGCGGTGATAAGTTCCTTTTCCGCTTCGTGTAACGAAACGCCGTTGCCGGTATCTTCAGTGTGTTTATTTGCGACGCTTGTTTGGCGCTCTTCGGAGAAACGCGTATCGATATCGTCGGCTCGGATCGTGCCCTCTTGAGCGTAAATCGCGGCGCGTTCCAGAATATTCTCCAGTTCGCGAACGTTGCCGGGGAAGGGGAGCCGTTCAAGTTTTCGCAGGGCGTCAGGATTGATGGAAAGTTGCTTGAGGCCGACGCGATCGCGAACGCGTTCCAAAAGCGCCTGGCAGAGGAGCGGTAGGTCTTCCTTCCGATCCCGGAGCGGCGGTACTTCAATACGAAGGACGTTGAGTCGATAAAACAGATCCTCCCGAAAACGGCCTTCGCGAACCTCTTTTTCCAGATCCCTATTTGTCGCTGAAACGACTCGGGCGCCCATGGGAATATCCCGCGTACCGCCCAGTCGACGGAAGCGCTTGTCCTGCAGGACGCGCAAAAGTTTGACTTGCATCTGCAGCGGCATTTCGCCGATCTCGTCCAGGAATAGCGTGCCGGATCCGGCAAGTTCGCAGAGACCTATCTTGCGGGAAACGGCGGAGGTGAACGCGCCTTTCTCAAACCCGAAGAGTTCGCTTTCAATCAAATTGTCCGGTAAGCCGCCGACGTTGACGGCCACAAAGGGCTCATCGGCGCGCGGGGATCGATCGTGGATTTCCCGCGCGATCACTTCCTTGCCCGTGCCGCTTTCTCCGGTGATGAGCACCGTCGTCGGAACCGCCGCGATCCGGTCGATGAAATTCCGGATTTCCCGAATGCGCGGATGTTCTCCGATCAGGCCGCTCTGTTTAGCCGCCGTCCGGGCCGCCGCTTCCTGCGTGCGCAGCTTGCGTCCTTCATCCGCGATTTCTCTCACCTTGCGTATAAGCTCGTCCGTATCGAATGGTTTCTCCAAGAAATCCTTCGCGCCTGCTTTCAACGCGCGTACCGCGTCCGCGATCTCCCCGTGGGCGGATATCATGATAACCGGGAGTCCAAGGCCTTCGGTCACGATCCAGTCAAGGACTTCCTGTCCGCTCATCCGAGGCATCTTCAAGTCCAGGAGCGCGAGATCAAAGGTTCCTTCTTCAAGGAGTTGCCGGGCATCTTCGCCGTTTGCCGCGCATTGGGCATCGATGCCTTCCAGTTCCAAAAGCCGCTTAAGGGTATCCCGGATGTTCGGTTCGTCGTCGGCTATGAGTATCTTCAAGCTTGTGCCTTCGGGAGCGTGACTTGAACGATCGCGCCGCCCCCTTCGCGAGAATTCAGCGTCAGCTTTCCTCCAGCCGCCTCGATAAAGCGACGCGAAAGCGCCAAACCTATGCCGAAGCCTTTGGTCTTTGTCGTGAAGAACGGATCGAAGAGCCGTTCAATATCTACGCCGTTTGGAAAGCCCGTGCCGCGGTCCAGTATTTCAAAGAGCGCGTTAGCTCCCTCTTCGCGGACTTGCGCTTCCACGGCTTCGCTGGGGCTTCCCGAATCGAAGGCGTTGCGCGCGATATTTTCAATAACCGAGCGTAAACGGAACTTGTCGGCAAAGACGGTAGTATCGTTTTTTTCCGTTCGTACCGGAAGCGCTTGTCCGTCTTTACCCGCGTGGATCAGCGCATCGCTTGCGAAATCCGCCAGTCGTATCGGAGTGGGATCGCCCCGCGGTTCCCGGAGGAAGTCGCCGATCCGGTCCACGAGGAGCCTGATACGCGCGGTTTCATCCGTGATGCCCGTTAGTTCCCGTTCGGCTACACCGGGGCTGAGCCTTCTGATCAGATCAGCTTGCAGCTGTATCGCGCTTAAGGGATTCTTGATTTCGTGGGCCAGAGTGCGCGCCGCGGTGCCGAGCGCCACCAGTTCGCGCTGGCCGCGGAGGGTTTCTCGGTAGATTTCGTTTTTATGCAGGGTTTTTCGTACCAGAAGAATGGAGGCCGCCGCCGCCAGTAACCATGCGATGAAAGCTGCCGTCGCGAGCATATTTCGGTTAAGCAGCGCATCTTCCTTTAATTCATAGAACAGGACGGCTCCCGTTCGGGTGTCTTTCACCGCGTTTCGGTTTCGTTCCATCATTTCAGGGCGAGAGCGAAAAACGGGGAAGGGATGTTGAATGCGAAGCGTTCGTTTTTTCCCATTAAATTTGTACGCGCGGGGAGGGGAACCCTCCAGGGCGTTTTTATCGGGAATGGCCGACAGTTCCATCGGCGCGCTTCCGTATCGGAATAAGACTTTACCGTCAGAGCCATAGGCCGCGATCCCGAGAATGCGGTCCTTGAGGATCACATGGGATTCAAGGGCGGAAATGAAGTCTTTCACCTCGTCGACGGGGTTTGGCCCTTCCCGCTGGGGAAGCATCGACAGGGGAAAACGACGGTTATCATTGGTGTCGCGCGTTGAGCGTGCGATTGACAGCATCAGATTGATGGTTCTTTCCGCCTCGTTTCGGGCGATGAGTTCATTCGTGTAGAGCCGTCCGCGTAGTTCGTACACGCCGAAAAGCGCGGCTATCGCGAATACGGCCGCGGCAAGAGCCCACGAAACAGCCTCTTTACGGAAGCGCATCGACGAGTCCTTTTTCCTTTTCTTCCCCGAGCAGCCTGCCTAAGTCGGTGACCGCGGCGTACAAGGAGAACCGGGCGTTGATCGTCTGAGCTCGGGCTGTCGCGAGAGTCGCTTCGGCGTCGGTGAGATCGGATATCGTCCCAGAACCCAGTCGGAATTTCTCAAGCGCCAACTTGTGGTTCTGCTCCGCGTACGCAAGCGCGGCGTCGGCCGATTCGATCTGACCCGCCGCCGACAAAATGCCGAGTGTCGTTGTGTAGAAGGAAAGGCGGAGGTCTTCTTCCGCGCTCGCCACCAGCGACACCGCGGTTTCCGTACTCAGCTTCGCGATGTCCACGGCGGAAGATCGCGAGGAAATCGGGAAGAGGGGAATTGAGGCCGATATTCCGAGACTTGAATCGGTTCTCAAATCGGAACTCGCGTTCTTTGAACTTTTTACGGAAGCGGAAAAGGACACGGTGGGGAAGAAGGCCGCCGTTTTTGTTTTGACGCCGAGTTCCGCGATAGCGACGGCCGCTTCTTTTTTCCGTAATCCAGGATCTGCGGCGCGGCCCTTATCGTATAGCGCTTTCACAAAGGCGTCCAAGTCGGCTTCCGCTTTTTCCTTCACTGTTTTCGCGAGCGTGCCGTATTCCGCGTCGTCGAGCGGAATGCTTTCAACCGTCTTTCCCAGGTACGAGTCGAGTTTTCGTTCGCTCGCCGCGGCGGCCCACTTCGCTTGAACGGAAGCAGTCTTTTTTGTTGCCCAAGACGATTGCGTCGAAAGGAAATCGGTTTCGGCGAAGGTGCCCGCCTCTTTTTTTGCTTTGGCGATCTCCAGCTTCATTTCCGCGGCTTCCAGGTCTTTGAGCGACGTTTCATACGTTCGCTTGGTTTTCAGCGCGTCAAGAAAACGCGTATCGGTTTCCGCGATGACACTGAGGCGCGCGGCTCGAAGCGCTTCAATGTTTTGCGTCGTGGTGAACTGCGCGCTTTTAAGCGCGTTGATCCTGGTTCCGCCTGAAAAAAGAGTCTGGCTCGCCGAGAGGCCGATCGACGGTGTCGTAGTAAGCGCCGCCCAGTCGGCAGAAGACGCGGATAGGCCGCCGCTTCCGGAAATGCTCGGCAGAAACTCGGCTTGCGCCGAAATCTCTCCGTACTTCGCCGATTTAACGGCAAGTTGCGCCTGGGCGACCGTCTGGCTTTTTTCAACGGCAAGTTTCCGCGCTTCCGCCAAAGTCACCGGCACCGCCCCTGCGCCCGCCGCGACAACGAACGCCAAAACCAAAGTAGATATCGTTTTCACTTTAAAACTGTTTTTCACGTGTCATATCCTTTTCCGCAAATCGTCCCCACAACTTCGACCGATACTAAAAAGCTTCAGCTTTTTAGTATCCACAATTAAGGCGTGCAATTCGCACAGCGAATTGCGAGGTACTTCCGGAACCCAACCGGGGTTCCGGAAGTACCGTTACTCAGTACGAAGAGCGTCTATCGGATTCATCGCGGCGGCTTTGCGCGCCGGGTAGTAGCCGAAGAACACGCCGACGGCCGCGGCAAAGCCGCCTGACAACAAGATGAACGCGGGGTTGACATCCGCTCGCACCGACCAGAAGGTATTGAGGGCGTATACGGCCCCGAGCGCGAGCGCTATGCCCACCAGTCCGCCGAGGAGGCTGAGTACGACGGCTTCAGTAAGGAATTGCCGCATAATGTCTCCTTTCCGCGCGCCGACCGACAATCGTATGCCGATTTCCCGCGTGCGTTCCGTGACCGAAACGAGCATGATGTTCATGATGCCGATGCCGCCGACCAGGAGTGATACGCCGGCGATCGCCCCAAGGAGTATGGTGAGTGTTTTCGCGGTGGAAGACGCCATCGAAATTATTTCTTCCTGGTTGAACAATTGGTAATCGGCGTCGGCGTCGGCTTCCAATCGATGGGCGACCCGGAGTATCGCGTCGACTTCTTTCTCCGCCGCGGTCATATCTTTTTCAGAAGCGGCGCTCATTTCGATCGAGTTCAGGTAGTTGCCGCGCTGTAGCCTAACGAAGGCTGTATTGAGCGGCACCATGACCACATTGTCCTGATCATCGCCCATTCCGGTTTTTCCCTTGCTTTTCAGTACGCCGATGATCTGGAAAGGCGTGTTGCCTAAACGAAGCTGCTGCCCGATCGGTTCGACTCCGTCGAACAGCTGCGAAACCACCGTAGCCCCGATTATGGCGACCTTCTGTTTCGACGCGTTGTCCTTCTCCGAAAAGAAATCGCCCGAAGCGATTTCCCAATTTCGAATTTCCGGATAGGAAGGTTCGGTTCCGTAGACCGTGGTGGACCAATAACCGGAACCGCCCGCGGCGGTGAGCGAGCGGCGAACGACACCGGAAATCGCGGAGACAAGCGTGGCTTCTTCCTTTATTTTGACAACGTCCGTCGGACTGATCCGGTTAGCGACAAAACGTCCGCGGGGAGGCCTGACCTGCAAGAGGTTGGTTCCCATCGACGAGATGTTTTCCCGAATGGAAGCCTGCGATCCTTCGCCGACGGCGACCATGATGATGACCGAGCTGACGCCGATTATGACGCCGAGGGTCGTCAGGAGGCTGCGCATTCGGTTGCGCAGTATCGACCTGAACGACATGCGGATAAGCACCCAGGCGTTCATATCGTTTTTTCCCCCGCTTCAAGGAAGCTCGCGTGGCGCTCATTCCATTCATTCAGGGCTTCACGAGCGCTCTTGCGTTCCGCGATAGCGGTGTCCGCCAGAATGAGGCCGTCGCGCACCGTCACTTTACGGCGGGCGAACGCCGCGATGTCCGGTTCGTGGGTAACCATGACTACCGTAATTCCTTGGTCATTCAATTCCTGGAAGAGCGCCATGATTTCCAATGACATTGCCGAATCCAGGTTTCCCGTCGGTTCGTCGGCCAGAATGATGGCCGGCTCGTTTACCAGCGCGCGCGCGATCGCCACCCGCTGCTGCTGGCCTCCGGATAACTGAGTCGGGACATGGTGTACGCGGTCGGCCAGACCTACTCGGGTGAGCGCTTTCATCGCCTTCTCCCGTGGGTTTCCGATTTTTTCCCGTCGATTCTTTCCGTTGCCGCGAACGTAGAGCAGGGGAAGCTCGACGTTTTCAAGCGCCGTCGTCCGCGCAAGAAGATTGAAGCCCTGGAATACGAAGCCGATTTTTTCGTTGCGTATCGTCGCAAGGTTGTCGGCGCCGATAGTCGACGTATCGATTCCGTCCAAAATATAGGTGCCGCCGGTCTGTTGATCCAAACAACCGAGTATATTCATCAGGGTTGATTTTCCGGAGCCGGAAGCTCCCATGATCGCGACGAATTCTTTTCCCTCGATCTTCAAGTCCACGCCGTTGAGCGCTTTGACCGTCACCTCACCGAGTTCGTAATGTCTTTTGACAGAGCGCATTTCTATGACCGCCATCATCGGTCTCCTACTGGGCACGCGTGATGACGTGCTTCCCTATGAGGGCTTCCCCGGCGACGATTTCCGTATTTGTGCCGTCGGACACTCCGACCTCAACATTGCGGACGGATACGCTCCCGTCGTTTTCCAGGAACCAAAGCGATTTCCGATTTTCGCTGGTCGTTGTAAGCCGTATACCGGTTGCGTTTCCTCCCGGACCGCCGGCGCCAGGAGGGGGACCGCCGGGGCCTGGCGGGAGACCGCCGGGCGTTCCGCTCATCGCGCGGGGCAATCTTTGTGCGCCGCTTAACAAGGAATTAGCGCCGGTATTCCCGGTTTTTAGCCGATCATCGTACTGTTTAAGCGCGGCCTGGCGCTCGGCTTCGCTCCTACCCTTGAGTCGTTCCTCAAAGGCCTTCCGCTTCGCGATTGCCTGCACCTCCGCGGCCGGCGTAAAGCGGAGCGCGGTGTTCGGCACCAGGACGACGTCTTTTTTCTCCGAGATGAGAAATTCTACCGTGGCCGTCATTCCCGGCAGCAGCGCCCCGTCCTTGTTTTCCGCGCTGATCATAACGATGTAGGAGACCACGTTGTCGCTGGAACTCGGGACTACGCGCAGCTGGCGGATCGTTCCGGAGAATTTTCTATCGGTGTAGGTTTCAACGCTGAAGCGGACATTCTGGCCGACTTTGATCTTGCTTATATCCAGCTCGTCCACAAGCGCTTTTATATCCATCGTATCCATGTTTTCCGCGAGAGTGAAAAGCAGTGTGTTCGTGCTGCCGCTGCCGACTACCGTCTGGCCCGGATCGACCGAACGTACAAGGACGATCCCATCGATCGGTGAAAGGATAAGCGCGTAATTTTCGATATTGAGCCGGGCTTCTTCATAGGAAGCTTCGGCTTGCAAAAGCGTGGCCTTGCTCGTGAGGAATGCTAGTTTTTTTGACGCGAGTTCGGTATCGGAGATGAGCAATCGTTCGCGTAGGGTTCGGCTTTTTTCGTATTCAACTGAGTCGTACTCGTTCTGCGCGCGCGCCTTGTCCAGCGCCGCCTGAGTCTGCTTGAGCGTGATCTTCAATTTATCGGTATTGATTTGGGCCAGCGGTTGATTCTTCTTAACGTGATCGTTGAAATCGACGAAGACCTTTTCCAGCGTACCGGTCACTTGGGTGAGTACGTCCACCGTACCGACCGCCTTGAGGTTTCCGTTGCTGGAAACGGTTTCTTCCAGGTTCCCGCGGGCGATCGGACTTGTCTTGTACACGGAGTCGGCCTGCTTTTTTTCGGATTTCGGCAGAAAGAAAAAAGCCGCTCCTCCCAAGATAACAATGGCGAGCGGAATGAGCGCAAGTTTCAAGGTGCGGGATCGCATAAGGCCTCCAATCGATTTGTAGATATTTAGCAATTAACGGACCAAGCTGAAAAATATCGATATCATTGGCTTTTCGGGCCTCCCCGGAACTTCAGTATAGCGCATGTGCGCAATTATTGCGCTGTTGCTTAATTGTATTGCTGCGCAATAACCGCGCAGGACTCACACAATAACGTTGTCGCTTCCCTTGATGCCTCTGCGCGTGTTAGAACAGCTTATGGACGCAAACTTAGGCTACCTCGCCGCCTTGTCGACATCATTCTTTTTTACGTTCACCGCGATCTGCTT
This sequence comes from Treponemataceae bacterium, assembly GCA_041666155.1. Classification (GTDB taxonomy): domain Bacteria; phylum Spirochaetota; class Spirochaetia; order Treponematales; family Breznakiellaceae; genus SZUA-426. The sequence continues at coordinate 9,540 of JBAYHM010000011.1, forward strand.
TGAATTTTCCGCCAAGCGGATCGGTTCTCTCGCGCTCAACATCCTCAGGCTCCTCATCGCGCTGATAATTTTCTCAGGGCTTGGCTTGGCGCTCCGGGGTGAGGCGTTTCCGATGGGCGTCGATTCTTCGGCCTGGTTCTGGCTCACGCTCTCGGGGTTGGTCGGCTTCGTGTTCGGCGATCTGTTCCTGTTCCAGGCTTATGTGGATATCGGCGCTCGCCTCACCCAGGTCATCTTTTCCTCAGCGCCGCTGATCGCGGCGCTCATCGGCTTCATCGCGCTTGGCGAACGAATCGCCCCTGCGGGACTGGCGGGAATGCTGCTGGTAGTCGCGGGAATCGCTCTGGTTATACTGGACAAAGGCGCTTCACCCGCGGAAAAGGCACCCGCTTCCGTGGTCCCCGCGGCCCGTAGGCTTCGCGGCGCCGTTTTCGCCCTCCTGGGGGCGCTCGGGCAGGCCGGCGGTTTCGTCCTCTCCAAAATCGGCGCGCCGTCCTCCGATCCCTTCGTGGCTACGCAGATCCGCGTTATAGCGGGTTTTGCGGGTTTTCTCGTCGTCGCCGCCCTCTGGGGCAGGTTGAAAGAGCCCATCGCCGCCTTCAAGGACGGAAAAGCCATCGGCGCTATCTCGGTCGGTTCCTTCTTTGGTCCCTTTCTTGGCGTCTCGTTGGGTCTTTTCGCCGTCCAACGATCGAGCGCAGGTGTCGCCGCTACGCTAATGGGTTTGCCTCCCATCCTTATCCTTATTCCCGCGGTGTTTATCAATAAAGAGAAGGTACGCCTCAGAGAGGCTTTAGGCGCCGCGGTAGCAGTCGCCGGGTCGGCGATTCTGTTTTTAGCGTAGGGTACGTTTATGGCATCTTTCGAAATTGTCGCTCTCAGCGATTCGGTCTCCTACGTCCCTTCGCTTTCCAACGTCGGTCTGTGGGCAGGCCCCGAAGGCACGGTCCTCATCGATTCGGGCAATGACGCGGAGGCCGGGCGGCGCATATTGCGTTCTTTGGAGAACTCCGGGAGAAAACTGTCCGCCGTCTTTCTCACCCACTCCAACGCCGACCACGCCGGCGGCGCCGCCGCTCTTGTCTCCCGGTCGGGAGTCCCGATCTACGCCTCACGAATAGAGTCCTCCCTATGCGCGGATCCGATATTGGAACCGAGCTTCGTATGGGGTGGGTTTCCTCCCCGTGAACTCAAAAATAAGTTTTTCGTAGCTCCATCCTGCGCCGTTTCGGCATTATCAGAAGACGGCTCGCTTCCGCCTGCTCTGGCGGGCGCCGCGGTTATTCCGCTTCCCGGACACTTCTTTTCCCAGTGCGGCTTTCTAGCCGACGGCGTATTATTCGCGGGTGATGCTCTTTTCGGTACTCTTTCGATCGAGAAGCACCCCGTCTTTTTCGTGTACGACGTCGCGGCGTTTCTCTCTTCTTTGGACAAAATCGCCGCGGCCGGAGCGCGTATGGTGATACCCAGCCATGGAACTCCGACGGAAGACGTCGCTTCACTCATTTCGATCAACCGGGCCGCTGTGGAACGTGCCGCGTCCGTCGTCGGCGAAGCCTGCGCGGGAGGAGCTTCGTTCGAGGATGTGCTGGCATTTGTCTGCGTTCGCTTCGGTATCAAGCTCGATTGGGCGCAATACGCTCTGGTCGGTTCAACCGTCAGGTCGTACTTGGTGTACCTTCGTGAACAAAGTGTGGTCGACGTAGAATTCTCGGATGGACGTATGCTCTGGCGGGCGCAATGAGATGACTATGTTGCAGAATTGCATCATATGTCGCGTGATACGGTATTTTGATGATCGGCGCTACGTATCCTTTAATATATTTATACCCAGGTCTAGCTGATCATCACAAGAAACTCTACACACTCCTAAATCTTTTTTATCAAAACTCTTTTCGCCGTAAGGCCTTGAGCGATTCTAAAACTCATAGCTGTACTTGCACTTAGTTCTTTGGCATGATTCTTGCTATGCCTTCTCTGATCTGTAAATTCAGTGGAGGCTTTTGATGAAACGTGGTTTGATTTCTCTTGTTTTCACTCTCGCTGTTGCGGCTCCCACGCTTTTTGCCGGAGGTTCCGCCGAAGAAGTCCGCGACTACGACGGTATGGTCATCGGTGATCCCGTGATCACGACTTCCACCGACGGAAAAACCATCGTATCGGTTGAAATGCTCACGCAGGGAAAGAAAATCACCCTTAAGACCAATAGTTTTGAAAGCGCCAAGGCGGCCGCTCTTGTCGCCGATCTCAAGCAAGGTAACTTGGTGGATTACCGCAAATCCGGGGAGATGGTCTTGATCCCCGTGGACGCCGCCTCCGCGTTCCACAAGGTGCTCGCGAAAAATGAAACCAAGGAAGTCGCGCCGGATCCCAATGCTTCCTACATCTACTCTATGAAGACTGTCCAAAAAAAAGGACCGAAGGAAACCCAGTTCGATACCATGAAATACGGCCCTGAGCTTTCGCCGATCAACGGGACGGCCGGCAACATGGTCGCGGCCGGGTGGGTCTACGCTAAAACAGGGAAAACGATCACGATCGGCGACGGCCGGCTGGTTACCGAGGACATCAGCGGCAGACCGCTGCCGAGTCCCTCAAAACGCTATGAGGAAACGTACAACGTCGCCGACGACGTTGCCGTATACCACGTGAATACTGACGATTATTCCAAATCAACCGTGTCCGATTTCGCCTCAATTCCGCTTGCCGCGAATTACGATTACGCGACGAAGAACCGGCAGGCAGTATTCGTCGTATTCGATAAAAACTACACGCAGGCTGCTGCCGCGAAAGTGAGCGCCGTTTATTACTTCACTCCGCAATCGGTCACCGACGGAAAACCCGTGTGGGACGTTCAGACAAGAAGTTCTTGTCTCAACGATAAGGGCACCGATCCGGTTTCCGGAAAGCCCTACGTTTCCATCAATGCCACCAGCGTTATCGAAGCGCCGCACACCCGCAGCACTGAACCATTCGAAATCGTCAAGAACACATTCTATTATATCGGCGACAACGAAGTGGCCGTATACCTGTTCAACGCCGACATGGGCACCAAGGATACCGCCGACGACCGACTCATCATGGTAGACGCCGGCTGGCCGTACAACGGCTACCAGTATTGGAAAAATATCGAGGCGCTCGGCTTCGATCCGCGCAAGATAACCGACATCATGCTCACGCACGGCCACATGGACCACTACGGCACCGTGATGGAACTGGTGACCATGATTGAGAACGCGGGCCGCAAAGTGACCTTGTACGGCAGCAGGGACGATACGTTCGGCCTCACCAAAGACGGCATGGGCAATTCCTGGAACATCAAAGGCGCTCTGCCCGCCGATGAAATGGACATCCGGAAAAAAACCTCGATCATGTACGAGTTCGATACGTACATGGATTTCGGGAACGTGCGGATTCTGGTCACCCCGACCCCGGGCCATACTCCGGGGACCGGCTCGTTCGTCTTCAAGGTGAAGAATCCGGATAGCGCGGAATGGGTTAGTTTCGGCTATATGGGCGGCTATGGTTTTAACGGTTTATACACGCCTAATCCGTCCAACGGCTTCCTCCGCTTGGGTTTTCAACTCGGGCTGGCCTGGCTGCAGCAGATGGTGGATGTGGATTACGTCGCGCCCCAGCACACCAACCAGTACCCGATTGTGGATGTCTACCAGGCGCTCAAGGCCTACAACAACGATCCGACGAACGCGGGCAAACCGCTGACTATGTTGGACGCGTTGGGGAAGAACGAGTTCGTCAATTTCCTTGAGAAACGTTATTCGGTTGTCACCAACATCGCCAGCGACATCAACGATTCACGTTACAAGAGCGTCGAGACTTCAGGTCCTTTCAAACCTGGGCGCGAATACGGCTCTTCCAACGTGAAAGCGACGCTTCTTGACGGCGGCAAGATTATTCGCGGATTTAACGGCGTCATGAACGTCGCGCCCCAAATTCCGCTTCTCAAGGACGGTATTCTCAACAACACGGACGTCTATACGAAAGATCCGGACGCGTATTACGTCCAGTTTTATATCGATGTGCTGGATGATTACCGCGGCTTCCTTCCCGCCGGCGGCCCCGTGGAATCCATGCGGTCCACGCCCGGTACTCCGGAAATCCTGCGGACCCAGCGGCTCGATTCCAAGGCGGATGCCGAGGCTATCCTCGCATCGGTGAAAAAGGGCGAAACATACCTGATCAACCTGACCGCCGCCAGCGCGATCTTCGTTCCTCGCAATGCCGCCGAAACTTTCAGACCGGCGCGGTGACCTATCGGGCCGCCCTGAAAAGCGGCTTGTTTTTGAAATGGAGAATTCAATAAGGAGATACCCATGAAGAAATTTCTGATAACGTTCATCGCGTGCGTTTGTTTCGTTTCGGGCGCTTCGGCGCTGGAAATCAAACAATTCCCGAAAAGCGGCGACATGTATAAAATGCTGAATCCGGCGGATCCGTATAAAACGGTAATCAGCGGCCTCTTTCGTCAAACGGTAAAAGTCGGTGACGTTGACCGTACGTTCCTGGTCTATATCGCCAAGGACAACGCGCAATATCAGCCCTATGTGGTAATCGTTCCCGACGGGAAGCAGGATCCGGTCGCGGTTCTGGAAAAGAGCGGCTGGAAGGAAATCGCCGATGCGGGCGGCATGATCCTTATCGTCGCGGAAACCGTTGATAAAAAATGGAAAGCGGACCGCGATCTGGCGTATCTGGATAAGCTGTATTCCGTCAGCCATGTGCGCAATTGGTACAACGTCCAGAAAGGAAACAACTACCTAGTCGCATACGGCGACGGTTCTTCAGTCGCTCAGTCCTGGGCGATGAAGACGCCCGCGAACTTCTGTTCCTTCGCCACCTTCGGCGACTTCTCCGTCGGCGCGGACTTCATGAAAAAAGCGGGTGACGCGCCCTCAGAGCTCAAGTATATTCCCATGAAGGAAGTGCCGATGCCGGTCTGGATGTTCGTGCCGAAAATGACGGCGGACGTTAAGGCTGTCCTCGACTATTGGAAGTATTCCAATAAAGCGACGGGCGATATGCTGTCCGACGCCAACGCGACGGGGATATTTCTCGCAAAGACTAACGGCATCGACACCCTGATCGACGAGCAGGATTATTTGGCGCAGACCCGCTACACCGTTGTCAAAGACGCCTCGGCCTTGAATCCAAAACGGACGGCGATAGTCTGGAAGTTCCTTTCCAGCGTGATTCGTCCCGTGGCTCTGGCTAATGGCGACCTCCGCGCCGCGCGCTCCACCGAAGAGTGGGGCGCGGTCAAGAAGACCATCGTCGTCGATGGAATCACCCGTTACTGGATCGAGTTTGTTCCCAAGACGCTGCGCAAGACCGCCGATGGCGTCGCTCCGCTGGTCGTCTACTGCCACGGCAATAATAATACCGCCGAGGCCATCGTCGACCGCACCGAAATCTTCAAGTGCGCCGCCGAGCGGGGGGTCATCGTCGCGGTCCCCACCGGCGCCCTGTACAACGACTTGAAGCAGATGCCCAATCCTCGTTGGAACCTGGAAGAGAAAGCGGACGAATGGAACGATTACTCGTTCATCCGCGAGATGGTTAAAGACGTCACCTCCCGCCTGCCGGTCGACAAAAGCCGCATCTATCTTTCCGGTCAGTCTTACGGTTCCATGGCGACGATGGCTTTTTCCTTGCGCATGAACGACATCTTCGCGGCGGGCGCCTCGACTGCCGCGTTCGTTATCGGCGATGATCGGCTCCTTTACAAATCGCCGAAGATTCTCCAAGGCAATAAGACGCCGATCTTCCTTATCCTGGGCGAAAAAGATATGCCTCCTTTCCTCAATCCCGCGGATACGGAACTGAACATGTCATATTGGATCGACCGAAACAAGGTCGGGGCTTACGATTCGCCCGTCGGGAAGTATAAAGACGGCCGGTACAACATTACCGTTTGGGCCAATCAGGACGGAGTCCCCTTGGTTCAGTTCGCCAAGGTCGACGAGAAGCCGCACACGCCGCTTCCGATGGACAACTTCATCATGTACGACACCTATCTTTCCAAATTCAGCCGGGGAGAGGACGGGACGCTCTACTACTTGGGAAAAGCCGTAAAGTAAAACTTTGAAAGAAGCCGGGGAGCGCGCCGTATGTTACGGTGGCTCCCCGGTCCCATCGCTTCAATACTGTTCGCGCGCGTTCAAAGAAATTCAGGGAGCAGATATGAAAAGAATTATGTGCGTTATTCTACTTGTAGCCTCCGCAGGCATATTATTCGCGGGAGGAAAAGCCGATCAGGCATCCGCGGATGGAACGCAGTCTTCCCTCACGGTCAAGTTCACCCCTCAAACCGAGATCCGGAAACTACCGGAAGTAGCGTCTCTCTACGGTAAGCTGGATCTCTCCGATCCGTATAAGACTGTCGTCTCAGGCCTTTTCCGACAGACCGTGACGATGAAAGAGGAAAGTCGAAGCTTCTTGGTGTACGTCGCCGAAAACAATCGCCAGGCGGAGCCGTACGTATGCCTGATTCCCGATTCAAAGCAGGATCCGAGAGAATTGCTTGAAATGAACGGCTGGAAGGCGATCGCGGACGCGAACGGTTTGATTTTGGTGATAATGGAAAGCCGAAACGGAGCCTGGGACCTTGAAAAGGACATGGCTTATTTGAGCGCTATGTACAGCCAAAGCCGTGCCCGGCAGTGGTACAACGTGCAGAAGGGGAACAGTTATCTGGTCGGGTACGGTGACGGCGCGAACCTCGCTCAGGCGTGGACTATGCGCGCCCCGACGAATTTCGCTTCCGTCGCGACCTTCGGGCAAGTATCCTTGAGCCGGGATTTTATGTCCGCGGCAGCTGCCGTCAAAACGGAGAGTCCCGCCGTCAAGAACAATACTATACCCGTGCCGATGTGGATGTTCGTGGAGTCGTACGGGAAGACGGAGCAAGCCGTCCTGGACTACTGGAAAGGGGCCAACAAGGCCGACCTCACGCAGGTTTACAAGAATAGCGATGTCACCGAGCTGTACCTTGCAAAACCGGACGCCCGCTCAACCTTGGTCGATGAGCAGGATACCGTCGCTCAGCCCCGCCTGAGCTGGATAGACCCCATGCGCCCATCCCTTCCGACAACACCATGCTCTATGACGGTTTTCTGTCCAAATGGAGCCGAGGAGAAAACGGAACCTTATTCTACATGGGCGCGCAGGTGAAATAGCGGTTTTTACCCTTCAATTCCCAGCTCGATACCGTATTCCTTCATTTTCCGCCAGAGCGTGGAGCGGTCCATGCCGAGCGCTCCGGCGGCTTTTGTTTTTTTGAAGCCGCATTTCTTCAGCGCCCGCTTGATATGATCTTTCTCTATTTTTCGTACGTCCTCGGAAAGACTTTTGGGCTCGTCGATAGCGCGGATCTCCGCTATGGTTTTTTGTATAATTGTCGTATCCGAAAAGATCTCCGCGGCTTCGTCCCCCGTGATAATGCTGGTTTTGTTCAAGGCGATAAGCTGTTCGCATACATTGCGCAATTCCCGGATGTTACCGTCCCACGGGTGCCGCAAAAAAAGACGGCGCGCTTCCGTTTCAAGGATGATTTTTTTACCGGTCCGGTCCGAGGCGGTCCGCGTCAGGAACTGGTCGGCAATCAAAAGGATGTCATTCCCTCTTTCTCTGAGGGGCGGGATGCGAAGCTGCATGACGGCTAATCGATAATAGAGATCTTCTCGGAACGTTCCCGCCTTTACCAACGGCTTAAGATCTTTGTTGCTCGCGCAGACGATACGGAGATCCAAGGGAATAACCGTATCGTGGCCGATGCGCATGACTTCGCTTTCCTGTATGACGCGTAAAAGCTTGCCTTGTAGGTTCAGGGGGATTTCAGACACTTCATCCAAAAAGAGCGTCCCGCCGTGGGCCAGCTCGAAGTATCCCATCCGTCCTTCTTTCGCGGCGTCGGTGAACGCGCCTCCCGCATAGCCGAAGAATTCGCTCTCCATCAAGCTCTCCGGTATGGCTGCGCAATTCACCGCCACGAAGGGCCCGTGATGCCGTTCACTCTGGTTATGCACGCTCTGCGCGAAAAGTTCTTTGCCGGTTCCCGTATCGCCGAGTATCAGCATATTGGATTGCGTGCGCGCAAACGTTTTCGCGTTGTCGATGGTCTTCTTGATCGCCGGACTCTCCCCGGTAATGTCGCCGAAAGTATACTTCGCTACCAATCCGCGCTGATGGAGCTTGTTTCGGATTTTAATCTCCGTGTCCTGTACGTTCGTAATGTCCTGAAAGGTGATCACATTGCCGATCAACTCTCCGCCTAGGCAAGCACCGGTTTTATCGATGATTATTTTTTTTCGGCCGATTTTTATCAGCTCGTCGGATCTATCCTTCTCATCGGTAATCAATTCGCGGAATGTCCGCTCGTTTATCGCGTCATCAATCGGTTTGTCGATGTACGCGGCTGTTCCGAGGCTGAGTGTTTTTCGCGCCGCCGCGTTGATTTGGATAATTCGATTCGATCTATCCGTCGTGATGATACCTTCGTGGGAATGGTCCAGTATCGTCTCAAAGCGCGCCGCCCGTTCGCGTTCCATTCGATGTATGACGGAAATGTGTTGCGCTTCAGTTAGGGCGAGCCATATGGATTCCTGACTGCTTGAGAGGAAGGCAGTTGACAAATTCTTCGCCTTTGCCGCTTGGATCGTTCGCACTCCGCCGACAATATGCCTGATATCTTCCTTAACGACTTTATCCATCAAGGAGGATAGGGTCGCCTCATCGAGAGATTCACGATAGATGTCGAAGGGAATTATGTTGAGGTTGAGAATTTTACCGGCGATGTCGGCATGGTTTTGACTGTTTCCGAACCCGATCAAAGCGATGCGCTTCCCCACGATATCCATATCGTTGAACTCATGAATGGCCGCAATCACATCTATAGCCGTTATGGGAATTTCGACGATGGGGATCGTCGGGTTCTTTTTTTTCAGTTGGATTGCCGTAATCCCGCGGGCTACGATGATGTCCGGATTGAACGCGCCGAGATCAACCGCGTCACCATCCAATTCGACGATGATGTCGACGCGCGCGTATCCTTTCGTGCCGGTGTTTTTCTCGTAATACCGCTTATGCGCTTCGATGGTCTTTTGAACAGTTCGTTTGATCTCTTCGGATGACACTATGAATAGAATAGAGGCCATCTTATCAACCTATTTCCTTATTTTGGAGATTCCCGATCAAATCTTCGAACTCCGCAAGAGCGATCGCCGTCGCCCCCCATACTATTCGGTTTGAACAGCGGTAGCAGGGCGCCTGCCGCTCGTTACCGGTACGGTTCAGGATGATCGTTCCCTTAGCCGCGTCATCGATAAGCTCGTTCAAGGAAACGTGAAACCAATCGGCGACTTCCGCGGGTGAAGGCTTGAACAGCGGTCGTTCGGCCGCGTACGCTACGACAGGCGTCACGTGAAAACGGCTGATGTTCACCGCGAGCGGCGTCAACGCTCCCAGGACTTCGATCCCCTCGGTATCGATCCCGAGCTCTTCCCTCGCTTCCCTGAGCGCCGCTTCCACTTCCGTTTCGTCTTTTTCCACCGCGCCGCCGGGAAACGCCACCTGTCCCCCGTGCGGACCCGGCCCCGCGCTCCGCACGATCAGCGGAAAACGAAAAACTCCATCCTCAGGGTACAACAGGATTAATACCGCCGCCCGCCTGAAATCCGTGCCGCTTTCAAGCGTATGATGCCGCCACTCCGGAGCCATCCTCAATTGCGCCGCCCTTCCCGGCAACGGCCCCTTAAGCGCCTCACGTAACCGCTCGATGAAGGAATCCATACTTCTCATCGTAGCCGACTCTGTGCTCTCATTTCTAGGAGACACCCACCTCATCCCCACCTTGGTCCGCGAAATGCCGTTATCTCAAAAAGGGTAGGGGGCCTCCGGGGGGAATGCGGGTGAGCGGATCCGCAGGACCTACTGGTCCGAGGACTAGCGAATCCCGCGTTCTCCCCGGAGGCCCCCGGCCCATATTTCCGGATAACGGCATTTCACGGTTCATTGACGGTGTGCATGAGGCCGGGTATTCTTGCATCTATGTATATGGTGCGGGTAGAGGCGGATTTTGCGGCGGCGCATTCATTGACCCATTATCATGGTAAGTGCGAGCGGTTGCATGGGCATAACTACGTGGTGCGTGCGTACGCGAAGGGAGCGGAATTGGGGGAGGGGGGCATGCTCTTGGACTTCGGTGTCCTCAAGGGAGCGCTGCGAAAAATTTGCGGCGAGCTGGATCACTCTAACTTGAACGATGTTGCCGCTTTCCAAAGCGACCCAAGCGCCGAACGGATCGCCCGCTACGTATTCGATGGTATCGAACGCGAACTACCCGCCGTTGAAGCCGCTCTGTTGTGCGCGGTGGAAGTATTCGAGACGCCGACCAGTATGGCCCGGTACGAGCGCTAGAGTGGTGGCCGGCATCGATCTTTCTTCTCCTTACCTGACGCGCGGCCTTATCGCGTACATTGGTAATAAACGCTCGCTCCTGCCGTTCCTTTCCGCATCCTTTTCTCGTTGCGCTTCCGCGGTTTCCACTTCTCATCCGCTCCGCTTTCTGGATCCCTTCGCCGGTTCGGGTGGCGTATCCCGACTCGGCCGGGCCTTGGGTTTTGCGGTTTTTTCCAACGACCGCGAATACTACGCGGCAATTATTGCCCGTTGCCGAGTCGTTATGGATCACTCGCGCCTGGAAGCGGCTTTCGCCTGCGAGGGAGGAAGCGCGAAAGCCTTCGAGTCCTTGGACGCTTTCGCTCGCGGGGATTCTCCGTTCAACGCGGAACCGTACATCGCGCGACACTACGCACCCAAAGACACCGAGACGGCCGATTGGCGTTCCGAACGGCTTTTCTATACGGCGGAAAACGCACGTTATATCGATCGCGCGCGTGAAGCGATTGAGCTCCGCTATCCGATAGATCCGCTTGATCCTGCGGTAGATGAGACCAAAGCCGACGCGAAAGCCGCGCTGCTCGACTCGCTCTTGTACGAGGCTGCCACCCGCGTGAACACTTCCGGCGTCTTCAAAGCCTGTCACCGCGGTTTCGGCGGACACGGGGGGGACGCGCTTACGCGCATCATGGCGCCGATCCGTTTGAGTCCCCCGGATCTCGTTTCAGGCCCCGCGGCGATAGCCGCCGCCCGAGACGCGGCTGCCTTCTGCGCCGCGCATAGCGGGAAGCATTCAGCGGACATCGTTTATATCGATCCTCCCTACAACCAGCACCAGTACGGTTCCAATTATCACCTGTTGACGACGATAGCCCGCTGGGACAAACCGCCGATTCCCGACGATCGTGATCAGTCGGGATTTCTGTCTGACCGCTCAGGAATCCGCGCCGACTGGGTCGCCACGCGCTCGGACTTTTGTCGGCGGGGTAGGGCAGCGCCAGCGTTCGCTTCGCTTCTTGATTCCATCGATTCCCGCTTTATTCTGGTCTCCTACAACGACGGCGGCATCGTTCCGCTTGAGGAATTGCGGGACATTTTGGAAGCGCGCGGAAAGCTGCGGATAGAGGCGGTCCCTTACGTCGCCTACCGCGGCGGCAAGCAGAGCGCGACGCGCACCGAACGCACAAGCGAATTGTTGTTCGTGTTGGATACAAGCGGAACGGCGCGATCATCGGTCAACATGACAGCTACGGGTGAGCTGCGCCGCATCCGGGCTTTCGGCGCGTTGGAAGCTTTAAAAAAAGAGCGATTCGCTCCGCGACGCATGGTCGACTCTCCGTCGCTCGGCAGTAGCGTGAATAAGCTTATCGGACCTGACGGACGGCTGCTCCTGAATGGGATCGATCCGGATTCTCTATCGCTCGACCGCCTTGAAAGTGTGATCGCGGCGCTTCAGCGACGCGCGTGCGCCGGCAATATGGAGGCCTTCGATGTCGTGTATGACCTTCTGCGGGGAGCGATTGAAAACCGCGGAGAACGAAAAAAACGCGAACTTGAACGGCTGGGCAGAGACGCGCTGGCGCTCCTGAAAAAAATCGCGTTCCGCAAATACGCGAACGAATACGGCCCGCGTTCCCTGCTGCTCCGGTCCGTGCTTGAAACCCTTTCCTCTGCGCGTTTGATCGATTCCTTGGATGCGCTCGACGGCCGTGCTGCGTTGCGCGGCGTAGCCCCGCCGTCGATGACCCAAGATCGGTGCGGCCGCCTTATTTCTTCGGCTGCTTCGCGATAACCAGTTCCTTGATTTTCTCGTACACGCCTTTGGGTAAGATGTTGCGGGAAACCAATTGATCCTTTTTCGCGTAAGGGCGACCCGCGATTATTTTTTTCGAATAGACTTCGCCGATACCGGGCAAGGCCTTCAGCTGATCCTCGGTCGCGGAATTAAGGTCGATCTGCGCTGTCTTCGATCCTTGAACCGATTCCGTTTTTTTTGAGTCGGTCGGTTTGTCCGCCGCGAAAGACGGAAATACGAACATCACCGATAACGCAAGCGCCAGCACAACAAAAATGGTTCTTCTCATGTCCCATTCCTCCGTAATTCGCTAAAGCTTAAAAACGCCGAATATCGCGACCGCGATGCCGACCGCGCAGGAAACGATTGAAGCGATGAATAATCCTTTCGCGGACGATTGCGCCCCGGCCGCGAGCTGTTCCTCACTCTTCAGACTGATAATAAAAGATGCTCCCTTCGCGCTCGGCTTGCAGACCCGCAGCCGACCGTCCCGATCAACCGCTTCCCCGAGTACATAGACGGGCCGCCCGACGGGGATCGCGCTTTCCTCAAACCGATATCCAAGCGTCCTTCGGCCTCCGGCAAGCGCCGCGAATCCGGTCGGATTGAAGTCGTAAGAACCGAAGCGGAGTCTTTCGCCTCGGTTTTCTCCCTGTCTGAACTGGGAGAAAACCTTTTCGTCGACGAATGAGGCGCCTTCAGGGTCCACTTCTATCGACCCGCTTGAATCCCGTACGAGGAAGTGAACGCTCCGTGCGTTTGAGGCGACTGTCTCGGAACCGCGCCGCGTTCGCTGGACTTGCTCTCCCTTATCATCCTTTTCCCAGTAGGTTTCTTCGTATTCCCGGGTAACGCTCATCGAATAGCGTACGCAGGCCGTGTCGCTCAATTCGGACACCAGCGGGTCGGCGCATTCGATCACGCCTTTCACTTCCGTGACCTGGTTGAAGGAACCGGCGCCGATGTCCTTAGCCACCGCCCCCGCGAGTTCCGCGAGCTGCGCCGAACTTGACGTCTCCGTCGACTTCATTTCTCCGAGTTTCTTCTTCTGTCCCTGAGACGCGAAGTACAAACCGACCGCGATGAGAACCAACACAATTCCGGTAATGATGAACGGCATGGAAGCCTCCTTATCTCACTTTGAAATAATTATAGATTGAGGCTTGGCTCCTGTCGCGTACGGCGATCCGGAAACTTCCGATAAAGAGCCGGTACTGGCGTTTATGGCGAAAGCGGCGACTTTATCGGCATTAAAACGAGTCGCGTACACGAACTTCCCGGAGGGATCAACGCAAACGGAGCTAGGACCATTATCCACTTGGAACGGCGAACCGGTAATTTCCGTTAAAGCGCCGCTGCCGTTCATCGAATAGGCGGAAATGTTCTGGCTGTAGAGATTGGCGACGTAAACGAATTGTCCCGTCGGATCCACCGCGATAGATCTCGGGTCCTCGCCTGTCGCGTACGGAGAGCCTACTTCCGCTAATGCGCCGGTACTCGAATCGATCGAATACACGACAATCTTATTGTTCGGGTCCGCTCCAACCATCGCGCTGGACAGAGTCGCCAAAAGATAGGTTCCGGCAGGAGTCGCCGCGACCGAAGAAATTGAAGAGGTAGTGACGACCGGCGCCGCGATTCCAGTGAGTCCGGACAGAACGCCCGTACTCGGGTCTCTTATATATACGCAGATTCCGCTGCCGCCGCCGACGATAACGAATTTCCCCGAACTTGCGACGCAAGCGGCCCCGTACGATAACGGAAAAGGGGATCCCGATATTGCCGATAACGCGCCCAGAGTGGTAGTTGTATCGATCACGAATGCTGAGACTTTTGACGAATTCTGATCGGCGGCATAAACGAATTTGCCGGAAGAATCAACAACGATAGAAACAGGATCCGTTGCCTGTACGGTTCCCGTCGCGAAGGGGGAGCCGCTGACTTCTGTAAGCGCGCCCGAAGTAGAATTGACGGTGAAGGCGCTTATCTTGTTTTTATTGTAATCCGCGACGAAGGCGAATTGTCCCGCGGGATCGACCGTTATCGATTGCGGGTAGGCCAGCGATTCCAACGCGAACGGCGACCCGCCGACTGCCGCCAGCTGTCCGGTGTACGGGTTGATCGTATACGCCGAGACAGTGTGCCCTTGATAATTGGCCACGTACGCGAACTTCCCCGAACCGGAGACCGGGAGGTATGGCGCGGTGATCGCGACGCTGGATACCGCGCTTTCCAGGGAGGAATTGGCGGCGGTAACGACGAAGTAATAGATGGTTCCGTTAGTTAATGTAGCGCTTCCGGGATTCACGATTCCGGCGCTTGACGCGATCGTTCCTCCGGAAGCCGTCAGCGTGACTGTATATCCGGAGATTCCGGTGATTTTATTCGTGCTGGAGATATTCGCTCCGGCTGAACTCGTGGCGTAGTAAACATTGAAACTAGTCGCGGACATCGGAGTCCAGGAAACGGTAACCGAGTTGTCGCCGCCGACCACCACTACTCCTGAGGGTATGGCAGGTGCGGGCTTCGGAGTGGCGGAGACTTCACTGGAAGGCGCGCTTTCTCCGGAGGAATTGACCGCGGTGACGACGAAGTAGTAAATCGTGTTGTTGCTGAGCCCGGTAACGGAGACGCCGCTTGTTACTCCGTTTTTTTGGGTTCCGCTGGTGCCCGAGTTTGAGCTCGTTGAATAATACACATTGTAGGATGCGGCCCCGCTTACGGACGTCCAGGTCAAGGTTACTTGCGTATTACCGGCGACTGCTTGCAATCCAGTCGGAATCGATGGCAGAGAACTACTTTGGCCGCCCCCTCCGAATAATTGATCGCAGCCGACTAAGCTCACCGCAAGCGCCAAAGCCCAAGCGAACAATGCTGCTCTTTTCATTCCTACCTTCTCCTTTATTGAACCTTGATACCTAAAACGTAGGCGGACACATACGCGCTGTTTACGGTGAGATCGGTACGCGTCCCGTTCTTCCAATAGCAGGGTGTGTAGACGGTCCCGGAAACTCTAAAACCGGAGGCGTATACGTCGGTTCCCGATAGGGCGATGCCGGTCGCCAATCCCAAGTCACCCGCCGGGACGGACAAGACGGTCTGCGCGCCGTTTTTCCAGTAGCAGGGCGTGCTGGCGCTCGTGACGCCGGACACATAGATGTCGCTTCCGGAAACGGCTATGCCCATGAATAGCAGACCGCCTGGTCCTGAACCGTCGGGCAAATCCGTCCGGGCGGTGCCTACCCAGTAACAAGCGACGTTAGTGCCCAAATTGTCCTTGGTGAAGCCGCTCGTATAGACGGTGCCGTTGACTACTTTTATTCCGGCGGTATAGCCGTTTTTCGTCGCGTCTTTTACAGGGAGCGCGGTGGGTGACGCGTCGTTGACCCAGTAGCAGGGTGTGACCAGGTTCGTACCGTCAACAGTGTGACCGGCCGTGTACACTATTCCGTTCTCAACGGTCAGACTCCACGCCATACCTTGTACACCGCCGCTCGGCAGGGGAAGGTCGTGCCGCGTCCCGTTAACCCAGTAGCAGGGAACATTGTTGAAAAAGGAATCCATCGTGTAGCCGGAAACGTATACGACGCCCCCGGATACGACGATGCAGTTGGCCTGACCGCCTTGGCTTGAAACTCGGGAAAGCGCGGTGCGTACCCCGTTTTTCCAATAACTGGGAATGAAATTGTTGGAGTCGGCGGTATCGATGAAATAACCGGCAACGTAGATATCGCTGCCGGATACGTCTATTCCCTGACCAACGGACGGTTCCGATAGATCGGTGCGCACCCCGTCGGTCCAGTAGGCGGCGACCGAATCGCTGGAACTGTTGTAGTTCAAGCCGACAAGGTAGACCTTGGGAACAGTCGTAGGATTCTCACCGCTATTCCCTCCGAAAATCTCCGCAATCTGCCCGCAACCGATGAACAACAGCGGAATCGCGAAACACCACGCAACCAATCTCTTCATATTGAATGCCTCCTGAAGTCGGCTGGAATCCGGGACTTTTCAAAGGAACAATATGAAATGATTATATGTGATTCAGTCAGGTATAAATTGTAGCATGAATTATGTAGATACCGTTAACGATTTTTAAAAATATTAATATTGTAAAATAATGAGTATGTGTGTATTTCTGAACGCGAGTGCGGTTTATGCGATTTTTATCAAAATTCGTCGGACCTATATCTCCGCTCGTACTCTTCCGCCAGGCCATCCACCCAAAATAGTGAATCCTCTCCGATCCGATCGATCCGAATCCGTTCTTTCGGGAAATCGATTACGGGAATACCCTGGATGCGATTAACACAGCGCGTATGGGCTAAAGCCGTCGTCGGTCCGCAGGGAACCGTACGGCCGCCTCGTATCGCTTCGATGGTCCGCCGTAGTTTTGAGAACGGCTCTTTGTCCGGGTTCCCGTACTCTTTTTCGCGACCGTCCGCAAAGCGGGCGATAATCTTATGATCGGAGCCGAAGTCAAGGGTGGCATCCGTGAAGCGTGCGCTGAACCGGGGGCCGCTCACTTCTCGGATCGTATGGGATACATACATCCGCAAGACGGTTCCCGGTTCCGTCCTCATTCGTACGGCGGCGGTATCATAATTCTCAATGGGATTCGCTCGGAAAAGTTCGGCTTGAATTTCCGTGGGTTGTGCCGCGGTATGCGGCTCCTTACCGAACAGGAACAGCATATTGTGGAGAAAATGGGCGGCGGCATTGTTTATCGGGCTGTCCAAAACCCAGTCTCCGGTATCCGTTCGCACGCGTCCCGCCCAGGAATTCCGCGTAAAATACGACCTATTGCGCGGCCAGAGCACCAGCGTCTTCATTTCCTGGGCTTTCCCGAATAGACCGGATTGTATATCTTTTTTCAGCTCTTCGACCGCGTCGGAAAAGGACCATTGGTATCCGATAGCCACTATTTTCCCGGAGGTCTTTTCCGCGGCGATCAAGCGCTCGCCTTCTTCCTCCAAGGCGCACAGGGGTTTTTCGCACAAAACGTTGGATCCATGGGATAGCGCGGCGATGGACAGCGGCACATGCAGGTGAATCGGCGCCGCAACGATTACCAGGTCGGCGCCGGCTTTTCGGTAGAAGGTTTCCAGGTCGGGGTAAATGGGAATACCCGCGGCCGCAAGGTCGGGCGCGAATGCGGATCGCTCGGGAACTACATCGATACCCGCGACTAAGCGCGCGTCCGGTTCCAAGCCGCCCTTGAGAATATGGGAAAGATATTGTTCTCCGTACCCGCCGAGACCTATCAGCGCTATTGTCGTCTGTTCCGTCATCCTTTCAATCCCGTTGTGGCTACCCCTTGGGTCAAGTATTTCTGGAAAGCGATGAACAGCACGAATACCGGCAGCAGCGAAAGGAAACTCATAGCGAAAATAGCGCCCCAATCGGTCAATCCGGCCGGATCGGCGAAGGAACGCAGCGCGAGAGACAGGGTATAGAGTTTCGGGTTATTCAGATAGATGAGGGGGGCTAAAAAATCTCCCCAGGTCCAATAAAACGAAAATATGGAAGCCGTGAACATGGCCGGCTTCAGCAGCGGAAGCAGGATGTGGGAGAAAATAAAGAAACGTCCACACCCGTCTATTTCCGCGGCTTCATCCAAATCGCGCGGAATGCCGCGGATGAACTGCATCAACATGAAGATGAAGAAAGCTTGGCCGAACAAGCGGGGCACCAATAACGGAAGGAATGAATTGATCCACCCCATGCGGCTGAACATGATGTATTGGGGAATCAATTGGATTTGAGCGGGAAGCATCAAGGTCGTGATCATGCAGGCGAACCAAATTTTCTTCCCCGGAAATTCTATGCGCGCGAAGCCGTAAGCCACAACCGAGGAGGACATGATGGCGAACAGTGTGCCCAATCCGGAATATAAAAACGAATTCAAATAAAATACGTCAAAACCGACTCCCCCGAAGCCCTTCCATCCGTTGGCGTAGTTTTTCAGTGTGGGAGCGAGAGGTATGAGCGAATTGACCCTGATCCAAATTTCGGAGGCCGGTTTCAATGAACTGGCCGCCAGCCAGAGTATGGGGTAGATCATGAGCAAGCCGAAAAGTCCGATCCCGAAATGAAAGCCGAGGTTGCCGAGAAATTGGTTAAGCGACGATTTTCGGTATCCCATATCAACCCTTCTTTCCCGCTTCGTAGAATACCCAACGCGAGGATGTCTTAAACACGACGCCCGTAAGGATGCCGATTACCACTAAGAGAACCCAAGCCATGCCTGATCCGTAACCCATCTGAAAGTTTTCAAAAGCGCGCCGGTACAGGTAGAGGGCGTAGAAATTCGTCGTATCAAGCGGCTGGCCGTTTGTGATGATAAGAGCGGGCGTGAATACGATGAGGCCGTTGATCATCTGCATGATCAAATTGAACAGAATCACCGGAGTAAGCATCGGGAAGGTGATCTTGATAAATTTCCGAATCGGGCCGGCCCCGTCCATATCCGCCGACTCATAGAGTTCATTCGGTATCTGTTTGAGTCCGGCGAGGAATATGAGCATTGACGAACCGAATTGCCAGGCCGCTAAAATGATAAGCGTCCAAATGGCGAAGCGCGGTTCGCCGGTCCAGGCGGTTTTTGAGGGAAGAGCGAATATCGCGAGCGTCGCGTTGAGGACTCCCTGGGGGCCGAATATTTGACGCCACATCACCGCGACGGCGACGCTCTCGCCGACTATGGACGGCAAATAGTACAAGGCCCTATAGAACGCCGTCCCCCGGCGTCCGGTATTAAGCGCCATTGCCACGGCCAACGCGACGATGAGCCGCAGCGGGATCGCCACGGACGCGTAATACAAAGTGGCGAACACCGACTTCCAATAACGGGGATCCTGCGTGAACATCCGCTTGAAATTAGCCAAGCCCGCCCAGCGGGGGGGACTAAGCAGGTCGTAATCGGTAAAGGACAGATAGAAAGACATGAGGATCGGAATCAGAGTCAGCCCGAAGAAACCGATAAGCCAGGGGGAAATGAACAGATATCCGTGTAGTGCGTCAAGCTTGTGCCGCTGCCTAAGCGAATGCGTCATGTGGATGGTCCTTACGAAAGGATTGAAAAATTCCCTTCGGGCTTCGTGGCTTTCCGAAGGGAATCGCGCAATGGGCTTGCGTTTCGCCTTAGTTCTTTGAAAGGATCACGCCCGCCTGGGTCCTGAGCGTCTTAACCGCGTCTTCCGGAGTCGCGACTCTGAACAAAACTTTTTCGGCTACTTCGGGCTTGAATACGTTGTCGATCAGTTCGCTTGCGTGCGCCGGGTCCGGCGGCGGAGTCGGGCTGTTATCCAGAGAGACGCGTTCGATGAAGGCGAAAACTTCTTGGGATATCTTGGGCAGGAGGGGAGAAAGTTCTTTGCGGATTTTGGCGGAAATGGGCACTCCGCGTTCTGCCATGAGGATCTTGTTGGCTTCTACCGAATTGGTAAAGAAATCGATGAACTTAGCCGCTTCCTCGGGGTTTTTTGATTGCGTGGTTACTGAGAAGTACATGGACGCCTTCAGATAATTTGAGGCCGCGCCGTCCTTAACGGCACGCGGAAGATGGGTCAACGTGAAATTGCGGCCTTCCCCCGCCGCTTTAACCAAGGCGAAAGGCTGGTTGCTCCACATATACGCCATTGCGCCTTTCCCTGAAACAATCGGCTGCAATTCCGGATTATTGGCGTCCGCGTAGGCGGAGATTTGTTCCTGCTTGGACGCGATCGCGCCGGCCTTGTTCAGGCGAAGCACCATTTTTAGATATGCGACGAAGGGCGCGTCATCCGTATACCCCAAGGATTTTCCGTCGGCGCTATACGACCAGCCGCCGAGTCCGAGGTACAAGGATTTCCAAAGTTGTTCATTATCCAGGCCGACGGGACCGCCGTAGATGCCCAGTTTTCCCTTGATGTCCATGGCGATTTTTTCGAAATCCGCCCAGGACCACTTCTGGCTGGGAAGCGGAATACCGGCTTTCTTGAAAGCGTCGACGTCCAATACCATGGTCTGGCTATTTGAACCGAGGTTGATTGCGTACAGTTTCCCGCCGAGCTTCCCCGACGCGAGCAGCGCGGGCGCTATGTCGTCCGTGTTGATGATTTTTTTGCTTATGAAATCGTCCAAGGGGTAGAGCAGGTTGCGGCTCTGCCATTCCGCCAGACGCGCGTAGTCCTGCTGGATGACGTCCGGGAGTTGTCCTCCCGCGGCCATGGTGGTCAGCTTGGTCCAGTAATCGACCCAACCGGCGAATTCGTACACGATGTGCACGTTCGGGTTCAGTTTTTCGTACAACTCGATGACCTTGATGGTTCCTTCGTGGCGGGCTTGGGAACCCCACCAGGCTATCTTCAACTCGATTTTTTTCGCGGGTGCGGAGGCCGGCTCTTTTTTATTCGCACCACACCCCAACCACACGCTCGATGCCGCAAGGGCGCATAGTACCGCCGCGAACACTAGGATTTTTTTCACGAAAGTCCTCCTTTTTAACAAAGCAGCTCTTTCGATAACCCTAGCATCGCTCTCGTAACCCGTGTGGCGCGTTTTGGTTTGAAATGGTATCATTATGTTCGATTGGGGGCGTCAGGCGGATGTATAAAGTACTCATCGTCGACGACGAGGTGGAGATCCGTACCAGTCTTGCGCGTTTTCTGCCGTGGGCGGAATCAGGCTTCGTCGTAGCCGGCCAAGCCGCGGACGGCGAGGAAGCGAAGACCTTCGTCGAGAAGTGCCAGATCGACGTGGTGTTTTGCGACATCCAGATGCCGCGGGTCACCGGCCTGGAATTCGCCCGCTGGGCATTTGAATCGAATAAGCCGTTTATCGTTGTTTTTCTCAGCGCCTACCGAAAATTCGAATTCGCCCAGGAAGCGCTGCGTTACGGCGTTCGCCGTTACCTCGTAAAACCCCCGAACCTCCCCGATTTCGTCGCGGCGCTACTGGCTCTGCGCGAAGAGTTGGACGCGCGTAAAAGGCTCGTTCCTTCGGATTCTCAAGGGATGGATGCGCTGGACCAGATCGTGGAAAACGTCAAAGCCTATATCGCGGGCGATCCCGCGAACGCTACCGTAGCGGAAGCGGCTCGCCTAGTCAAAATGAGTTCCCATTATTTGAGTACGTATTTTAAGGAAAAGACCGGGGAGTCTTTTTCGGATCTCCTGCTTCGGACGAAAATGGAAAAAGCGGCATTCCTGCTGCGGACCCAATCCCTGCTGACGTGCGAAGTAAGCCGCGCGCTCGGCTATACGAATCCAAAGAATTTCACGCGCGCGTTTACTCGGTATTTCGGGAGCGCCCCGCGGGATTTCAAGCGGCCGCCGACTTCCGCGCGGGAAAGAGAAGCGTAACGCTCGCGCCTTTCCCTTCTTCGCTTTCGATGCTGACTTCGGCCGCGTCGCCGTAGCGCAGAGTGAGCCTCCTGACCGTGTTGAAAAGGCCGATATGTCCGCCCTGATGCTCCGGTTTATCCACCCAGCTACGGACTTCCGCAAGACGCGCGGGGCTCATCCCGATTCCATCGTCCGATACCTGAATCAGTACCGCATCGTCTTTTAACCCCGCTTCCACAATTATGCGCCGGCGGCCCGCCGCGTTCCGTATCCCGTGATAGATGGCGTTTTCTATGAGAGGCTGCAAAAGAAGCCTGGTCGCTTCCAGCGGTCGGACATGGGGATCGATGCGCCACTCCACCGAAAAGGTGTCCTTATACCTATGCGACTGTATGGCGACATAGTGCTCCGCGTACACCAGTTCATCCTCCATTGTTACTTCCCGTTCCGGGTTCCCCAGCGAATATTCCAAAAGATGCGCAAGATGCTCGATCATCTCGGTGACCGTATTCGGACCGTTGGTGAAAGCCAGGGCCCCGCAGGAGATGCTCGTGAGGGTGTTGAAGAGGAAATGCGGATTCATTTGGCTTTGGAGCGCGAGCAGTTCAAGCGTTTTTTCCCGCAGTTCACGTTCGGATAATTGCAGCTTGAGAAAACGCCGCTCAACGAAGGTTTTCAAGATGGAATAGACTAGGTCGTGATAGCCGTTTCGTAGTGGGATGGAGGGTTCCGGCAAGGGGTCGCCCCGATTCGCCGCTTGTATTATGTCGATTATCGCGGCGATGCTGCGGAAGCTCCTCCGGCTCAGGCCGTAGGCCGCGCCGAGACCGAGCACGAGGGCCGTGAGCGAAGAAAGCGCGCTGATCAGCGCAAGAGTCAGGGGCAGGCGATAATATTCCACCCGAGGGATCATTGCTTTCAAAACGAAGGGGTATTGGTTCAATACGGTATTGTACTCCACGAAGGATGTTTTCATCCTGTCGCCCGCGGGCGGACCTCCCGCTTCGGCCAGTACGTTTTCCGCGTTGTCCAGGAGTTGAACC
Source organism: Treponemataceae bacterium (assembly GCA_041666155.1). Classification (GTDB taxonomy): domain Bacteria; phylum Spirochaetota; class Spirochaetia; order Treponematales; family Breznakiellaceae; genus SZUA-426. The sequence goes on from JBAYHM010000011.1 coordinate 32,117, forward strand.
TTTCCGTATCCTTCCCTCAGATGCGTCGCCATGAGCTGTTCAAAATAAGCGACATCGATATTCAAAGCTAGGATTCCATTGTATTCGAAGGTTCCGGCACTAAGAATATTCCGGAAAAGGGTGAAGTACCGGTAACGCAGCCGCAGGCCCGGATACGGTTCCACCGTGCGGGGGATGATGCGGTACCCGAGCTCCGAACGATGAATCAGACCATCGTCTATCCACTCCGTGTCATAAAAGCTTTTGCGACTTACCACATCGTCGGCGCTCGTGCCGATCAAGCCGAAAGAGCTATCTATGTAGACGTATACCGATCGAAGGTAGGGACGGACGTTGGAGGCTGATTTCAGGGTCCCCTGGAAGGCTGAACGGGCGCGGACGTCCTGGATCGTTTCCAGCCTTTTGGTGAGGGTCTGTTTCGCCATGGAGGAAAATTCCGCGTCGGTGCTCAGGCCCACCGCGACCGAATCCGTCTCCCGGATGACCGTTTCCACCGCGTCTCGCAGCTGCTCCAAGGAGGCGCGATTGATGACCGACAGTTCCCGGGAGA
>JBAYHM010000012.1:0-31885 GCA_041666155.1 Treponemataceae bacterium
ATTATGAAAATGAATATCGCGTACAGAAAGAACACGGCGCGCTGCCGATCCTCCGGCGTGTCTTTGCGTTCCCAGGGAAGGGGCGCGGAAGCGTCGTTCAGGTTCGTACGCGACGAATAACTATCCAAGCCGGAATGGAGCGAGGCGCGGTATTCGACCGCTGCGGCATCGGTCGACAATTCACCCAAGCGCACTCGGTTAAGAAGCGCGAAATCGTGTTCTTGAGCTTTTGCGACGTCCCGCATATTAAACTGCATGAAAGTTAGAACGTAGAACGCGAGGAAGCCGGTGAGCGCGATCTGTTTGAGAGTGCTGCGCGTTTCGCGCTTGCGGCTCCCGATTTCGCGAATACCCAGGAGTTCGCGGAGCTCGGCGAATGCTATGTTGTTGAGCGCGGACTGCGCGCGCGCGTAAGAGGCGGCCCCGGCGAGGTTCGACGACAGGATGATCAAGCCGTTCGGCGAAACAAGCTGATCGCCCTTGCCGGTCAGCGCTTGCGAGAGTACGTAGCCTACGGCGAAGCCGACCAGGTTTACGCCGAGTACCAGGCGGGAGAAGTTTTCGATTTTTCCGCGGACCGTCTCGATTTCTTGATTGTTCAGACGCTCGCCCCGCTTGAGCCTCTTCAGTACGCGTTCCAAAGGCAGCGCGACCAGGTAGATTACGACGGCGAAAACAACCATCGGCGGCAGTACGCTTTTCCCCATGAACGAGGCGACGGTAACCGGGAGGGCCGAAAGATCCCAGATCCCAAGTATGATATTGTCCCGGAAATAGGAGATGATCTGCATTACCAAGTAAACGGCGAAGATCATCGACGCGGAGTGGACGGTGAGGCGCAAGGCTAGGCGGCGTGTTTTCATCGCCCGATTCTAACCTGGAGAGCGGCATTTTGCGAATAGCCCTAATTGATTTCTCACAGGGTCGCGTAGGTCCGTCGATATTCAGTTGGAGAAAGCCCGGTACATTTTTTGAATACGCGGGCGAAGTGAAATTGATTTTCAAAACCGAAGTATTCGGCAACCTTGCCTACCGATAGGTTGCTCCCCGTCAGAAGCCCGGAGGCAGCCTCGATTTTGAGGCGAGTGTAGTATTGAAACGGCGGCATGCCGAGCTCGGCGCGGAAGAGGCGTATGAAATGCTCCTCCGAAAGACCGAGCTTGGCGGCCAGTCCCTCCATGCCGAGTTTTTCCCGTAGCGCCCGCGACATTAGCGCCAACGCCTTTTCGGTATACTCCGTACGCACGGATGTTGCGGCGGCAGCGGCATCATGGCGGCCGTACCAGCGATAGATAAGGCTCAACAACTGATATGAAGCCGCGCGTTTGCCGCTTTCGTCGGGAGCGCGGGACAGGCGGTGCAGTTCCTCAAAAAGGAATCGATCCCGCGCGTCCAGGATGCGCGGGGTCGCGGCCGTGCGCTCTGCTTGCGCCCCTTCGCATTCAAGCAGACTCAGCGCGGCCGCGTCTTCGTCCGAACCCATTTCCGGCTCGAACAATACCGCATAGTACGTAATCGGTCGGGATACCGCTTCGGGCAATATCGAATGAAATTCTCTCGGGCGGGTCAGAAAGAGACGGCCGCCTTCTAAAGCCATTCTCGTGCGGTTTGAAAGGAAGCTGCCTTGTCCTTCAATGAAGTAGTGGAACTCGTATTCTTCCGCCCCGTGCGCGTGGTAGCGCCCGTGCCAGGTAAGTTTTTCCCCGCCGACCAGGCGATACAGATACACGACGTCCTTGATGCGCATGAGTAGAGCATAATCCGAAAAGTCAATTTCGGACATGGAAAAACTGGGGAGGATGGAACGGCCGCGGCCTCATTCGGCGGTCGGCCCTTCCTCCCCGCGCCGTTCAACCGGCGGGGAACCAGCGTGCTTTGTTGAAAACCAGTCTGCACTTGTCTCCCGCCGCAAAGTTCGATCCCCGCCGCGGTTTCTGGATGCGGATCTCCGTACCGCCGACTTTCGCCAGATAATCGACGATGTCTCCGAGGTAGGTCCTCCGCGTTATGACCGCCTTCACGCCCGGACCTGCCCCATCGGGCGCCAGCTCAATCTCGCTTGGGCGGCAGGCCATTTTAAAGGCGGAGCCTTCGCTGTCGGGGCGCAAGCCCACTTCTCCCGCTTGGTTCTCTCCCGCGACGCGCACGCCGCTGACGCTCTTCTCCACCGGGATGAAGTTGGAAAGGCCTATAAAGCTGAATACGAACTCGTTCGCGGGCCGGTCGTAGATGCCCAGCGGCGTATCGACCTGCTGCACCACGCCGTCCCGCATGACCAGCATGCGGTCGGAGAGCGCCATCGCCTCGGCCTGGTCGTGCGTGACGAAGATGATCGTCAGATCGAACTTTTTCTGGAGATCCTTGATCTCAAAGCGCATCTCCTCGCGGAGTTTCGGGTCCAGGTTGGACAGGGGTTCGTCCAGGAGCATGACCTTCGGGTTGATCGCGATAGCGCGGGCCAGGGCGATCCGCTGCTGCTCTCCGCCGGACAGCTGTTTCGGGAATACGTGTTCCTGCTTGGCCAGGCCCGTGTACTTGAGCGCGCGGCTGACGCGCTCGTGGATCTCGTGCTTCGGCAGCCGCCTGATTTCCAGGGGAAACGAGACGTTCCGGTACACGTTCAGGTGCGGCCAGACGGCGAAGGCCTGGAACACCATGCCGAAGTCCCGGTTCTCGGGCGGCAGGTAATACTTCTTGTAGCTCGACGAGAAGATTTGCCCATCGACCGAAAGCTCTCCTTCGTCCAGATCCTCGAAGCCGGCTATCATGCGGAGAGTCGTCGTCTTTCCGCAGCCCGAGGGGCCGAGGAAGGAGAAGCATTCGCCTTTTTCCACTTCCAGGTTGAGCCGGTTGACGGCGGTCACGACTGTGCCGTCGCTGAAGCGCTTGGTGACGTCCTTGAGCGATAAGTATGCCATGTCAGGTATCCTCCCTCTGCAGACGGGCGAGGAATTTTCGGATCACGATTTCCCCCGTGAAGATGATGACCAGCGCCACCGTGGAGAGCGCCGCCGCGCGCACTGTCTCTCCGTCCTCGTTGAGCGCGTAGATCGCGACTCCTATGGTCCGCGTCGTGGGCCCGTAGAGGAGCACCGAAGTCGTCAGTTCGCGTAGCGCCGGCAGGAAGATGAGGAAGAACGCGCTGATCATGCCCGGCCGTACGAGCGGTAGGACGATGTTCTTGAGCGTCTGGAAGTGCGTGGCGCCGCAGGCCCGCGAGGCTTCTTCCAGCGAATCGGATACCTGCTCCAGCGCCGCCGAGTTCGACTTGATGGAGAAGGCCATGTACCGTGCGATGTACGCGACGAAGATGATCCAAGCCGTGTTGTACAGGTTGACGCCGAAGCGGCCGCTCCAGGTCAGGATGCAGCCCAGCGCGATGACGGTCCCCGGCAGGGAGAAGGGCAGCACTCCCAGGAACTGCAGCATGAATTTTCCGCGCACCTTCATTTTGACGATGACGTAGGAGATCATCGTTCCCGCCAGCATCGTCACGAAGGCCGCTCCGACGGAGAGGACCAGCGAGTTGTAGATGGAGTCGGTCGTGAGCTTCATTTTGAACAGGTCGATGTAGTTGTTGAAACTCAGGTTTTGGGGCGCTATCGGCAGGCCGTAGGTTTTCAGTCCGCCGACCAGCATGATGGTGACGGTCGGCAGCACGACGGTGAAGGTAAGGTAGGCGATGCAGACGATCAGGAGCGGCACTTTGAGCCCGCGCAGCTTAAGCACTACCGGCCGCATGCTCTTTCCCGCGATGATCTGGAACTGGCCCTTTTTCAAAAGCAGGTCCTGGATCTTGAGGATGATGGCCGCGGAGATTACGAGAATAGTCGACAGCACCGTGCCGACCTTGATGCCCGCCATCGACCCGCCCGAGGAATAGATCCGCTCGTAGATCTTGGTCGGTATATTGTAGATGCCCTTTTCCGTTCCCAGAATCGCCGGGACGCCGAAGTGCGCCAGCGAATACAGGGCGATGAGCAGGGCGCCGGCCAGGATGGACGGCATGACCAGGGGTAGGGTGATCTTCCGCGTGATGGTCAGGAGTCCCGCGCCGGAAATGCGGGCGGATTCCTCCAGCGTCGGGTCCATGCGCTCAAGCGCCGCCGCCACCTGCAGGAAGACGAAGGGAAACAGGTACATCGATTCGATGAGGACAATGCCGCCTATCGACATGATGTCGAAGGGCGCTTTTTCCAAACCGAAGACGGCCATGATGGCCTTGGTGATGTAGCCGGCCCGGGGCGAAAGCAGGATTTTCCAGGCCAGCGCGCCGATGAACGACGGGAGCATAAACGGCACCAGGAAGAGCGCCTTCATCGTCTTTTTGAACGGAAGATCGGTGCGCGCCACGAGCCAGGCGAAGAATACGCCGATCGTGGTGGCGACGATGGTGGTTCCCGTCGCTATGACGATGGAGTTCCAGAGCGCCATATAGGTGTCCGGGTCGCGCAGCACCTTCATGATGGCGGCCACGTTCAGCTTACCGTTTTCGAAGAAAGCCGTGGCGATGATGAGCACCACCGGGACGGCGACTATGACTACCAATACCAGGATGGAGAACGCGAGCAGGAGCTCGGCGGTCCCCAGTTTGAATTTCCGCTGCGGGCTGTCCATTACGCTTCCTCCTCTCCGTCGGCGACGGCAGAAAACCATTTGGCGTCGTGGAACGAAAGCGCGCAGCGGCTCCCTTCCTCGATGATCACATTCCGCGCGACGGCTTCTTCCGTCTGTATCTGGCAGCGTACCTTCTGCTCTCCGATCAGGATGCGGAAATCGATGATCGGCCCCAAGAGCGACGTCCGTTCCACGACGCCTTCCGCGCTTCCTTCGGGAATCGCGCCCGACGGGCGGGAGATCGTCATGTCCATCGGCCGGAACGCGGCCAGAGCCTCCGATTCGTCCGCTAACGCGGCCGGCGGGTTCCCTACGGAAAAATCGGTGCCGCGGATCACGAAGCGGCCTCCCTTCTTCTCCATCTCGACAAAGGATGACACGCCGAGGAAGCGGCACACGAAGGGATCGGCCGGATGCTCGTACACGGCTTCCGGGGTGCCGATCTGACGCAGATTCCCTTTCGGGTCCATGACCGCGATGCGATCGGCGATCGCCAGGGCGACCTCGTGGTCGTGCGTGACGTAGAGGATGGTGGAGCCGGTTTTCCGCTGCAGGTCCTTGATCTCGAAACGCATCTCCTCGCGGAGGTTCGCGTCCAGGTTCGTGAGCGGTTCGTCCAGCAGCATGACTTCCGGTTCGGCGACCAGGGCGCGGGCCAGGGCGACGCGCTGCTGCTGGCCGCCTGAAAGCTGGCTCGGAAGCCTGCGTTCGTAACCCGCCAGGTCTACCTGCGCCACCGCGTCGGCGGTTCGCCGCTGGGACTCCGCCTTTTCCGTCTTGCGCATCTTGAGCGGGTACGCGACGTTTTCCGAAACGTCCATGTGCGGCCAGACCGCGTAGTCCTGGAAGACGACGCCGATCCGCCGCTCTTCCGGCGGCAGGGCATGCTTGGCGTTGGCGACGACACGCTCGCCGATGGTGATCTCTCCCTCGTCGGGCGTTTCGAACCCGGCGATGAGCCTGAGCGCGACCGTTTTCCCGCAGCCCGAGGGCCCGATGAGCACGAAGCACTCGCCGGAACGGATATGCAGGTTCAGGTCCTGGAGCACGGTTTTAGAACCGTACGTCTTGCGTACGGAGTGAAAGCGTATATCGGACATGAGTAAATCTCCTGGGATTGGCGGCCGCCCGCGAGTCTCGCGCGGGCTTGCGGAACGACCGCCGATACGGGTGGGCCTGTTACTTGGTCATTATGTTGGTGAAGCGTTCCAGCGACGCTTCTTTGCCGGCGCCGAGCTTCGCGTAGTCCACTTTGAGGGCGCGCTTGACCGCTTCGGCGGAGGAAACCAGGCCCATCTCGGTGCGGACCGGGACGTCGGCGCGGACGGGGATCGTGTTCGCTTTCGCGATAATCGTCTGGCCTTCCACCGAGAGTATGAAGTCGATGAATTTCTGCGCGGCGTCAAGGTTCTTCGTTCCCTTGATGATCGCCGCGGGGCTCGGAATGACGAGCATCTCCGGCGGGTTGAAGAAGCCCAGGGGCGCTCCCTTTTCTACTTTATCCAGCGTGATGTAGTCTACGCCGATGCAACCGGCCAAAGAGCCCACCGCCGTGTCGTCGACGACCTGCCCCGAGCCTTGGCCCATCATGGCGCCGTTGGCGCGCAGTTTCTGGATAAACTCCCACCCGAAGTTTTCCACCAGCATGCCGACCGACACGAAGGCCGTGCCGGAAAGCGCTGGATTCGCGATGGCGAAGGCTCCTTTATATTCGCTCTTCAATAGGTCGTTCCAACCTGTCGGCGGCGTTTTGATCAGTTTCGTGTTGTAGACGATGCCGAGCGTTCCCAGCCGCGCCGCGGTGAAATAGCCTTCGGGGTCGTTCACGGGGCTAGCCGTCTTGGCCGCTTCGGGGGAAACGTATTTTTCCAGCAGATTTTCCTTCTTCATGGCGAAGAAGTCGGGAACTTCGCTGGTCCACAGCACGTCCGCGACGATCTGCCCGGACTGGCGTTCGGCGGCCAGCTTGGCCATGATCTTTCCCGCTCCGGCGGAATAGTAGTCAACCTTGATGTTCGGATTTTTCTTTATATACGCGTCCTTCAGTTCGCCGATCAGCACTTCTTTCATTGAAGTATAGATCATGAGTTTCTGCGGAGTCGCTTTTGCGGCGGGGGCGGAAGTGTCTTTCTTGCCTTCCGCGAAACCGGCAATGGCGAAAGCGGTCAGGGCGAGCGTTGCGGCGATGATTCGTTTCATAGGTCCTCCTTATCGGACGTGGGATTGTCTTATATAAGTGAAGACCCGCTTATCCTTCCGCGCAATCCGTACCTTGGTACTCGACGCGTAAGAGTACTTAGGTACTCTTGTTTTCCTGGTCTGAAGGCCGGTCTCCGCGGAGTTTCAAGAGCGCGGAGACGCGATCGTGCACGCCGAGTTTGTCGTAAAGGGGGCGGAGGTAGTTTTTCACCGTTTGCTCCTTTATCCCGAACTCGTAGGCGATCTCCTTGTTGCTCAATCCCCGGGCGAGAAGCGTCAATAATTTGAGTTCGCGTTCGTTAAGCGGCGGCAGGTCGGGAGGCAGATCGATGCCGTCCGGCCGCGTGCGGCGTCCCCCGAACCATACGGCGGCACCTGCCGCGGCCGCGAAAAGGGCCGAAACGAAAATCCGACGCAAGGGGCCGAATCCGTTCACACCGGGGTACGCAGTAATCAGATAGGGGCCTTCCTGCCGGATGCGCGTGTACACGGACGCGGTCTTACGACCTTCGATCAAAAAATCAAAACGTCCGGAATTCTGTTCCTGAGGCTGGATCGATTCAAAATACGATGTGTCGACGGTATCCGGCGACGGTTTCCCCGTCATCGCCGTGTCCGTGGTTGAGAGAACGTTCCCCACGGAAGAAACCAGGAAACAGATTTCCCGCGTCTTGGGTTCTCCCTTCCCACTCATTGTCGTCGAGATCAATTCCGCCGTACGCCGGGAATTCACCAGCAACGCGAGCACGCCGATCGGCTCTCCCGTTTTTAATCTTTTTATCAAGCGGGCGCCGATGAGGTACTGTTCCCGGTGAACGGAAAGCGTCCGGTCCATCCAAACGTAGACTCCGTCGGCTTTCAAGGCTCGGTCCCAAACGAAGCGGCGCACTTCGGCGATCTCCGGACGCAGGAAATCCTCGGTCATCGTGAGCGGTATGCGGGCGGCTTCGTCGTAGTCGAGGAAAAAAGCTTCCTCCAGCAGAGACCCCGCGATTCGCTGACTTTCAATGTGGCGCGTGAATGACAGGTTGTAGAGCGCGACATCGTAGCGGTTTTCGCGTTTTCCGTAGGCGTAGACCGAATCGTTCAGGTCCTGGTTCGCGATGAATTGGTAGCTCAAGCCTTCCAGGGCCGCTAGTTCGACGCCGATACGCTGAGCGGTCTGCTCATGAGTACGCAACCGCACGGAAATTTCGTCGGGCGCGTCCAAGAGGATATTCGTGATGCTTCCAACGGCTACGGCGGCGATCGCCGCCATCACCGGGATTATAATGCGGCGTTTTCGACTCATTCGTATCAGCACTTAGGATTCTAGCATCGCATACGGTACTTGTGCAGGTATTTTTTAGGCGCGGTACGGATTCGGGATCCAGCTGTGCACCGTATGGTTGACCGGGGGCATAGGGTGGTTTTCGAGCATCCTTTGGGCGATATCCATGATTTTGGCTCCATAGCCTTCCGGATCGTATTGAACGCACCCGATCAACGGAGAGTCTTTCGATTTCATGAGTTCATCGATCTGCTGCGTATAATTCTGCCCGACCATGATCGTATGCGCCGTTTTCCGGTAACGCGCGATAAGGTCGTGAGCGCTCATCAGATGACGGACGTTGAAACAGATGGAGAACAGATTTTCTTCCGGCGGGATGGTTTTCAATTCTTGGATGAGTTCTTGAGTCGGATTGATCGCGGGATCGTTCCAGGCGATGGTCCTGATCGCCGAGTCGGGTATGTCGACGCTGGTCCTGAGCGTTTCGACGGCGCTGGAGATTCTCAAATTCGTGACGGGATCCACATCGTTCCGTCCGAGGATGATCAGCCGGTCCAACTTCCCGTTCCAATTTTCCCGGATATACTTCGCCGCGTTTTCGCCCGCGATCCGGCCGGCTTCCGAATTGTCGGCGCCGAAATAGACGGAACCGGGAACGTGCAGATCGACGCCGATCAGTTTGATGCCCCGGGATCGGCATTTTTCCCCGATGTGGAGCATCGCGTTTATGCACAGCGAGTAGTCGATCAACAGGTCGATCCTTTCCTCGAAAAGCCTTTCGCAGTTATCGATGACGTCCTGATACTCTCCGTTGGTTTCACGGATCACGAAGGAGATTGATTTATATTCGGCAGCCGCTTCCTGGAGACTGTTGTAGACCGCCTGAATGAAGTAGTTCTTATTGCCGTTGGCCAAAAAACCTATCCGGTATTTTCTTTGGCTCACGTTTTGATAGGCGAAGTCCACGCCGCAGACGGCGACCGGATCCTTGCGGGTGAAAAGCAGCGACGCTTCTTCCCGTTTCAGGCCGTCGTCGATCATGATTTCCTGCACTTTCTCCGCGAACTTTTTATAGGGGAATTCGTACTCGCCTTTTTTGTCGATCGTGGAGGAATCCAGGAATAAATAGATTTTCTCCGCGTGTTCGCAGATCTCGATCGCGGAAGCGGCTTCCGTTTCCGAGGAAAAATAAAAAACCTTGTTCGAAAAAGACCGTACGGCGATGAAGGCTTTTCGTATCGGTGTAGAAGCGAGGAAACTCCTCGCCCCGCTTATCGCGATCTCGCCTTCGGCGATTGATACCGTTCCCGGCAATAGCATGATCGCGGAGGTGTACGCCCTTTTTCGCAAAATGTCGCAAACGGCCAAGCTGTTCGTCGCGATCGGAATGTTGGCGTAAAAAGGCATTCCCGCCGCGATGTATTGGGAATATGGGCTGCCGTCGAGGTATATCGTTTCGTTGGGATTGATGTGGAAAAGACCGCGTTGCCCGAGGATGCGGGTTTTAAGCGGAAAAGCAGGCATTTCACTCGCCGCGTGATCGGGAATAGTCGGGCTTTCCAGCATGACGATCCCGTGCTTTTTTATGACGACTCCTTCGTTTTCAAGAGCGTCAACGTCGTTCCGAACAGTCGATGCGGTGACGTTCAAACGTGAAACGAGCACTGATATTCTAAGCTCTTTATGCTCGCTCAATAGGTTTAGTATTCGTTCCCTTCTTTGAGATTTCGTCAGCCACCCGAGGTCTCTCAGGAAATTGTTGTTCGCGTCGTTATCGATAAAGGAGATTTCCCCGTAGCTTCGCCTGACAAGCTTGATTTTTTCCAACAAAACCAAGTCTTTGCGAAGCGTTTCGCGGCTTACCGGAAACAGCTCCTGGAGCTTGTCTACTGGGATGGAGCCCTTGGCCGTGATCTTTTTCACTATCGCGCATTGCCGATCGTTCAGTTTCATAGTGAGCCCGATTATACGTCGTTGGCTGTATTAATTGCAATGAATATAATATAAAAAAAGATAATAGATATCTTGAAAAATATTAATTATATATTATATATATAATTAATATTTAACAAAAGCAATATAATAACATTCATAATAGATCAATACTATTTGACGAATGCGGAATTCCCATCAAAGATTAAGATAGAGAATGAGCGTCGGGAGAATGATTATGCGCATTGAAAGAAGAAAACCCCTTTCCGCGAACATCGGAGTGCTCGGGGTCGGTCACAACACCTACTGGAAACAATTTGACGGCCTCCTCGCCGCTATGCATGAAAAGATGGAAACCTTCAGCTCGAAATTGAACGAACACCAAGTTGATATATTTAATTTCGGCATGGTGGATGATTCAGTTTCCGCGTACAGGGTGCTTTCCGAAATTCGGAAGATCGATTTGGATCTGCTTTTCATCGATATGGTGACCTACGCCACTTCGGCAACCTTCGCGCCCTTGATCCAAGCGCTCGATATTCCGATCGTCCTGGTCGCGCTGCAGCCGCTCAAGGCGATGGATTATCAAAAGGGAACCACCTTCATTCAGCTTTGCAACGACGACGTGTGCTCCGTTCCCGAATTTTGCTCAGTCGCCGTTCGTATGGGAAAACGCGCGCCGTACGTAATTTTCGGTACCCTGGAGGGCGATGAGGAAGCGGACGCCGAAATCACGTCCTGGTGCCGCATCGCCCATGTTCTTCACGATCTTAAGCGGTCGCGGATCGGCCTCATGGGCCACGTATTGGAAAGCATGTACGACATGCACGTAGACCCCGCGCTTATAACGCGGACCTTCGGCTGCCATGTCGTCGCAGTCGAACCGGACGAAATCATGAAGCACTACCGGGATCCTAAGCCCGCGGACCTGGCCGGCATGACCGCGCGTATCCGCGCTTTCTTCGACACGCCAGATCCCGTTTCCGACAACATCACCTTCATGCTGAAAGAGGAGGATCTGGCAGTGGCCGCGCGCGCGGCGGTCGCTTTGGAGCGGGCGATTGAAGAAAAAAACCTGAGCGGGCTCGCCTACTACTACGAAGCGGAAGAAGGCTCGGAAATGCGGAAGCTGGTGACAAACTTCATCGTCGGCAATTCCATGCTCACCGCCGCGGGTTTCCCCATGTGCGGTGAGTTCGACCTCAAGACCTGCATGGCCATGCTCATCCTGGACCGCCTGGAAATCGGCGGAAGCTTCGCCGAATTTCATCCGATGGATTTCGTCAAAGGTTCCATTCTCGTGGGGCACGACGGCCCGCACCACCTGAATATCGCCGACGGAAAACCCGTGCTCCGCTCCTTGAGCAAGTATCACGGCAAACCGGGCAGCGGAGCGGGAGTGGAGTTCAAGATCAAGGAAGGACCGATGACCATGCTCGGCATCACGGTGAACGCGGCGGGGTTTCTTAAGTTCGTGGTGACCGAGGGAGAATCCGTTCAGGGCGATATTCCGCCGACCGGCAACACGAATACCCACGGTTATTTCAAACCGGACCTTAAAACTTTTTTGAGGCGATGGATGGCGGAAGGTCCTACCCACCATTTCGCGCTCGGCATCGGACGCCACGCCGAGGAAATAGAAAAGATAGCGAGCGTTTTGGGCATCGATTGCGCGCGCGTACCGCAAGACCGGTAAAGAGGTGAAGGCATGAAACTGGTAAAGCTTTTTTTAAAGGGGTTGATGCGCGCGGAACTGGCGCTCGGCGCGTTCCTCGCGATCTACATCATTGCGGTAATGGTTGTAGAGATCGTCATGCGCTACGTGTTCAACAATTCCATCATCTGGATTCAGGAATCGGTCATGCTCGCATTTATCTGGGTTGTCGCTCTCGGCGCGACCTGCGCGCTGATTACCGGTTCGCACGTGACCATCGACACCTTCAGTCGGTCCTTGCCGCCAAAAGCGCAAAAGACCTTGAAGGTATTCGTGTCGCTGCTCGTGATGGTCTGTCTCGTTTTTTTGGCGGCGACTCTGCCGAAATCGATATTGATCCAAAACAAGTCGCGAACGGCCTCGCTTCCGATCAATTTTCCCAAAGGCTATTACTATTCTTTGCCCATCCTGGTTTCGGTCGCGGGAATGATTCTCGCTAAGCTCTATTACCTGTACTACGAAGTGCGCGATCTCTTCGGCCTGCCTAATCCCGAAACGTACAAGATCGTCGGCTCCGGCGCCTCGGAATCAGAAGAAAAGGTGGACGTATTATGAATTTCGCCGTATTGCTCATTTTTGTTTTCATCGCCGTCTTCCTTGAAGTGCCGGTCGCGTTCTCCTTCATTTTCGGCACCGGTCTGTTCCTCGTCCTCGGCGGCGAATATCCCCTGACGGTGATTGCGAGCCGGCTCGGGCCGGGCTTGGACAGTTTTCCGCTTCTGGCGCTGCCCCTGTTTATTTTTGCGGGAAACCTGCTCGGCGGGGCGGGAATAGCGCGGCGGATCTTCAACTTCGCGAACAGCGCGGTCGGCCATATTCCCGGAGGACTCGGCCACGTGAACGTCCTTTCCAGCATCATCTTCGCGGGAATGTCGGGCGTCGCGATGGCCGACGCCGCGGGCCTCGGCAAGATAGAGATGGAAGAGATGACGCGCCACGGTTATCCGGTGCCGTTCTCCGCGGCGATAACTGCCGCTTCGGCTACTATCGGGCCGATCATCCCGCCGAGCGGAATCATGGTTCTGTACGCGGTGCTCGCCAACGTCGCGTTGGACAAGCTTTTCCTGGCGGGCTTCATCCCCGGCCTCATGCTCGGCGGATTTCTCATGATCACCATCTATATTTTGGTCAAGATTGGAAAAGTCAATGTCGCGGTTCTGCCTAAGGAACCGCTGCGCGTCAGATTCAGAAACTTTCTGAGCGCCGCTCCCGCGCTCGCTATCCCCGTTTTTCTGGTGACGGGTTTGATCACCGGCGTTGCGACCCCGACGGAACTGGGGGCGCTCACCTGCCTGTTCGCGATCGTTCTCGGTTTCGTGTACAAGGATTTGACCGTCAAGTCGCTGTACGAATGCGCCAAGGAAACGGTGAAGACTACCGGTGTGTTGGGTATGCTCATACTGGTCGCTACGCCGTTCACTTGGCTGTCGGGCGTCGGGAATGTGGGAGATCTGCTCCAGCAGTTCATGAATTCCGTCACTACAGACCCAGTCGTTTTTCTGCTAATCGTAAATATCGTGCTCCTGATCGCCGGCATGTTCATGGAGACTTCGGTCATTCTGCTGATAGCCGCGCCCATACTCGCCCCCATCGCGGCGAGTTACGGACTCCATCCCATCCATTTCGCGATGGTGATGCTGATGAACCTACTCATGGGGACTCTCACGCCGCCGTTCGGCAGCCTGCTCTTTGTCATGATGAACCAGACCAAGCTGACTTTGGCCCAGATGTTCCGGGCGGTCGCCCCGTTCTATTTCCCGTTCATCGCGTTCCTGCTGGTGGTGACCTTCGTGCCGTCGGTCACCACGTTCCTTCCCGGACTGTTCGGGAAGTAATTCCCGATTGAGATAGAAGCATTAATGGAGGTGCTGTCATGAAGAAAATTTTAGCGCTCGCCGTCGTGTGCCTGATCGCCGTCGGCACGGTCTCCGCGCAGAAAGCGGTCAAGATCACCCTGGCGACTGCCGACGCGATCGGCTCCCTGCGGAATCAGATGGGCGAATACTTCAAGGCCGAGGTTGAGAAAATGCCCGCCTTGAAAATCACCGTCAACCACGTGCAGGGGCCCGTCCTCGGTTCCGCTTCCCAGGTCATGGACCAGGTCGTGGAAGGCAGCGTTCACGTGTTCGGCAACGACCTCGCCTGGATCGCTCCCTACGATCCGGACTTCCAGCCGATGAGCTTCGGCTTCATGTTCCGGGATGCCGACCATATGATCAAATACTACAAGAGCCCTACCTTCAAAGCGGTGGTGGATAAGGTTGCCGCGAACAGCAATCTCAGGCTCATCGCGCCGGTGCCCATGGCCTCCCGCATGTTCTTTTCGGTTAAACCGCTCAACACCATCGACGATTTCAAGGGCCTGAAGCTGCGCGCCCCCGGCTTGGAGATGTTCGTCAAATCCTACGAGGCCTACGGCGCGAGCCCGACCACCGTCGCTTGGAACGAGATATTCCTCGCCCTGAAGACCAAGCTCGTGGAAGCCGCCCACGGTCCCGTGGCCGATGTCGTCGCCAACAAATGGCACCTCGCGGCTCCCTACATCACCCGGACCAACGACATGTTCGCCGCCAACGCCTGGTACGTGAATGAGGCATTCTGGAAGAAGCTGGACGCCAAGCAGCGCGCCGGACTCATGAAAGCCTTCGAGTCGACCAACGCCTGGGCTTTCCAGCAAGCCGCGAAGTTCGAGAAGGAAATAATCGCCACGATGGTCGGCGAAGGGGCCATCTACAGCGACAGCTTCAAGGATCGGGAAATCATCCGTTCCCAAGCGTTGGAAGCCGTCAAGAAACTAGAAAAGATGGGCAAGTGGTCCCGCGGCCTCGTCGCTACGATCGACGCGATCAAATAAGAGTGGTCAATTTAACGCCGCCGTCCGCGCGTTTTTCGGCGATCGGCGGCGTTTCTGGGACGCGAGGAGCCCGTATGCCTAGAAACGCTTTCGCCATGAAGCTGAAGCCCGGCTGCGCCGCGGAATACGAAGCGCGGCACAATCGGATCTGGCCGGAACTCGTCGCGGAGATGAAGGCGGCTGGAATCAGTCGTTACTCTATTTTTATCGATGAATCGAGCTCTACGCTTTTTGCCGTACGTACGGTGAACTCGGAAAGCGCTGCCCAGGCGTTGAAAGACAAAGAGATTATGCGCCGCTGGTGGGATTACATGAGCGACCTCATGGAGACGAACGCGGACAAGTCCCCGGTAAGCGTTCCGCTGCGTGAAATTTTTTATTTAGAATAAGAACCCATCGATTAATATCAATTTCAGATATGTTTCGTCAATAACGCGCATGGCTCCCATCCGTCCGCGGGCGTATCCTCGCTATATACGGAGGATCGTCATGAAAACCGTCTGCGGCATCGATCTGGGGACCCAGAGCTGTAAAATCGTCGTGTACGATTATGAAAAGAAGACCATTGTCGCTCGCGCTTCCTCCGCGCTCGACCTGACCGCGCGCAACGATGGTTCCCGCGAGCAGGACGCCGCTTGGTATGAGGCCGCCCTTTCTTCCTGCTTCGCCGCCATCCCGGCCAAGGTCCGCGCCTCCATCGTCGCGCTCGGCGTTTCCGGCCAGCAGCACGGCTTCGTGCCGCTCGACGCCGACGGAAAGCCGGTCCACGTCGTGAAGCTCTGGTGCGACACCTCCACCGCCCCCGAGTGCGCCGAACTGACCAAGGCCGCGGGCGGCGAGAAAGCGCTCCTGAAAGAAACCGGCCTCCTCATGCTGCCCGGCTACACCGCGCCGAAAATTCTCTGGCTCAAGAAACACAAACTCGAGGCGTTCAAAAAGCTCAGACACGTCCTCCTACCCCATGACTATCTGAACTTCCTTTTGACCGGTGAATATGTCGCCGAGTACGGCGACGCGTCCGGCACGGCGCTCCTGGATACCCGCAAACGCCGCTGGTCTTCCAAAATTTGCGCGCTCATCGATCCTGTTCTGGAATCCTATCTGCCGCGCCTTATCGGTCCCGACGAGATAGCCGGGCGGATCAGCGCCGAGGCCGCCGTGAAGTACGGCATTCCCGAGGGCGCCTTGGTCGCTTCGGGCGGCGGCGACAACATGATGGGCGCCGTCGGCACCGGCACCGTGCGTGACGGCTTCCTCACCATGAGCCTGGGCACCTCCGGCACCCTCTATGGCTATTCCGACGCTCCGGTTGTCGATCCCGGTGGAAAACTCGCCGCGTTCTGCTCGTCTTCGGGCGGCTGGCTTCCTCTCCTGTGCACCATGAACTGCACGGTCGCGAGCGAGCAGTTCCGCGCGCTCCTGGGTTTGGACGTGAAAGCCTTCGACGCCGCGGCGGCAAAAGCGCCCATCGGTTCCGATGGCCTGGTGGTGCTGCCCTTCTTCAACGGCGAACGCATACCGAACCTTCCCAACGGAAGGGCGAGCGTGAACGGCGCCACCATCGCCAACTTCAGCCGGGAAAATCTGGCGCGGGCATCGCTTGAGTCGGCCATCTTCGGCATGCGCATCGGTCTGGACTCTTTCAAGGCGCTCGGCTTCAAAGCCAAGGAAATCAGGCTGATCGGCGGCGGCGCCAAGAGTCCGCTCTGGCGCTCCATCGCCGCAAACGTCACCGGCCTTCCGATCAAGGTTCCCGCCGGCGACGAGGCCGCGGCCATGGGCGGCGCCATCCAGGCCCTCTGGTGCATGGAACGGGCCGCCGGCCTCAAGACGACCATCGGCGACCTTTGCGATGCGCACGTAAGCCTTGAAGGCTCGCCTTCCGGCGGGGCGAAAGGCGGAGCAAGCGCTGAGCCTGACCTCGCTTCCGTCAAAGCCTACGACGCCGCCTACGCAGAATACGGTAAATACCTTGCGGCCCTGAGTCCTTTGTATATTTAGGTGTTAAGAAATAAGAAGTATTAGGAGGCACGATATGGCAGAGTATTTCGTCGGAGGGAAGGAGTACTTCCCCGGAATCGGGAAGATCAAGTACGAAGGTCCGGAGAGCGACAATCCGCTCGCGTTCAAGTTCTACGACCCGACTAAGAAAGTCGGCAAGAAGATGATGAAAGACCATCTGCGCTTTGCCGTCGCCTACTGGCACAGCTTCTGCGCGGACGGCACCGATCCCTTCGGCGCGGCTACACAGGACCATCCGTGGCGCAAAGGCGCCAAGACCCCGATGGAAGCCGCCGAGCAGAAACTCGACGCGGCTTTCGAGTTCTTCACCAAGCTCGGCGCCGAGTACTACGCGTTCCACGACCGGGACATCGCCCCCGAAGGCGCCACACCCGCCGAGAGCGAGAAGAACCTCATGGCGATCGCCGCCAAGGCCAAAGAGCGCCAGAAGAAAACCGGCGTCAAGCTCCTCTGGGGCACCGCCAACGTCTTCACGCATCCCCGCTACATGAACGGCGCCGCGACCAACCCCGAGTTTTCGGTCGTGGCCCAGGCCGCCGGCCAGGTAAAAGCCGCCATTGACGCGACCATCCTTCTCGGCGGCGCGGGCTACACCTTCTGGGGCGGCCGCGAAGGCTACATGAGCCTCCTCAACACCGACCTAAAAAAGGAAAAAGACCACCTCGCCCGCTTCCTCGGCATGGCCCGCGATTACGGCCGCGCCAACGGCTTCAAGGGCGTCTTCTACATCGAGCCCAAGCCGATGGAGCCCAGCAAGCACCAGTACGACTTCGACGCGGAGACCGTCATCGGCTTCCTGCGCGCCAACGGCCTGGACAAGGACTTCCGCCTGAACATCGAAGCCAACCACGCTGAGCTCGCCGGCCACGACTTTCAGCACGAGCTGGAAACCGCCGCGTCCATGGGCATGTTCGGCTCCGTAGACGCCAACCGCGGCGATCCCCGCAACGGCTGGGACACCGACCAGTTCCCTAACAGCGTCTACGAAACCACCCTGGCCATGCTCACCATCCTCAAAATCGGCGGTTTCGTCTCCGGCGGCCTCAACTTCGACGCCAAGATCCGCCGTAACTCAGTGGATCCCACCGACCTCTTTGAAGCCCACATCGGCGGCATGGACGCCTTCGCGTACGGCCTCATAACCGCGCAGAAGATCATCGACGACGGTACACTCTACGATTCCGTGAAGAAGCGCTACGCGTCCTTCGGCAGGGGCGACGGCGCCAAGTTCGAGAAGGGCGACCTGAAGCTGGACCAGCTGGCGGCGTTGGCCAAGGATTACGGCACTATCGGAATGACGAGCGGGAAGCAGGAGAGGTTGGAGAACCTCATCAATCAGTATCTTCTCGGCAAGTAGGGGGATCGCGTTTCTACGCTGAAACGGGAAACGCGCGGCGGTCCGGTAATACCGGGCTGCCGACGTAGACTCAGTGTGTTCGCTTGTCCTCGGCCCGGAGGGCCTGCGGGAAGCGCTCACACACTGAGTCTACTGGCGCGCCCGGCCTTTCCGTGCAAGGGCGCGTTTCCCGCTTCGTGGGAATTGTGTGTTCCCTGCTGGTCGCGGGTCCCCCTGGCTGCGAAGTCCTCGGCGCGGAGCGCCTCCGGGCTTCTCCGCCACCCCCTGGGCCCTGGGCTACGAACGGGATTCCAGGGGATTGGTTACGGTGAAGAAGCCTAGGTCGTCGAAATCTTTCGGGTTTCGGGTGTAGAACTGTTTTACGCCGTTCGCTCGCAGGGTTACGGCAAGCACGAGGTCGAAGCTCCGACGGGCGGGAAACGATTCGAGTTTCCACAATTCCGTCAATCTCGGCATCAGATCGCATTCCCACGCGCAATGGAGCCAGCCCGATTTTTGTCTATACCACGCCACGGTATCCGCGGCCTCCGATGCGTTCAGTGGTTTAGCCAGTACGGCGGGATTCCGCAGCAGACGGTACAGCTCGAACCACACTTGGTCGGCGATTATCCACGATTCGTTTTCCGATAGCGCATCTCGCACTAAGGCCGCGCAGTTCTCATGCTCCGGACAATCTTCGTTGATAGCATAAAGGAGTAAGTTCGTATCGAGGCTTTTCAAGATTCCGCCCTATCGTGGTACGCGAGATCGCGGAGTTCCTCGGCTTTCGCGATCACTGTACCGCAATGGTAACGGGGCGGCGTCTCCTTAGCTGTCTCTTCCCACGGTTCGTGCCTGTCCAGCCACGAATCCACTGCCGCCCGAACTAGTTCGCTTACCGGACGATCCTGTTTCCGCGCGACTCTCCGCAGTCGAAGCAATTGGGGTTCGGGAAACAGAATTTGCAACTTTTCCATATATACATGTTAAGCATGGATACATGCGGTGTCAAGAAATCGAAGCGGGAAACGCGCGGCGGTCCGGTAATACCGGGCTGCCGACGTAAAAAAAGGGTACTCACTTGTCCTCAGCCCTTCGGGCTTGCGGGAACCGTTCGTACCCTTTTTTTACTGGCGCGCCCGGCCTTTCCGAGCGGGTGCGCGTTTCCCGCTTACGGGGAAATGCGGTGACCCTACTTGTTGCGGTTCTCCCTGGCTGCGAAGTCCTCGGCACGGAGCGCCTCCGGCTTCTCCGCTACTTTCTAACGGATAGTCTTTGTTACGACATAGCTCCGTTGGCCGCCGTTGCCGGCGAGCGCCAAAGTATGCTTGGTGCCTTCCGAGAATATTTTTATGGTCGCGTACTGGTTATGGTATGAAACGTCATTCCCGTAGGCGGCGTTGGCTTGAAGAACGATGTACGAGATTCCGTTGATCTCCTGAAAGCCGCCATCGTGGTAATGTCCGCCGAAAACGGCTAGAACTTTCCCACTGTTTTCGAGCATGGAACGAACGGCCGCCGCGTTTCGGACAGTATGCTTGGGGTCGTAGTTGGGATCGATCATTTCCTGATTATTGAGCTGTTGATGCGTCAATACCATGACCGGGCCCTTCGCCGCGGCCAAATCGTTTTTGAGCCAGGACAGCTCGACAGCGGGGATATTAGCGTCATCCCAAGTGTACCCGGCGCCGGGGGTTCCGGGAACACCTGAATAAGAACTGCCGTCGGTTTTGAAACTAGAATCCAACACGATAAAATGCGCGCCGCCCTTATCGAAGCTGTAGTACGTCGCGGCGGGCGAGATTCCGGTATTGGTTACCTTAGAAAGAAAATCGTCTTTTGAAGCTTGGTCGGTGTCATGGTTACCGAAAACATGGTACCGGGGTCCATGGTAGAGAGCCAATTTCGCTTCAGCGCTTTCCATGAAACCAAGGGCCGCTTTTCGGCGTTGTTCTGGAGTCAACGTGGAGTTCACGGGATTATCCGAAAAATCACCGAGCTCCGAGACCGACTGCCGATACGGCGAGAGCCAACATGACGAACACGACTTTTCTCATTGCGTCCTCCCATTTCTTTCGGATTCAGATACGACACGCCGAACGTGTCGAGTGGGAGTGTATAGAGCGACTATGAAAAAATCGTATTTCTCGTATTAGTAATGCGCGGATTTTATGTTAACGAAATATTTCAAAACGCGGATCTGCGGTGGACCAATGAGCATAGAGGTCGGCAGGACGTCGAAAATAGTTTGACACTGAATTGAATAATTCTTCCCCAAGGACACAAGGTATTGCACCAAACGCCAATCGGAAAGAGCAAGCTGAAAAGAATACCGATAACGCTTATCCAGACAAACAACCTGACGCGAGTGCCCAAAATCAGACAAGTCAGAAAAGCTATGAACAAACCGGCAAGCCAGATCATTGAAAACCATTTCGCTCGGAGAACGAGCGGTACAGGGAACCTTTTTAAGGAGGTTTTTCTCGATTCATAAAGGACCTTTGAACAGACAGCCACACAATGTACCGGACAAATCCACCAACAGTACCAACGCTTCCGAAAAAAATTGGCGCAAATTCCTAAAAGCAGAACCGGCAACCAGAAGCGTTCCATTCCAAAGAAAACAAGTACCGCCAAGGTGATAAAGGCTACTATGCGAACACCGAATAAAACCTTGCCCGGTAATCGTTCAGTTCGCCGGCTTTCCAGCATGACATCTCCCCTTGGCTTTTTGCCTGTGCTTTGGTTTCTGAAAAGATTACTCAAGGATAATTGAGGGGCACTCCATAAAGAACATGACGGACATCCATATTCTTAACCTGGTTAAATATCGCATAAGAAAGCCCCTCCTACCAGGTGCAGGCTTTGTATATGCTATTCAGAAAATCGATAATGACCTTCTTTTCACTTATGGAAAGTTTTCCCTCCAGCTTGCGTAGGGGGCGAAATGTCCGCCGTTCAAAAACAGTATGGGCCAGAGCGGCTTGGCGACCTTTTTCATCAAGGAAAAAAACCACTTCCTTCTTGTTGTCGTCTCTTTGCTTTTTTATCAAATAGCCGAGTCGAACCATTTTGGCCGTAAATTTAGAAGCCGCGGCGTTTGAGATCCCCAGATCAGCAGCCAATTCGGTCAGATTGCACCCCTCATGAAGAGCTACCGCAACGACGGTATGGATGTCGCTGGAATACAGAAGCTCACCCGTACCGTAATCCCGAGGGTTGTTTTCCAGTTCCGTAAGGCGGCCATGGGCCAGATAAATCAAATCTAAAATCGTGTCATTCATCTATTATATTATTAACCAGGCTAATAAAAAAATCAAGAGGATTTTTTGAAAATACCGAAAGGATCGAGTGGCGCGCGACTATACGCCGGGCCGCTTGCGATGGTATAGACCGTTCTGATCCGGATCTGGTATTTTTCCTTATTATGAACAATCGTACTGGATTTCTTTGGGTTATTGTCGGGGCCGTCGTCATTCTTTTTAGCGGCTGCGCGGGTATGATCGAGCGGGGCATGGCGGAGGCTTCCTACGGTCCCTCGGAAGCCGCGAAACGCGTTTTGGTCGCGGCAGTCGACAGCGAGTATAAACGGCAGATCGTCCTGGCTCTCGCGACGCGCTTGACCGAACTCGGCGTCGCCCTGGACGTGGTGCCGCTGGCGGATTTCGAAATCGCCCAAAAGGCTAAGGATTATCAGGCTTGGGTGCTGGTCGCCACCATTAAGGCGGGCAAGGAAGACTCGCGCGTACGGAAAGCACGGACCGCCCATCCGAACGATCCACGTTTGTTTGTCCTGAATACCAAGGGCGGAGCCGGCACAAAGGGAGATGCCGATACGACGACCGCCGCGTCGGGCACCGCTCCGGAAACGCTGATCAAACCGATATTGGACCGGCTGAAGATATAAGAATATTAGGAGAGTTATGCAATAGGGATAATATCGCTAACATTCCTATAACTAACCCGCAATCCTGATCACCACCTTTTCGAAAACTGGTTTTGCTTTCCGGTTTTGCACGGCAGAGAAGGTCTTTCAGCGCTTTTGCGAAGTCCCTATCACACGGAGGAGGAAGATCAGCTCTTGCTCTTCTTTTTATAGTAAGAGTACGAGCGTTCCCTCGATTCCATTTCGGCCTCTATGCATTTCTGGATGTTTCGCTCTTTGATGCCGTCCAAAATCGCTTTATGGAAATGCAGTACGTTATCGTAGGTTCCGCTTTTCTTGATGGAATTCTCCACGTTCTGTGCCGTCACTTCGTTGAGGGTGTGTTCAATGGCGTCGTAAAGCATAAACATAAGCTCGTTGTCGCACAGGGCGCAGACGCTTTGGTGAAAACGAACGTCAGCTTCCTTGAACCGTTCCAAATCCTTTTGAAAAGCGGCTTTCTCCATTTCTGCGTAAATAGACTGTATTTCCTTGACCCCTTCCAGGATATTTGGTTTCTCAAACGCCAGCCGTAGACTGCCTATTTGAAGGATCATGCGGAAATCGTTTATCTCGTTGAAATCTCTGGAGAGTATTTCGGAATCATAGAGTGCCCGGAAATAGGTTCGCATAGTGAAGTCCCGGGCGTATGTCCCATCTCCTACCATCGTTTCAGTCAGGCCTAGGATGTTGGATTTCTGGATAGCCGTACGCAAGGAAAGCCTGCTTACTCCTAATTCCTCAGAAAGTTCAACTTCTCCCGGGATTTTCTTGTTGGCCGGCCATTGGCCTGAAATAATCTTGTCTTTTATGTAATCGAATATCTTATCGGTCAAAGTAGATTTCATGATTTTGGGCAATTCGAACCCCCCGAGTGTGCTTGTAAGCTTGTATGTCAATTTGACAGCCGTTGGAATGATACATACGGACGGCAAAAAAAACAAGTTTTTCGAGACTTCCGGCGCGCTTGGTAATTTAAGTTGACAATTCAAATATTCGTGACTTATGATAGCTGTAAGTCAGGTAACCTGTAATACAACTAAACATTTCAGATGGTGAGACAGGTCTTTGACTTGCATAGCGAATCAATAGGAGAAATCGAATGAAAGCGAATCGCGTAGTCCTGATTTTAGGGGCATTGGCTGTTTGCGCTTCCCTGTACGCCGCCGGCGGATCGGAAACGAAAAAGGCATCCGGTTCAGTGGAAAACACGGGAGAGAAAAAAATCAAGCTCAGGCTGTCGTCCAATGTGGGCAAGAAGGAGATTGACGAAAACAAGAGCGCTATGGCCAAGGGGCTGAATACTTGGATCAATACGGTTCAGGAAGCTTCCAACGGTTCCATATCCATTACTCTTTTCACGGATGCCCAACTGGCCTCAAACACAGAGCAGATCGTCAACGGGATCAAGACGGGTGGGTTCGAAGTCTCCCACTTTGCGACTGGAAACTGGGCCGAGTACACGGATGCGTTCGCGGAGTTGAATGTCCCGTATCTTTATTCCAGTTTTGAGGAAGTGCATGCCGTCATGGATAGCGACGTCGGAACCGCGATGATGGCTAAGTTGGAGAAGGATGTGGAAGGCATCAAGGCATTGGCCTACATCGACATCGGTTTCCGGCACGTGACTAACTCCAAAAAGACGATCAAGTCGCCCGCGGATATGAAGGGTCTGAAGATACGCACCATGAATGATAAATTTCAAATCGGGGCGATGGAGGCCCTGGGCGCGACCGTCACTCCGCTTTCGATATCGGAGCTTTACGGCGCCTTGCAACAGCACTTGGTTGATGCGCAGGAGAATCCGCTCTCCACGATCTACTCTCAGAAGTTTTACGAAGTGAACAAGTACTGCACCCTGACCCGGCATAGCTATACGTCGACTTTCATGTTCATGAACAAGAAGACGTACGGGGCTTTGTCGGACAGCCAGAAGAAAGCCATCGATGCCGCGGACAAAGCCTGTATGGCTGCCAGCCGAACAGCCGCCAAGGAAACCGAAAACCGATACGCCGATTTGCTGAAGCAGGCCGGTTCGGAAATTTACGAACCGACATCTGGGGAGATGGGGCAATTCAAAACCGCGGCGGCCAAATCGTGGGGATCCGTCAAACAGTTGATGGGCGACGTGCGCTACGACAAGCTGCTGAAAGTCGTCCAGGAAGCCGGAAAGAAGTAACGGAAGAATTCCCCGATTCTTTTATTTGAGTCGGGGATCCGAACGGGAGGACAGGGCTGTGAGCGAACGAACCAAGAGATTGCGGCATTTTCTAGTTGATCTTGATATGTATATAGGCGCGGTGATTTTTATCATCATACTTTTTCTGTTAACGCTTCAGGTAATCAGTCGGTATTTTTTCAATTTCTCGTTGACTTGGACGGAGGAACTGTCCGTTGCTTTGTTCGTCCTGATGACTTATTTCGGCGTTTCGAGCGCCGTTACTTACCGCAAGCATTTACGAATCGACGCTTTGCTCGACGTTGTGCCGTATCAAGTGAAGAAGGCTTTGCTGATTGCCAGCGATGTGATTTTCATCTGTTTCAATTCCTATATTGTGTTCCCATTCTTCAACATCATCAACGATTTGGGATCCGCGAAATCGCCGATCCTGGGCATCTCGAAGGCTCTCGTCTATTTCTTTATTCCTCTAATGTTGACAATTTCAAGCATCAAGTTGCTTGTCGATATTAAAAAACTCGCGCACGAGAAAAAGAAGGAGATCGGATCCTCGAAACCCGCGATCGACTTCGAAAGGATCGAGAAAGAAGCGGAGGCGATGAAATAATGGCCATAGCGATAATGTTCTTATTGATGTTCCTTTTCTTTGCGATTGGTGTTCCCATCGGCATCTCGCTGATACTGCCTTGTTTTATTCTTTTATTGATGGATCCGTTGACATCTCCGGAATTCCTGGCGCAGACCTTGTTCACGGGTACCGCGTCATTCACGATGATCGCGTTGCCGTTTTTCATGATCTGCGGAAATATCATGGACATCGGGGGCATCTCGAAGCGACTGGTACGGGTCGCCAAAGCTTGCGTCGGCAACGTGACCGGAAGCCTTGGGATGGTTGCGATCCTGGCGTGCATGTTCTTCGGTGCCGTTTCCGGTTCAGCGGTGGCGACCGTCGCCGCGATCGGCATAATCATGATCCCGGAGATGGTGCGGAACGGCTACGACAAGTACTACGCCACAGGGCTCTGCGCCGTGGCCGGCGGTCTGGGCATAATCGTACCGCCAAGTTATCCCATGGTGATCTACGGCGTAACCAACAACGAGTCAATCGGCAAGTTGTTCATAGCCGGCATCATCCCGGCGCTTGTCGTCGGCCTCATCCTGATGATAGTCAATTTCTTTTACTGCAAAAAGCGAAACATAAAGGGAACCAATAAGTTTTCCGTAAGGGAATTAGTCAAAGCGTTCTGGGCCGCCAAGCTTGCGCTGCTCATGCCGGTCATTATCCTGGGCGGCATCTACGGCGGTATCTTCACCGCCACCGAGGCGGCTGTGGTCGCGACGGTATATGGAATCATTGTAGGTGTCTTCGTCTATCGGGAGGTAAGTTTCAAGAACCTCTGGCGCATGTTCGCGGAGATGACTACGTTCTCCGGCGGTATGATGCTCACTGTTGCGCCCGCCGCGGCTTTGAGTACCGTTTTCGCGTATTTGGGTGTAACCAAGTCAATCGCGGCGTTTTTCATGTCCATGACGACCAGTCCGATCGTCATTCTGTTGTTAGTTTTCGTCATCCTGTTCATCATCGGGATGTTCGTTCAGACAACGCCGGCGATAGTCATTTTCTCTCCCGTCCTCCTCGCCGTCGTCAGCCAGATCGGCATCAGCACGCTCCATTTCGGCATCATCATGACAGTCGCGTTGGCGCTCGCCTTCGTGACCCCTCCGGTATGCGCGAACATCTTCGTAGCCCAAACAATGACGGGTCTTTCAATGGACAAAATCGTCAAGAGTTCGATCCCCTTCGTCGTCGCGCTTAGCATCGCGCTGTTGATCATCATGTTCTCCCCGTGGATGTCGGAACTTCTCCCCAAAATTCTATAGGAGGGAGTAATGACCCAAAACGCAAAAGAAGTTTTCAGTAGGTTGGAACTTTCCCTGCCAGCGATCGCTCTGAAATACCTCCCTGTTCCGCCGGAAGGTATTGAGAAATCCGAAAAGAAGCTCGCGTTCTGCCAGTTCGTAGCCGAGTGCCAGAAAACGGGGAAAACGTTCTACGTAACCAAGGAGAACGACGAATGTTACGGCAAGATGTCGCTCGGCATGATCCCCAAGCCCCCGGTCACCGCGTCCGGACAGGCGGGGTTCGATTTCGAGGTTTATAAGACACAAGCGGCGTGCATGAAGCTCTACCAGAACCTTCCGGTGCTGGTGGAGGGCGCGGTCAACTGCGTTGTTTTTTCGCCGGTCACCGACTGCGATTTCGATCCGGATTTGGTGGTGGTCTTCGCGGAGATTCGGCAGGCAGAAATAATCATGCGTGCGACTAGCTACATTTCAGGCGATTTGTGGGAATCGAAATCATCACCGGTGATCAGCTGCGCCTGGATGTACGCGTACCCGCTCATTTCGGGAAAGGTGAACCATATTACAACGGGGTTCTACCACGGACTAAGGCGACGGAAGATATATGAGGCGGGCTTGCGCATGATATCGATTCCATTCAACAAGATAGACGAAGTTGTCGCGGCACTGGACCAGATGCCCTGGACTCCAATCGCGTTTAGGGAAGACGCGGAGAGTCAGGCTGAGCTGAAGCGCAGGATGAATCGTTGGCAGGAAATGGCCAAGGCGCTTTTGTGTGAATGTGATCTGCGCTGACGGCGCGGGTATCTATCGAACCAACCAAACAAATTAGGAACAACGCTATGAAAATTACAAGTATTGATGTTTTTGAACTGAAGCCTAACGTTATGGGAAGCGTCATTTGCGTGCGTGTCAACACCGATGAGGGAATTTCCGGTTTCGGTGAAGTCGGATTGTCTTACGGTAAAGCGCACTACGCGGGTGTGGGTATAGCGCGGGATTTCGGGGCGCTGCTCATAGGCATGAATCCGAGGAACACTGAAGAGATATGGGAACACATCTTTCGTACGACCTTCTGGGGTATGGGAGGCGGAACGGTCATCAACGCGGGGATAAGCGCCATAGATACCGCGCTTTGGGATATCAAGGGAAAAGTGCTGGGCGTACCCGTATACGACCTCTTGGGTGGCAAGACGAACAAAAAGATTCGGACTTACGCGAGCCAGCTCCAGTTTGACTGGGGCGACGAGCACAAGTTCCTGACCGAGCCGGAGCAGTACGCTGAGGCTACGCGGAAGGCGATGGCGGAAGGCTACACGGCGATAAAGGTCGACCCCATCGGCGTTACCGCCGACGGCAAGTGGGCGCGTGAGGCGAACAACCCCGACTGGAAGATGCGAGGCAAGTTGTCGAACAAGATGGTAAAGATCGCATACGACCGAGTGGCGGCCATGCGCGCGACCGGCGGGCCCGACATGGATATCATCATCGAACTGCATTCATTTACCGATACCGTGACGGCGGTTCAGCTCGGGCGGGCTATTGAAGACCTGAACATCTACTACTACGAGGAGCCCGTGCATCCGCTCAACGCGGTTTCCATGTCCGAGGTTCATCGAAGTCTTAACATCCCGATAGCAAGCGGCGAGCGCATCTATACCCGCTGGGGGTTCAGGGAATTCCTGGAAATGCGCGCGATACAGGTCATACAACCGGACCTCTGCATCACCGGCGGCATAACCGAAACCAAGAAGATCTGCGACATGGCGAATACGTACGACGCGTCCGTTCAGCTGCATATATGCGGCGGTCCGATCGCGACGGCCGCGTCCCTTCAAGTGGAAGCGGTGATTCCCAATTTTCTCATCCACGAGCTTCACGAAGGAGCCTTGAAGAAGGACATGCGCGACCTCTGCGTTCACGATTACATGCCGGTGGAGGGGTATTACGAGGTTCCCGATTTGCCGGGTATCGGTCAGGAACTGACGGAAAAGGCGATGGCCGAAGCCGTCAACGTATACACGATTAAGTAGGGGTTCCTATCTTAATCACGACCTTCCCTCGCGCGTGGCCGGCGCCCAGATACCGAAATGCCTCCACCGCCTGATCGAGCGAAAAAACCTTATCGATCACGGGTTTTACCTTTCCCGCCGCGCACATCCCGAGAAGGTCCTCAAGGGCCTTGGGGTCGGGCACGGAAGAGACGAGCGACATTTTCTTGCCGCCGGTCAGGGAGTAAAGAGGGGCGAGGAGCATTGCCTGGAAGAGTTGCTTGCCGCCGCCTCCCACCATGAGGTAGGTTCCGCCGGGGCGGAGCGCGCGCTTGTAGGCTGAAAGGGATCGGTTGCCGTTGACGCCCAGGATCAGGTCGTAGCGGGGGCCATCGGCACTGAAGTCCTTCACGCGGTAATCGATGACGCGGTCGGCTCCGAGGGCGCGGGACTGTTCCATGTTACCTGCGCTGCAGACGGCGGTCACTTCCGCGCCTATGGCTTTGGCGATCTGCAGGGCGAAGGCTCCGACGCCGCCCGAAGCTCCGTTGATGAGGACCTTCATACCTGGACCCACCGCGACGGGTCCGTGAAGGGCGTGCCACGCGGTTACCCCGGCCAGCGGCACGGCGGCGGCCTCCTCAAAAGTCAGGCAGTCCGGCTTCAACGCGAGCGCGTTCTCGTCCGCGCAGACGTACTCGGCGAAGGAACTCCGGCCGCAATTGAAGAGGTCTCCGAGTACCGCGTCGCCGATCTTGAAGCGGCCGCAGCCGGGCCCCAGCGCTTCCACGGTCCCAGCCACGTCGGAGCCGGGAATGCGCTGCGCGGGCTTGAAGAGGCCGCCGCCCATAAGTCGCACGAGGAACGGGTCGGCGACGAGTATACGCCAGTCGGCCGAGTTGACGGAGGCCGCGCGGACGCGGATAAGTACCTGCCCTTGCTTCGGAATGGGTTTCTCCGCCTCTCCGATTCTCAGACTTTCGGGGGGGCCGTACTTTTCGCTAATTAATGCTTTCATATAATTGCCTCCTTAGCCGTGGACGGCTTTCGGGAACGGGCTCCCCGGATCAGCAGCCAGAGCAGAAACGGAATTTCACCGATAATTCCCGTCAAACCAATGAACGGAGTCAGCGCGGGGCGAAACGCGGGAAAAAGAATGGCCGTCGTGCCATCGATTAAATACCCGGCGCAGCCGATGACCAGGAATACCCCGAGGATCTTCGGGAAGAAACCCGACCTATATACCAGCAGCCCTAGGGGGAGAAGCCAAAGGCCCCAAAAGAAGCCGACGAGAATTTCTCCATGCCGCATGATCTCGATGGAAAGAAGCGTCAAGGCCTGAAGTTGGGCGGGCTCGAACGCCATCAAGTAGCCCCGGCCGCCGATTAGGAGCAGGGGCGCCAGGTATCCGACCAGGTTGAGGATGGCCAAGGGAACGCTCGCTACGACCAGGGCCACCATTGCCCGCGTCAATCCTGGGTTCACTTCCTTTAGGAAGGAGCGGAAGGAGAGGACCAACGGGATGAAGACCAGCTGGGATGCCAGATAGCTAAGGACTCCCACTCGCCATAGCGCTTGGTTTCCCGCTATCTTTACCGCGGTGGCCGCCGCGTCCCCGTCGACGACGAGCATCGACGGTATGACCATAATGCCGATCGGACCCGTGATCGCCATAACGAGGTACCAGAGAGCCGCCGTTCTGGACTGCCGCCTAAGAAGCCTTGCCGGGTCGACGGCCTCGTTTCGCGTTTCATCCCGTTCCATGGTCACTCTCCTGAACCGGCGGGGCTTTTTTCTTCTCCAACCGTTGCGCTTGGTTCCCGATCAGTTTCCTCGCGAAGGTGCCGCCTGAGTTCCTTCTTGCGGCGCCGATCGCTCTTGCCGCCGCCGCCGGAAGAACCCATCCCCTTGAAAAGAATGGAGGAGAGAGCCAGGAGTCCCCAGCCCTGCCAGTACGTAATTCTCTTCAAGCCGAAAATATCGGGCATGAGAGCGTTCCAAAGAAGCATGACCACCCAACCGAAGAGGAACAGCAGAGCGATTCCGAGAATGGCGAATCCGATGACGATCAATACTTTCTGGCCGATCGTGCGGTCTTCCCACCACGCGTCGGAATCGCAAGTACCGCGATGATTTGTCTTAACGTTCTCTTCCATAACTTTCCCCCGGGCTCAGCCCTGTGTTCTCAATCGAATCGATTTCAAAAATTTCAATTTTTGAAATCGCACCTTAGATGGACGCAGTATTTTTCACCTATGACGACAATTCAAAAGAAAACGTCAAATCGGTGAAAAATACTGCAAGATGAAACAAAAAAAGCAACCGGCATTTTTTGTTTCATCAGTCTTCTATCCAATGCCGGAGCGCGAACGACAACTTGCGCAGCGCGTAGCGCTTCCGCGCGGTCAAGGTGTCGATGCTCTCGCCGGTTTTTTCCGCGATCTCTTTGAAGGTAAGGCCTCCGAAAACCTGGGCTTCCACCACTTCCCGCTGCTCCTTCGGTAGCGCCCGGAGCGCGTCGTTCAGGGCATCGACCATGTTTTCCCGAACGAAGGTGTCCAGCGGGTCCAGTCCCGTGCTCGTAATTATTTCCCTCAGCGTTTCCTCGGCCACGTCGATTTCTTCGGCCGCCGCTCTTGTCCGCTCTCTGCGCCAAACGTCGATGAGTCGGCGACCGAAAAGAGAATTGAGCCAAGCCGGTAGGTTATGGACGCTATTCAGCAGGGAAAGGCGCTCCATAGTTTCAACGTAGAGGTCATGAACGATGTCCTCCGCGTCCTCAAGATTCTTCCCCGAAGAGCGAAGACGCGCCATAAAGCGGGGTTTCTCGCTATGGTAGGCCGCCTCAAGGCGTTTGCGGGATTGTTCGTCTTTTTCTATCCTGGCCGCTATACCCATTGTGTTCTCTATTATATCGACGTACGACGTAGAATTTTGGTGTATCGATCTGCCGCTATACACGGTTTTTATTATTTCTAATTTTGTCGTATATGCATGAAAATATTTGTAATTTTGAACGATTCACGATACATTGTTAAGAAAATTAAACCCAAATTAAGTATTTTAAAACTCCATCTCAGGTTTTCACTGGAGGGTGGTGAATTATGAAGAAAGTAGCGCGTTCGGTTTGGGTGGGTTTGATTTGCGTATTCGCGTTCAATGCGCCAAGGGCGGTAGGCCAAACATTGGACTTTCTCTCCATTCGGATGCTGCCCGAAATGAATCTTCCAATACTGGGCAGCGAAGAGTTGTTCAAGATGGGCGGTGGCGCCTCGCTCGCGCTTGATCTGGATATTCTCCCCATAGTATCCCCCAGTATCGAAGCGGGCTTTAACGTATTGCCGACCTTCGCTGATAAGTCCATGAATGTGAGTTCCGTCGGCGCGGGCTTGCTTTGGAGCATATATCCGGTGTCCCGGTTGGGTTTTACCCTGGGCGGCATCGGCGGTCTCTATCAAGTCAACTATGATAACTCGGCGATATCTAACTTTTTCGCAAAAGGTCGCGCTGAAGTCTCGTATCGGTTTTCGCCTTCCTTCAACTTGTCGGCGACGGCCTCGTTCACCCAATTGTTCAGCAAGGACGAACCGCTGTATCGCGGAGCGGGGTTCGGCCTGAGCGGAGTCCTGACCCTGTCCGGACTCCGGGGCGGTACGAACGTGGCTGTGAGCGACGTTAGCTTCGACCCGATTTTCCCGATTTTCTATTCCCACTACGACAAGAACAAGCTTGGTTCCCTCAAGCTGGAAAACAAGGAAGCGGGAAGCATCCGAAACGTGCGCGTATCCCTTTTCATAAAGCAGTTCATGGATCAGCCGAAATTGTGCGCCGTTTTTCCGGCACTGAAAAGAGGCGAGTCTGTTAATGTTCCGATCTACGCGCTATTCACCGACCAAGTGTTGAAACTGACTGAAAGCGCCAAGACCTCCGCTGAGATAATCATCGACTACACCTTCCTTGACGCGCCCCGTCAGGCCAGGATC
>JBAYHM010000013.1:0-29925 GCA_041666155.1 Treponemataceae bacterium
GAGACTAGCTTCCGACGTTCGCTGCACCGAACGCCGCATCAGGAAATTGTCCGCGCCCGTATAGAAAGGACCAAGGAACTGCTCGCGGATCAGGACCTTCAATTGGCGGAGATCGCCGACCGGCTGGGATTCCCGCATCCCGAATACATGAGCGTGGTCTTCAAGCGGGAGACCGGGTTTACCCTGCGCGAATACCGCCGCAGGCTTGCCGGCTCGGACGACTCGCCGTTGGCTGCCGCCTCGGCGGGAACCGAGGCGGTGAGGAGCTAGACGCTAGCTCTCCTTCCTATAGCGCCTCAAACCGTAGCGACATCCGGTAGACCCCCGGCCTGATCCGGTAGCGTTCGAGCGTGTCCGGTCCGCAGGTGGCCGAGCCGACGCCGCGCTGGATAGCGTCCAAGTGGAGGACCGCGCCGCGCGCGGCTGCCTTGCCGAAATTGGGCAATCGGTCCCAGTGCTTGGCTTCCCATAGTTCCCGGTCGGTGTATGGCGTGAGCGTGAAGTCGAACGGATTGCCGCCCGAAACCGCGAGTGCCGCGCCGCGTTCGCCTCCGAAAACGGCCCAGCGCGTTCCATGCCGGTTCCCGTTCTCCTGGGGAACGATGTACGGTACCGACAGTCCCGCCAGGTCGGATTCCCACACTCCCAGCCTGGCTCCCTCGCGCCGGTCGGAGTACGCCTCGTGGGGTCCCAGTCCGAACCAGCGCGCGGAGTCCATGCCGGGAGCGAGCGCGCAAGAAAGGCCGACGCGGGGAAGTTCGCGGAGGAGCGGGGCCAGGTCGAACAGGAATTCGGCATCAAGAGCGGCTTCATCCCTCCTTGTCCAACTTTGGATGAAGCGGCCCAAGTCAGCGCCCCCTGAACCCCGCATCAGGTGGATCGAACGTAGACTGCCCGATGAGAGGGAGCCTTCGCTTGATTCAAGGGTGAAGCCGAGCTTGTCCAAACCCGCGTCCAACCATCCGTACATCGCTTTCCCCATGTAGTAGAAGGAAAATTCCGGCTTGCCTCGGAGCGGCATAAAGTTCTTGAGCCCGTCGTTCTGCGTGGGAGCGCGGAACAGACAGGGGAGAAGCGGCTGCGCGAGGAGTTCCGCGCCCGAAGCGTTTTTAAGCGATTCCAGGAATCCCGCGTTCCCGAAGCGGGGAGTGAGTCCCGCGGCGGCACTCCCCGCCTGACGCGGAAATTCGACGCGCGCGGGAGGCGGCGAAAGAACAAGCTGTTCCCGTGCGACGACGTGCCCCGCTTCCGCCCATCTAGTCGCGGCGGCGAGCGAGAATTCCAAGTCGAGTACGCATTCGCCTTCCCGAAGGGCTTGCCGGAGAGCCTCACTCGCCGGGCCGTCGGTTGGAAGACCGAGCGTGACCGGCTCTATCCCGCCGGGACCGATCGGAGGCAGTACGGCCGTACCGCGCGCGACGACGCATTCGCGGTCCGCCGGATTGCCCGACACGACGCGCCAGGACAGCGTCAGGTCGGAAAGGCCGGAGAAATCCCTGCGGTTCTCCACGAAGACGCGGCCCCATTCCGCGCCGCATGTCGGAGGAGGCGACCCAGCCGCTCCGCTGGAGCGGACGTGGCGGACTCCCGGCAGGGACGCGTAAGCGCGAACGGGTCGGAAAAGGAAGGAGCACTCGGCCATGGCGGGTTTCAAACGTCGGTCGGGAAAAACGAGTCCGTCCGCGATGAAGTCCAGGTCCGAGGGCGTATCGCCGAAATCGCCGCCGTAACGCCATGCGGAACTTGAACCGGATGCGTCTTGTCCGTCGGCCGCAGTGTCCCGGAAGGCGGCGTTGTCGCCCGGCGGGAAAAGGCTTGTCGGCGTATCGGCGCCGCCGGGTCCGACCAAAATGCCGTGGTCCACCCATTCCCAAATGAAGCCGCCCTGGAGTCCGCGGCCCGACTCGACCGCCACCCAATAGTCGGAGAGACTGCCGTTCGAGTTGCCCATGGCGTGGGAGAACTCGCACATGATGAAGGGCCGGTCGTCCTCCGTGGTCCGGTCCCATTCCTCAAGGAAGGCGACCGTCGGGTACATCGTGCTCACGATATCGGTGGCGCGCTTGCCGCGTCCCTCGGTCTTCAGGGGATGCGGTCCTTGACCGATGTCGGGGCGGCAGGCGCCTTCGTAGTGGAGGGGACGCGAAGGGTCGAAGGCGCGCAGCCAGCCGGCGGCGGAGTCGTGGTTGGGGCCGTAGCCGGCTTCGTTCCCGAGGGACCAGATGATGACCGACGCGTGGTTCTTGTCCCGGATCGCCATACGGGAAACGCGGTCGGTGAACGCCAAGAGCCAGCGCGGATCGCGGCAGAGCTGGTTGTAGTAGGCGTGGCTTTCAATGTTCGCCTCGTCGATCAGGTACAGGCCGTATTCGTCGCAGAGCTCGTACCACCGTTCGTCGTTCGGATAGTGCGACGTGCGCACGGCGTTGAAGTTGTGCCGTTTCAGGATTTCGATGTCCCTGATCATCGATTCAAGCGTCAGGGTTTTGCCGGTTTTCTCATCGTGCTCATGCCGGTTCGCGCCCTTGATGAGGACTCGCTTCCCGTTGATGAGGAGCTTCCGCTCCCGAACCTCCACGGTACGGAAACCGATGCGACAGGAAGTCGATTCCAGCTCCCGCCCTTCAGGGTCGATGAGCGTCACGACCAGCGCGTAGAGCGCGGGTGTTTCGGAGCTCCAGAGCGCGGGGGCGGCGACGGGGATAGCGCCTTGGACTTCCCAGCGGCTCATGCGGTAGTAGGCACCCGCTTCTGCCTCCACTTCTCCCTTTTCAGTCCCGGCCCGGTCGTACAGCCGCGCGCGGACGCGATACGCCCGGCCGTCGCCCGAAGGTTCTGTTCGGCTTCCAACCAGGGAACCGGAACCAGTCGAGTAATCCGGCGCCGCGCCCGCAGGCTGGGCGTCCCGCGCGGGATCGAAGGCGAAGCCGAACTTGACCGTAATCCCGACGGAGCCCGAGGCGAAATCGGCGGAAAGCGTCGG
This sequence comes from Treponemataceae bacterium, assembly GCA_041666155.1. Taxonomy (GTDB): domain Bacteria; phylum Spirochaetota; class Spirochaetia; order Treponematales; family Breznakiellaceae; genus SZUA-426. Next base: position 2,984 of record JBAYHM010000013.1, read on the forward strand.
CCGCGCGTCCACGTCCTGAATATAGGCCGCGTCGGTGGCATAGAGCGTCACGCTCCGGTGCAGGCCGCCTAGCCACCATTGGTCCTGGTCCTCGATATAGCTTGAATCGGAATAGCGGACGACCATGAGAGCCAAATGGTTTTCCCCCGAGCGGAGGTGCGGCGTCAGGTCGAATTCAGCCGGTAGCCGGGCATCCTTGGAGAAGCCAACCTCAGCCCCGTTCGCGTAGACGGCGAGGAAACTCTCGGCGCTCCCGACGCGAAGCACGACTCGGCGATCCGCCCACCCCTCCGGCAGGATGAAGCGCGCGCGGTGGAGCCCCGTGGGATTGGTCGCGGGCGCGGCGGGGGGCACGTTGCCGAAAGGCATCACGACATTGGTGTAGTGCGGCTTGTCGTATCCCTGGAGGGACCAGGAGCCTGGCACCGAGATTTCGCCCCAAGCGGCGTCGTTGAAATCCGGCCGTTCCCAGCCGGGCGGAAGAGTTTCCGGATTCGGCGCAAGGTTGAAGCGCCACCGGCCGTCAAGCGAGAGGACCCAGGGCGTCGGCGTCGGTAGGCCGCCGCCCTGCGCGCGGCTCCGCGGCCCGTCCAGCGCGTCGCGGAGCGCCGCGTCCGCCGTCGGGAAAGGATAAAGCGGACTCCTCATCGGCAGCCGGTTCTTGGAGGTCGTTTCGGGGCTTTCCCAAGCTTTGCCTGAATGGAATAGATCGTTCATGAGTTGCTCCTTCTTTTCGCTTTCGGCGCGCGGACCGAACCTCTTTTCACCAATACCGGATCGATGCATATTCGCGTACGTGCCGTCGTCGTTCCGCCGGAAAGCGCCTCCGCGGTCAATTCCGCCGCGCGGCGCCCGATCCATCGGGACGGATACGCGAAGCTCGATAGCGGCTGGCCGCCGAATCGGGCGAGGGGAGAATCGTCGAAGCCGAGGAGGGACAGGTCTTCGGGGACGCGAAGGCCACGTTTGGCCAAAGCCGCCGCCAGGGAAAGCGCGAGTTCGTCGTTGGCGCAGAAGAAAGCCGTCGGGAATGGTCTGACGCCTATGAATCGGGCTACCGCCGCCTCGACTCTTTCGACTCCCTTGCCGTCGACGCGAAGCTCGGCAGCCGGTCCGACGGTGCCGCCGAGAACGGCCAACCGGTCGAGCGCCCCGCGCCGCCGAGCTTCGAAGGGCGCGTGGCCGGGCCGCCACGCGACGGCGATTTTTCGGTGCCCCATCGACCAAAGATGGTCGACGGCCTTCGCGCCCCCGGCGATATCGTCCATGATTATCGAACTGAAGCTATCGTCGCCCAGTTCGTTGTCCAGGAGCACCACGAAGATGCCCGCGGCCCGCAGGTCCTTGAGGAGGTCGAGGTTTCCGCGCAAGTCGGCGGGATCGTCCGCTTCCCGCTCCGCGTCGGGGAAGCGGCGCTGGATCGGAGACACGACAACACCGGCCGGACGCCGCGCGCGCAGGTTTTCCAGTACCGCGCGTTCTACCGTGGAGTCCCCGCCGGTGCAGTCGAACAGGGTATTGAAGCCTCGCTCGCGGAAAGCGGTATTCGCCGCCTCGGCGAGTTCCGGATAGATGTAGGAGGTGACCGAGGGAAGGACGAGCGCGACGTCGCGCGATTGGGCGGGCAGGGTTTTACGACGAAAACTTCCTACGCCGCGGACGGTCTCAACCAGCCCTTCATGGATCAGACGGACTACCGCCTGCCGAACCGCGGGCCTGGACGCCTTGAAGCTCAGACCGAGTTCGTTCTCGGACGGAAGCTTATCTCCGGCCGAGATGCGCTCCGCCTCGAATTCGCCTCTCAGCCACGCGTAAATTCGGGCGGATTTAGATGTACTTACATCGTCTACCGACATGTACTACATGTTGCCATGAGCTTGCTCGGTAGTCAAGGGCGGAAGCGTCGACCGACGCTTCCTACCTCCGGCGTTCCTCATGCGCGGACGGTTTCGGCGCTCAGAACGAAACCGGCAGTTTCCCGGTCGGCTTGAATACGCCCGCCAACGCGTCGATCGCGTAGCGTTGGCACTCGCCTTCAAAGCCGTACAGGATGCGCTTCGTTTTCGGCAGATCCCTGGCGGCGTAGGGGTTGCCGAAGAGAACCACGGCGGAAACCTTGTTCCCCATGCCCGAGATGAGAGAAAGAGTGCGCCCCGTGTAGTCGGATGATCCCATGTACGAAAGCGACTTGTTGTACGTCACCCAGACCACGCTGTCGTATTCCATCGATTCCTTGAGAATGTTTTCGTTCTGCACACGATCGGAATATTGATCGATCAGCGTGATCTTGGAATTCTTGAAGCGTTCTCTCACGCACCGCTCGGCGAGTTCCAGGTCGCTCGGTTCGCGGAAGGCTTGTCCGGTGATCTCGTTCATGAAGAGGTTTCCGCGCTGGAAGATGAAGAGGTGCCTGCCGTTCGGATCGATGGCGGCGGAATCGGCGCCGTTCAGCTTGACGGTGATTGAGTCGCGGGCCATCCGCTCGGCGGCCGCGCGTTCACGGTTGTTGAGCGTCGCCTGGGATGCCGGCTTGAGCGTTTTGTTCTGAGCGGCGATTACTCTGGCGGCGGAAGCGTTGATTTGAGCCTCCGAGACCATGCCGGAGCGGTAGGCGTCCAAGAGGTAGCCGTAGGCTTCCTTCGCCGTTGTGCGGTAGCTCGTCATGACCATGTCGTTCCCCGCCGCCATCGCCAGCTTGTGGCAGTCCGGAAGGCTGAAGAAATTGGTCAAACCTACCATCGCCAGGGAGTCGGTCATGACGAGACCGTCGTAGCCCGTGGATCGGAGGAGGCCGATAAGCTTCTTCGAGAGCGTCGCCGGGTATTTGTCGTCTATTTTCGGGACCATGATGTGCCCGACCATTACGCCCGAGAGATCGGCTTTTTTCATTGACTCGATGTACGGCTTCAGTTCCCGCTCCAGGAGCAGCTTTTCGTCCCCGTTGAGGTATACCATGCCGATGTGCGAATCGACGGGTGATTCTCCGAATCCCGGGTAGTGCTTCCCGGTGACGACCATGCCGTTGTCCTGGTAGCCGCGCACGGCCGCCGCGGACATGCGGGCGACCCGTTTCGGATCGCTTCCGAAGGTTCGTACGCCGACGCAGCTGGAGAGCGGGTTCATGCCGATGTCCATGATCGGCCCGAAAACCAGATTGAAACCCATAGCCTTCGCCTCAATCGCCGTGATCCGCGCGAATTCGTAGGCAAGCTCTTCGGAATCCGTGGCCGCGATCGCCATGGGCGAGGGGAGCTGCATCCCTTCCCTGAAGCCGAGCTCCATGTCCTCGCACATAAGTACCGGATAGTCCGCGGCGGCTAAGAATTCGGCGACCTCGTCCTTGAGTTCGGTTTGCGGCAGGTCCGTGACGAAGCCGTAGGCAGCGTTGCGCCCTTGATGCTGTTTCGGGGACAAATGTATTCCGCCCAGGCATCGATTCTTGAGCATGTCCAGCATGAACGCCTTGTCCGCGGTATCGATGGGCGAACGGGCCAGCAACAGTAGACCGACCTTCTGCTCGATCGTCAGATTTTTTAGCTCCAGAGGTTTCTTCATAGCGTCACTCTCCCTTTTTATCAAAGACGCCGGCCGTCTCCGCCAAATGCTCACGAATGGGAAGATGCTGCGGACAGACGCTTTCGCAGTCTCCGCACTGGACGCAGGAGGACGCGGTTCCGGTGGTGCCGTTCAGCGTCACGCCCCCGTAAAAGAAGAACGGTCGCTTATCGCCCTCTCCGTAGGTTTTGACGGTATTCAGCGCTCGGAATAAATCCGAGATTCTGATCCCCTGCGGACAGCCGTCCTCACAGTAGCGGCATCCAGTACAGGGAATGGTCGGCGCGCTGAGGAGGATTTCCTTGGCTTTTTCAAGGCACCGCGTTTCGTCGCCGTTCAGCGGTTTGAAACCGGTCATCGTATTCAGGTTGTCAGCCACCTGCGCCGCGGTGGTCATGCCGCTCAGTACGGTCAGTACTCCCTCAAGGGAAGCGCAGAAGCGCAGCGCCCATGAGGCGGGAGACGCTGCCGGAAGCCGCTCCTTCAAGACTTTCTCCGATTCGGGCGTCATGGAGGCGAGCATGCCGCCTTTGACCGGTTCCATAATGATTATCGGCTTCTTGTGTTTCAGCGCAACCTCGTAATTGGCGCGGGATTGCACGATTTTGTTATCCCAATCGGCGTAGTTTATCTGCAGCTGCACGAACTCGACTTCCGGGTGTTCGGTGAGCACGCGATCCAACAGCTCCGGCGAATCGTGGAAGGAAAAACCGAAATGTCGGATGAGCCCCTTTTTCTTCATGTCTTGCGCCCATTCCCAGCAACCGAAGCGGTCGTAGTTCTTCAGGTGCGCTTCCTCTATGCTGTGGAGCAGGTAATAATCGAAGTATCTCGCCCCGGTACGCTCAAGCTGCTCGTTGAAGACGCGCTGGACGTCCTCCCTCGTTTTGAGCGCCCAGGCCGGCAGCTTGGTGGCGATCGTGAACGAGGCGCGCGGATGCCGATCCACGATGGCGTCCTTTACCATCCGCTCGGATTTTCCTCCGTGGTATACGTAGGCCGTGTCGAAATAAGTAAAGCCCTTAGCCAGGAAGGCATCGACCATCTCGAATACCGCTTCCGCGTCGATCTCTCCGTCGCGCTCAGGCAGCCGCATCAGGCCGAAGCCCAGTTTGCCCGTGCTCATCCCCTTCCGCATCGTCGTCCCTCCGTTCTCGAACTTGAAAATCCAGAGTAGTGTAGATCCTCAAGTATCGATCGATATATCATAATTATTCGATTCGTATCACGGAAGTTTACTATTCCGGCTTCCGCGCGGTATATTGAGTCATGATTTCCGATAGTGCGGACAATTCGGACAAAAAAAGGGAAATTCAAGAGAAGCTCGTCCATTTGGCCTTCCGCCGGCGGGAAGAGTCGGTCCGGCACCATACGTCCAACCAAGATCTCCTGCAATATCAGTATCTGCGTGAGGGCAACATGGAGTGCATCGCCGAATTTCGGAAAATGCATTCCAAGGGCCTGGTTGGAAATCTGTCCAAGGATCCACTCAGGAACCACCAGTATCTGTTCGTGGCGGGGACCGCTCTGGCGTGCCGGGCGGTTATCGACGGCGGGATGGAATCGGAAACCGCCTACGGCATCAGCGACCTCTATATTCAGAAAGCGGACACCTGCAAGAGCCCGGCGGAAGTGATCGAGCTGCAAGCGCAGCTGTACCTCGATTACGCGACGCGCATGAGGTCAATCCGAAAACAACCGGTGACTTCCGTCCAGCTCCGCCGCTGCATGGATTACATCGATCAGCGTCTGCATGACAAAATCACCGTGAGGATGCTGGCCGGTGTGGCGGGCTTCACTCCCTCGTATCTGTCTACCCTCTTCAGAAAGGAATGCGGCGTCTGCCTATCGGATTATATCCAACGCAAGCGAGTGGAAACTGCTGAGGACCTCCTGATCTTTTCCGATTTCACGTACGCTGAAATCGGAAACTACTTGGCGTTCAGTTCTCACAGTCATTTCGTCAGCGTTTTCAGGAAGCGCACGGGTTATACGCCTAAGGACTATCGACGCCTATTCTATCAACGGAACTGGATGCCGTAATCGGTTCGGTCGCTTTAAAATTCCTCAAACTCGTCATCGGCGACTTTTTCCGCCGGCACCGGAACCATCTTCAAAGTCTTGGGAGCTTCCTTCACGGCGACTTTTGAATCCTCAGTTTTCGGTTTCCTTGTCGCTTGGGCGGAGACGACCGGTGCCGCTTCCTTCCGCTGTCCGATCTTGAAGAAGGAGACCGTCTGACGCAGCGATCGCGCCTGAGAAGACAAATTCTCAGCCATCGCGGACAGTTGCTCAGAGGCCGACGCGTTCTGCTGGATGACTTGGTCCAGCTGGAGTACGGCCGAATTGATCTGCGAGGCGCCTGCCTCCTGTTCTCGGTTGGAGGCGACGATTTCCTGCACCAGCTCATTTGTTTTGCGGATATCCGGCACAATGCGGCCGATCAGTTTTCCCGCGTCTTCGGCGACGGAAACCGAGTGTTTGGACAGCTCCGTGATTTCCCCCGCGGAACGCTGGCTCCGTTCCGCCAATTTGCGAACCTCGCTCGCGACGACCGCGAATCCCCTCCCCGCGTCTCCGGCTCGGGCGGCCTCGATTGCCGCGTTGAGGGCGAGCAGGTTCGTCTGCCGTGCGATCTCCTCGATAATCGCGATTTTTCCGGAGATATCCTTCATCGCCATGACTGTCTGAGTGACCGACTCTCCGCCTTTGGCTCCGTCTTGCGCCGATGCGCCTGAGATGCGCCCGGTCTCAATCGCGTTCTCCGCGTTCTGGCGTATATTGGAGACCATTTCTTCCATCGATGAAGAGAGCTCCTCAACGCTCGCCGCCTGGCGGGTGGCGCCTTCACTCAGAGACATTGCGGAAGAAGAAACCTGCCCGGATTCATCGTCGATGCCGATAGCGGACTTGTCGATTTTTGCAACGATGTTTGAAAGATTCTCGTTCATGGAAGCAAGCGCGCGGGCAAGTTGCCCGAATTCGTCGCCTCGTTCCAAGACTGCCGGCGCGATGGTCCCCGAGAGGTCGCCGCCCGCGATTTGGTCGGCGAAACCCGCGGAGGCGGCGAGCGCGTTACGGATGCTCCTGGACAATACGAACGCGACAATGAGCGCGATCGCGACCGTCAGAGCGGAAATGAGCGCCAAGAGCAACGCTGAGCGGTTGAACGCGGTTTTCGCGGCGGCCGCTTCCTTGGACGCTTTATCCAGCGTGAGCTCTTCTAGTTTATTCAAATATTCGCGGGTTTCGTCGAAGCCCGCTGCCGCCGCTCCGAAAGACAGCGCGAATGCCGCTTCCCGGTCCTTCGCGTCGGAAGAGGCGGCTAGAGAGACGACGCGGAGGGACAGCTGTTCCCACTTCGCCCGTGCGCCTTTATAGGCGTCATAGAGCTTTTTTTCTTCCGCGCCGGGGGAGAGGGCAATGAATTTGTCGATGCGCTCGGTCGATTGGCCTGAGTTTTCCGCGTGGGCGGCCTTCTGATCTTTCACCCTGCCGTCGCCCGGAGGCAACGCCAAAAGCGAACGCTCGGCGACAAGCAGCTGCTGCAGATCCCGGTCCGCTTGATCGAGGGCGTCGATCGAGGGGATTTTGACGAGGAACATATTCTCAACACCCTTCATCAACTCAGCCATATTCAGATAACCGGTAAGCGAAATAGCCACCATGAACACGACCATCGCCAAATAACCGAAGCCGAGTTTGAGTCCCATAGAAATACCGCCAACTCGTGTTCTCATCGCTTTGCTCCTTGCGCTTCCAGTATAGCTCATGAGTTGCGCGTATGGTAATACAAATTCCTTACCGTGCCGGTCATAAACTACGGCAGCGCTAACAGTAAGTTTCTACTTTTTGATATCCGGTATACGAAACGGCTCCAGGAACGCAATCATCGCCAATCCGTTCGATCATGGGTTATACTGTTTATTAGTTAACTCCTGAAGACTGGGAAACGCTGGTGAAGCTATTTTTTCATCTGAAGATTCGCACGAAATTCTTTCTGACTCATATGGCGATCATCGTGCTTCTCCTTCTGTGCATTTCGATCGTGTTGTTGGGAGCGCAGCAGAAGAGCATTCGCATGAACGCGGAAGAATTCTCCTCCGAATTGGTTCGGCAAGCGGCGACAATCATAGAATACCGCGCGCGCGATCTTGAGAATTTTACCTTTTCCATCACAAACGACGCGCGGCTCCACAAGGCGATAACCGCTTTCGACGCTTCATTCGACCGGGACCAACCCGGGCCCGTCTCCGATCTGCTCAACATCGTGAACGGCTATGCCGCGCTGGATAAATTCGTCCGAGGATATGGAGTTGTTTTGTTATCGGGAGCGTACCTTGTCCTCGATAAGGAAAGAAATGATTTTCATCGGGGAAAGGGCCGCATGGCTGAATATCCGGAATTGGAAATGATTCGAGAATCAATGCGATCGTCCGGCGATATGACCGCTTGGTTTCGGCATCCCTCGGACAGTCGCTTGGTCTATTTTGCCCGTCGTATAGTGGTCGTGGACAGCTTCACGACTTTGGGTTTTTTTATCGTAAAGATCGATTCCGATTATTTTCGCGCGACGATGCAGGAAGACTCCATGTTCCTACATGGCGCCGAAGTTCTCTCCCAAACGCCCGATGGATCGATTCTATTCTCTACACTCGATGAACGGAAGTTACATGAAAGATACATCGCCTACGAAGCGCGTATAGGGAAAGCCTTTCGTCACGATTCGCGTTTCCATTTCTCCGATTCTGATTTTATCCTTTCCGGATTCACTACGGGCATAAAAGGATGGCGAGTCATCTCCGTAGTCCCGATGCAAAATCTTCTTCACTACGAATACATCACTCGCTTTGCGATAGGCCTTGTAATTGGAATTTCATTGCTGGTCTCGTCGGCATTGTCGTTCGGGCTTTCTTCAAGAATAACCGCTGATATCAAGGCTTTGGAAATGAGCATGAGGGAGATCGAGAAGGGAAACTTTAACATTCGGATGGAACCGCGTTCGCGCGACGAGATCGGCGCGTTGGCCGTTCGTTTTAATATTATGGCCGTAAAGATCGACGAGCTGATCAATACTGTTTTTAATGAACGGCTCGAAAAACAGCGTTTGGAATTCCAGGCTTTGTTGGCGCAGATAAATCCGCATTTCTTGTACAACACGCTCGGCTCCATCAAATGGCTTGCGCACAAGAAAGGACAAACGCAGTTGGAGGATATGACCGGCATGCTCATCGCGCTGCTTCGTTATTCGCTCAACGATAGGGGCTTTGCCCTACTTCGCGAGGAGCTGGACCATATCGATAACTATCTTACTTTACAGAAGCACCGCTTCGAGGATAGGTTTTCCGTTAGCTATGAGATCGCCGAAGACGCATCCGATTTGACCGTCCCGCGATTTATTCTCCAGCCATTAGTCGAGAACGCCCTCTTTCATGGAACACGAATGTCGAAAGGCGGCGATGTCATTACGATTCGCGCCTTCTTTTCAGGTTCGGATATTCTGGTACTTGAGGTAGCCGACGATGGTCCCGGATTTAGGGAGGAGGAGACGATGGGCACCGAGTCTCAACCCGGTTCCCGGATAGGAATAAAGAACATCCGAGAACGCTTGCGGCTCCACTTCGGGAACAGCGCTTCCTTGACATTCGTATCGGTCGAGGGGCACGGAACCACGGCGCATGTCGAGCTCCCCGTCCGGAGGGATGATCTTGTCGTTACCGTATAAACTCTTGATAGTCGAAGACGACGTTATGTACCGCTATGCCGTCAAGACGCTGATCGACCAATCGGAGGGGCGTTACCGTTTTCTGGAAGAAGCGATAAACGGGCGCCATGCGCTGGAGATCATCGCTCGCGAGAGTCCTGACATTATCATTACCGACATGTCCATGCCGGAAATGGACGGCGTGGAATTGATCCGCCGCGTCAAGGCAAGCGCGCCGGAGATAAAGATTCTCGTCCTGAGCGCGTATGACGATTTCCATTTCGTGAAAGAAGCCTTGAAGCTCGGCGCCGAGGATTATTTGTTGAAGTACGAGCTCGAAGAGCGCGGCGTTAACGATCTGCTCCGTAAGACCTGCGACAAGATCAAACGTGAACGCGAGTTCGGCCGACGCGATTCCTTCATCCGCGAGAATACGGCGAACCTGATCGACGGCGTTTTTCGTAAAATCGTAGCGCAAGGGGAAACGAATTCTGAAAAGATCGATAAATTCATGGATCAGCTTTTCCCAGGTAAGGGAGGATTTCCCGTCGGCTTGGCGGTTTTCAGAACGACGATCGACGAACGTTCGAAAAAAACCAACCGCGAAATTCACCACGGCGTTCTTCACGAGCTTCTTCAGGGTAATTCCCGATTATACCTGACCGAGGCCGAGGACGGCGTCTTCGTCGCAATAATCAATCTTACATCGATCCCTAATCCCGAGGAGATTTTGAATGGATTCCGGTTGACGCTGCGGCGTGCGGCGGAGGCGCTCTCTTCCGATATCGGAACCGAAGTACACGTTGGTCTGAGCCGAATTATAACCGACGGTGTATCCTTAGCCGACCGATACTTGAGAGCATATCGCCTGACGGAAAAAGGATTCTACCTATCCAAGTCCGCCGTTTTCAGCGAGGCCGATGTGTATGAACGCGTGGCCGACGAAATCGATTGGACGGCTTTCGTAAAGGAAATCGTCGCCGCATCGGACGCGGATGACACGCGGGTGGCGGTCGAGAAAGCGATAGAATTATTCGCTCTATTCCGCTCCGTACGTCCCGACTTGGACGTGCTTGACGCGGCCGTTCGTGATCTCTTTTCGGAACTCTTTGTATCGGCGAAGAGGAGGAAGATCGACTTCGCCGAGGCGACAGGGTGCGTAAAAATACCGTCCCGCTCACGCGATGCTGCCGTTCGACTCGACGACCTTGAACATTTCGTCATCACTTGTCTTGAAAATCTGTCTTCCGGCACGGCGAAGACGGAATTGGAATATCGGCGGGAGATACGTCTCGCGATCGATTATATCAAACGCAATTATCGATCGGAAGTGCAATTGCCGGTTCTTGCCGCGAAACTCGGACTAAGTCCAAATTATCTTTGTAGTCTTTTCAGGAAGGAGACGGGCATGCGCCTCGTAGAATATCTGCATAAGGTCAGGATCAACGAAGCAATCGTGTTGCTCAAGAGTACCAATCTCAGAGTCTATGAAATCGCTGATCGGACGGGGTTTCGCTCCGCGTCCAATTTTTGTCGTATTTTCAAGGAAGTCACGGGCGGACCGATCTCCGACTTTCGCAAGACAATTACCTAATCGGTTTTCGCAAAACAAGATAGATGCCGACTAAAATGAGCGGCGTCCCGACAAGGAATGAAAAAGTCGGCGTCTCCCTTAAATACAGGAAAGCGAACAACGCCGCCAAGGCGGGCTTGAAAAAGAAGACGGTTGATCCCGCGCCTACTCCCGTATATCCGAGTCCTTTGAAATAGAGGAAATAGGCGATGCCCGTGACGCAAATCGCCAAGTACGCGACCTGCGGAGCGACGGCCGGATCGAATCGGACGATCGGGATATGAAAGATAAGCAAAAAGGGCAATACGGCCAGACTCCCCAGTAGGAACGACCAGGCATTCATTTTGAGGCTTCCGATAGAAAGGCTCATGGAACGCGCCAGATACGTGTAGACTGCGAATAGGATCGATGCGGCCAAGGCCGTAAGCGCGCTCGCATCCAATCGTAATCCGTCGCGAATGCCTGGAAATAAAACCGTGATCATACCCAAAAGGGCTAGCGCCAGCGCGACGCATTTTGTCAAGGTGAGTTTTTCCTTCCCGGTCGCCCCTGCGATGAGAACCACGAAGACAGGATTGCAACTGAAGATGAGCGCGATTGTTGACGCTCGAGATCCGGGCAGGAATAGGCTCAGCTGAAGCAGGTTCATGGCGGCCCCGACGTTGAGCACGCCGAGGAAAAAAAGCCCGGGAAGCTTACGTATCGGCGGCGCCGCTTCCCTTCGGACGCAGAGCGCCAGGAACATTACGATGCCGCCGATGAAGAAACGAAGAAAAGTCAGCTGGAACGGATCTATGCGGCCCGACAAGCTCTTTCCGACGACCTCAAGAGTACTGAAAAGCAGGATGGTCCCGGATAGCGCGAAGGCTCCTTTTGGGGTTGGTGAAAGGCTCATCTGGAAGACCCGGACGTCGAGGGCAAGATCGCGTATAGGGATGTTGAAGTTCCAACGGCTTCCGAGAAGAAATGAAGTTGCGCGAATGCCATATCCGACTCCTCACTTACAGGATCGTATTTATATCCGACTCAACCTTTCACCGCGCCGATGGTCAATCCTTCCGTGATATATTTTTGCAGCACGAAATAGAGCAGCAGGATCGGTGTCATGGAGAGCGTAAAAAGAGCGAACGCGAGATTCAATTGCGCGCTGTTCTCGCTGAAGAAAAAGAACTGCGTCAACGGTAAAGTTCTGACTGCCGCTTTCTGCAAGATTAGGATGGCGGTTTGGAAATCGTTCCATAAGTATAAAGAGTTGAGAATGACCGCCGTGGCGATGATCGGTTTCAATAGGGGGGACACGATCATGAAGAATATCCGATAGCGTCCCGCCCCATCTATTTGGGCCGCTTGTTCAATTTCCACGGGAACTGTTTTTACGAAACCGGTCATGATGAGAATGCTGAACGGGATAAGGAATCCGATGCGAGTTAGGGAGAAGCCCGCGAGGGTATTGATCAGATGCCATTTTTTGAGGTTCACGTACAGAGGCAGCATGAGCGTTTGGAACGGGATCAGAATGGTACCGAGGAAGAGGTAGTACCAAGCATTATAGAATCGGTTGTTTTTCCTGGCGATGATGTAGGACGCGGTTGTGCATATCAGAGTCAATACGATCACGGCCGGTACGGTAGTGAGGATGCTGTTCTTGAGCGCGAGGAAGAAGTTCGCCATCTCCATCGCTTCCGTGAAATTGCTCAAATGGAATATCGTTGGGAACGCAAGGCCCGTTTTAGTGATTTCTTCCCTGGTTTTCACCGAATAGCAGAGCGTGATGTAGAAAGGCGCCAAAAAAAGCGCCGCTAAAATTACTTTTACAAAAATGGCAACCGGCCGAAATCGGGATCGGGTTTGAAGCTTCATAGTTCGATCTCCTTGTTTCGCATAGCGCGGGTGACTGAAGAGGTCAAAATGAAGACGAAGAAGGTGAACAGAAACGCGGCGGCCTGTCCGTATCCGGCTTTGTAATAATGGAAAATATTGTTGTACACGCACAGGGCGATGGTCTCCGAAGCCTGCCCCGGTCCGCCGTTGGTCGCGGCCATTGGGTAGTCGAATACTTTGAGTCCCCACGCGAGGAGGAGCGTGACGTTCGCCGTTACCGCGGACATGATACAAGGAAGTGTAATGCCGAAGAACGTTCGTAATCTTCCCGCGCCCTCGATCTGCGCGGCTTCATAAAAATCGCTTGGAACCGCGAGTAGCGCAGCGATATAGATAACCATGCAGTAACCCGCATCTCTCCAAACGGATATCGCCGAAAGACCGGCAATGACCCAAGTCGTACTGCCTAACGGACTCGGAATATTGAAATACCGGTACACAACATCGTTGTATAAAAATGCCCAGATGAAAGCGGAAAGCACGAGGCTCGTGACAAAGGGCATAAAAAAAATCGTTCGTAGTATACTGTGGAACCGACTCGCCCGGTGGATAATTAAAGCGATCGCGAGTCCAATCGCATTACTCATAATGACCGATAACGCGGTAAATTGCAGAGTTCTCAAGAGTGCGGAAAGCAGCGATTTATCCGAAAAAAGGTCGATGAAATTCGACATGCCGATCCAGGTTTTTTCTTTGCTGAAACCGTCCCATTTAAAGAAAGACATCGGGATTCCCTGAATGAAAGGCAGTACGACAAAAAAGAAGAATAAGAAAGCGGCGGGCAACAGGAACGAGAAACTGACAAGTTCCTCAATCGCCCGATGTTTCAGCGACGTTCTATGGACCATAAGAATCCTCAGGGGAGAGCGTCCGTGACGGGACGATCAGTCGGATTTTCGGGCGGCCGCATCGGAGCCGCCCGAATGGAAAATTTTTATTTGATTTGAGCGAATTCGGCGTCCAAATCTTGAATGAACTTATCGATATCCTTTCGTTTCTCGGCGGGGAGCGCGGCGAAGAGCTGAATATTCGCGCGCATTTTCTGTCGGTATTCGCCCGAGAATTCGATGAGTCTACTTCTTTGAATGGTGCGATTGTCCGTCAACAAAGTGGAGAAATCCAATTGGACGGCGTTTTCTTTAGGCACCGGCGCGCCCGCGATAGAGCTGATCATTTTCGCTTTCTCCATCCATATATTTGTGTTGGCGTTTGACGCTAGCCCTTCAAGAAATTTATCAACGCCTTCGATGTTTTTCGTCTTGGCGTATACCATGAATACGTCGTCCAAGCCGGTGGAGGCGAGGTTTTTTGCGGGATCGTTGGACCAGGGTGTCGGGAAGAAACCGAACCGTCCTTTGGGATTCGCTTTGTATAGGTCGCCCACTATCCATCCACCGTCCATGGTCATCGCGCGTTCACCGGATGCAAGCTTATTGATGCCGGTGGCGGAATCCATGCCGAAATCGCCGGGCTCGGTATATTTAAGCAATTTGTCGTAAAGCCTGAGGGACTCGGCGAAGAGAGGGTGATCCTTGAATTTCGTCTTTTTCTCGGCGATCGACGACCACAGTATGCTCTTCGTCGCTTCCGATTGGCACAGCATCGGGTAGGCGAAACACGTATATTCAACCCAGGGAAAGTTGGCGTTCTTATACGACCGGACGAAAGGGTATACCTTATTCGCCATGAGCGTTTCGCAAATCGCAAGGTATTCGTCCAGGGTTTTCGGTACCTTTAGACCGTATTTATCGAAAACGTCTTTGTTATAGAATGTTCCATACAGTTGGATATCCAGGGGGAATCCGTAGAGTTTTCCGTTCACGCGCGCTTCATCCGCCAACCATGGAATGAGTCGTTTCATGTACGGCTTTTCACTGAGGTCCAACACTTGGCCCGCTCGTATGAGTTCCGTGTACTGGTTCGGCCAACCAGTGAATAAATCCGGCGCGTCGTCGGCCGCTATCCGCGTTTTAAGAATGCCGGTATATTGCGAATACGCGACTCCCTCGACTTCATATGAGGAATTGGGATTTTTCCCCGTGATCTCTTTAACCAACGCGGCCAAGCCGTCGTTTTTGCTCGCTTCTCCCATGTAATGAAGAATGGTGACTTTTTGTGCCGCTGGTTTTGTTACCGCCTGGTTTTCATTTTTGCCTGAAGCCGCCGCGGCGGTGACGATGACGCACCCCAGTACGAGCGTTCCAAGGACCTTTTGGTACCCTTTCATGTAAGAAACCTCCTCTTTGTTCTTCACGCGGCTCGGCCGTGTATTTATCGATTGTTCACCGACGAACAAAGGAAGTATAGGGTCGATATTCTGGTGCCGTCATTCATGGGAATTACGATTCATATACGAAAATTATGAAAAGGGGCGTTGCGTCGCGGCGAAGGACTGTTTGTGGCTAACATCCCGTACGGGGTGCTATACTGTCCCGACTATGATGAATTCTTCCCGAAACGTGCTGGTCCTCAACTGCGGCAGCACTACCATCAAGTTTCAGCTTCTGAATACCCTCACCGGGGAAGCCCTCTTCAAGGGGGCCGTCGACCGTGTCGGCAGGAGCGATTGTTCGGCTTCGTATCGTAAAGGGGCCGAAGGTCCTAAGCAGACGGAGGACCTTCCCGGAGCGACTCACGCTGAAGCGCTGCGGTGGGTTTTCGGCATTCTGCCTTCGGACTTACCTCTTTACGCCGTCGGGCACCGCGTAGTCCATGGGGGCAGTTTTTTTAGCGGCCCTGCCTTGGTGGACGAGGAAACCCTCCGCAAGATTGAGGAGTGCTCGCCTTTGGCTCCCCTGCATAATCCGATCCAGCTGGCTGGCATCAGGGCCTGCATGGTTTTCCATCCCGGGATCCCCCATGTCGCATCCTTCGATACGGCTTTCCACCAGAACACAAGCGCGGTCGCTTCCCTGGTGCCTCTTCCGCATGAGGTCGTAGCGTGCGGCGGTTACCGGAAATTCGGTTTTCACGGAGCGAGCCACCGCTATGTTTCAGAGCGGGCCGCGGTTCTCCTCGGCAGAGAAAGGGAATCCTTGCGCCTGGTGACCTGCCATTTGGGAGGCGGCTCCAGCGTGACAGCCGTGCGTTTCGGCGTCGCCATAGACACCACCGCCACCTTTGGAACTTTCACGGGCATGCCCATGGGGACGCGGCCGGGAGATATCGACGGGGGAATCATCCTGGATCTGTTCATGCGGCAGGGAATGGACGCTCCGGCGGTGCATGAACTTCTCTATAAGAAGAGCGGCCTCGCGGCCATCAGCGGCGTTTCGGGGGACATGGCGGAACTGGAGCGGCTGGAAGCGGAGGGACACGAAGGCGCCGCCCTCGCTCGGGAATATTACATCTACTGTCTCAAGAAATTCATCGGTTCCTTCGCGGCCGCCATGGAAGGCGTGGACGGCATCGTCTTCACCGCGGGCATCGGGGAGAACGACGCGGATCTCCGCGCCCGCCTCTGCGGAGGCCTGCTCTGGCTGGGCGCCCGGCTTGACGGGGAAAAGAACCTGCTCCGGGGAAAGGACCGCTTAATCTCCACACCCGATTCCGAGGTCGCTCTCATGGTGATACCCACCAACGAAGAACTCGCCATCGCTCTGGAAGTTGCGGGACTTTTAGGGAAGCGATGACAAGCCACCGAGAAATCAAGAGCGAATAATCGGACGCTTCTCAAGATACGCGTGAGGCTCAACGATTCTCCGATTATTCTTTTCTATCCAAAATGACATTTTCCGTCCGGATGACATTTTCCATCATTCAATACCAGTGTTATAAGTACAAACAGGACATGACTATATTCACCGAAAAATACAGTCTGCCGATCGTCGAGTATCGCTTCAGATTAAAAAGCAAATATAATGAACACATTCATTGAATTGATTCATTATTTTCTTGACATTCTGCGTTTTTGGGTTGAATCTAGCTGATATACGGGCACTGACTGAAAAGGAAAAAGCTTCCCGACCTGATACGGGCCATGTTGTGATGCGCCCGAAATCGGGCATCGGGTATATATTTATGAGTAGAATGAACGCTACCGATTTGGAACGCAAAAACCCGGTCAGCGGATTCGATTCCTAACAATGTTTCAAGGGGACCACATAGGAGGCGGCATGGATAATAATATTTGGGAAAGGTTTAACAATAACAAGGGCGCGCTCATGAGGGGCGGCGGTGAACGCGGCATCGATTCTCAGCACAAGAAAGGGAAATTAGCTTGTCGCGAAAGGATCGCGCTCTTGGTAGATAAGGCGTCTTTCATCGAGAACGAGGCTTATATGCAAGGAAGGTTCTCGGACTTCGGTATGAAGGAGAAGCATTTTCTCGGGGACGGAGTGGTAACAGGAACCGGGAACATCGATGAACGGCAGATATGTCTATATTCTCAGGATTTCACGGTACTGGGCGGATCTTTGGGGGAAATGCAGGCGGAAAGGATTGCCGCCGTCCAGGAAGTCGCGATCAGAAATGGATGTCCTTTCATTCAAATCAACGATTCGGGCGGAGCCAGAATCCAGGAAGGGGTACTGTCGCTTAACGGCTACGGAAAAATTTTCAGGAACAACACTATAGCGTCTGGTTTCATTCCTCAATTGTCAGTCATCCTCGGTCCGTGCGCGGGTGGCGCGGTCTACTCGCCCGCAATAACCGACTTCATATTCATGGTTGACGGCATCAGCAACATGTATATAACCGGTCCAGACGTCATAAAGTCGGTTACGGGAGAAAATGTTACTCATGAGGCTCTCGGCGGAACTGAAACGCATTGTACGAAAAGCGGTGTCGCTCACTTCAGGTTCGATACCGAGCAGGAATGCATGAAGTTCATTCGGAAGTTCATCGGATACCTTCCGTTGAATAACCGGGAACACGCGCCGATCGTCGATACCGGCGATCCGAAAAATCGCGAAACTCCGGGAATTATAAGCATTTTGCCCGACAACGAAAAACAGCCTTATGATGTAAAGCAAATAATCGAAGAAGTATTCGATAAGGATTCCTTCATAGAAATCGCGAAGGACTATGCGCAGAATGTCGTCATCGGGTTAGCTAGGTTGAACGGTAAAACTACCGGAATATTCGCCAACCAGCCGAACTGTCTCGCGGCGACTCTTGATATCAATACGTCGGACAAGGCGGCTAGGTTCCTGAGGTTCTGCGATGCGTTCAATATTCCAATTGCTTCTTTTGTCGACGTACCAGGCTTCCTGCCGGGGGTTGCCCAGGAGCACGGCGGAATCATCCGGCACGGCGCGAAGCTGCTCTATGCGATCGCGGAAGCGACTGTTCCGAAAGTTGCCCTTATCTTGAGAAAAGCCTACGGAGGAGCTTACATTTCCATGGCTTCAAAAGCGCTCGGCTACGATCGAGTCCTCAGTTATCCAGGAGCTCAGATCGCCGTTATGGGAGCGGAGGGAGCCGCGCAGATAATCTGCAAGAAGGAAATTTCAGAAGCAGCCGATCCCAAAAAAACCGAACAAGAAAAAATCATGGAATTCAGGGAGACTTTTACGAACCCTTATGTGGCGGCAGGATTCGGATTCGTCGATGACGTCATATCGCCTGAAAAAACGAGAATTGAACTTATCAGGGCATTTGAAATGTACGAGAGAAAAATAGAGATCAGGCCAGCTAAAAAACACGGCAATATTCCGCTGTAGTCGTTTTTCATCCGGCGGAACGGCAAATCAAAAGGCCGTTCCGCCGGCTATAAACCGAAAAGAATTAATCCATCACACCGGCGAACAATACCGCGTCTTCGGGAATGTTTTCCTTTATGGGCGATGCGACCCAAGTTACGTTTATCATGTGCTTCCAAGAGATATTCTCTGTTGTGATATTACCTCCCCAAGAACCGCATCCTAGCGTCATGGTGAAAGGCATCCCGTTATCCCAATTGCCCGTATTACCGTAGCACGTAGCTTGACGGATCATGATTCGGCTAACCTTCGTGCGCAACCCGATTTCAAGAACTCTCTTTTGATCCGTTGTATGCAAGCCGCAGGAATGGCCCATTCCCTGATATGAGGTAATCGCATTAACTTTCTTAACGGCGGCTTCGAAGTTCGGAACCCGATACACCGTCAGCACAACGCACATTTTTTCCCCGGAGAAGAGCGCGTTCGGACCGACGTCGGTTTCAGGCACCATGAAGAATTCTCGATCCGACGGGAGATTTATTTTCGCAAACTCGGCGATCTTGCTAGCGGGTTGCGCGGTGGTTAAACGGCTGAGATGACCGTCAGGCCACAGGGTGGCCCCCAGTTTTTTCTTTTCTTCCTCATTGACGATATAGCCGCCCTCGGCTTTCAGGGCTTCCATCAGCTTGTCGTAGACGCTGTCCACGACGACAATTGAATTATCGGACGAGCAGCTGGTGGCGAAGTCGAAAGTTTTGCTAAGCTTGATTTTCCGTGCGGCATCCTTGATGTCGGCCGTTTCATCGACTACCACGACCGCGTTTCCGGCGCCGACGCCGTAGGCGGGGGTACCGGAGCTGTACGCGACTTTCACCAACGGCGCGCCGCCGGTTGCTACAATCAAGTCGCACTGTTTCATCAGCTCCCCTGAATCCTCCATGCTCGGCTCTTCCAAACCGATAACCAAGTCCTCAGGGGCGTTGTATTTTTTCAAGGTCTCTCGTAAAAGGTTGACGATATAAGTGTTGGTTTTCTTTGTCCTCGGATGAGGCGCCATGATAATGGCGTTCCTTCCCTTGATGGCTGAAATCGCCATGAATACCGGAGTAGCTTCCGGATTCGTGCAGGGAATGAGCGCTCCGATTATTCCGATCGGCTTTGCGATTTTTAGGAGGCCTTTCTCCGTATCCTCTTCGATCACGCCGACGGATTTTTTCCCCTGCATATCCCGAAGCGCGCCCCGAAGCTTTTTAAAAAGTTTCGCGTATTTGCTCTGATAATTTCCAAGCTGCGATTCGTCGACGGCGAGTTGAGCGACTTTTTCAATCGTTCCCGGCTTAACGATGCTCCATACAAGAGCTTTCGTCAGGGTGTCAACCTGCTCTTGACTCCAATACTCGATTTTGCTTTGCGCATCTCGGGCCCGGGCCATGAGGGTCATAATCTTTTCTTTCGCTTCTTCCATAGTATACCTCTCTCAACGTTTGCTCTGATACGCCGAAAATGCATATCAATTAGACCATAACAGCAAAAAGATGGGTTGAAGATTTTCTCAGGTAGCCTCCATACGGCTAAAGTGTGAGTGTGTTCAATGAATATTAGCAGACAAATTCGCAACATGCAATAGAGGGTTTATTATTTTGCTCGTCCTGATGTTTTTTCTGAATCGGAAATGGAGGAATATCTGGGATGGAAATAGAAAGAAAAGGCCGACAAGCCGATTTGGTCATAGGTCGGTTTTACAGTTCTTAGAAAAATCGGAAAAAACCAAAAAATGGTAAGGCAAAACGGCTAATGCTCTCAGGTCTTTCTCGGCAGTAAGCCGCATCCTTTCGGACTATGAAATATGCCCAATGCTTGATTGAGAAGGATATTCTCTATTTATTTAATAAATATATAATATATAAGTATTTATATTGTTTAAATGTTGATTGAAAAAGTCGGATATTGAAACTCGCCGAATCTGGGTACTTGGGGACACGAAGCGGCATGAGAGCGAGACCGCGGTCGGCATCCGGCGGAATCGCCCCTGGCGTTGCCCTATGCTGGAAGCTTCGCTTCCGGCGTCGGACGGGTATAGCCGCGGTTTGTATGCAACTTCTCTTTTTCATCGACCGTTCCCACGGGCTTATAAGTTGCTCTGAAGGTGTCTTATTTTTTATTGACAATAGCCGGATTCTGTAATAACCTGAACTGGTTCAGTGAACCTGAATAACAGTGAATTGGGGACTGACAGATTTTCGCGGTTTTCGGCTTTTCCACGCTTCGTCGCGCGGGGACGCCGATAGGTTAACTATTCGGAGGATAAATGATGGATGGTCTAAGGGATAGGCTAATTAAGGTCGTTGGACGGGAGAACTTCTTCGACGATAACAAGACTCTTGCCATGTATGCTTGCGATGAAAGCTTCGCGAAATCCATGATGCCGCGTTTTGTCGTCAAGGCGGACAGCGCCGAGAAAGTGCAACAAATAGTGAAGCTCGCAAACGAAACGAAGACGCCGTTAGTGCCGGTCAGCTCCGGAGGAAAGCGCTATAAAGGCGATACCGTTCCGAGCGTTCCCGAAGCGGTTATACTCGATTTGAGCGGAATGAAGAAAATCTTAAATATAAATCGTCAACAGCGAATCGCCGTCGTCGAACCGGGAGTGACCTACGGCGAGCTTCTGGCGGCTTTGAAAAAAGAGGGAATGACACTTTCCGTTCCTTTGACTCCTAAGATGTCGAAATCAGTCGTCGCAAGCGTTCTGGATATGGAACCGAGGTTGAATTCACTTCATCAGTGGAATTTCATCGATCCCCTCCGCTGCACTGAAGTAGTGTGGGGCGACGGGAATAAAATGTTCACGGGAGAGGCCGGCGGCAGCCCCATGGATTTGGCCAAGCAATGGCAAACAGAGAAATGGCAGATCAGCGGAACCGGTCCAATGATGTTGGATTTCTACCGTCTGCTGACCGGATCGCAAGGCAGTATGGGCATCGTGACCTGGGCTTCACTTAAATGCGAAGTCGATACCATGCTCCATAAGCTCCATCTAGTCGCGGCAAAAAAATCGGAAGATTTAAACGATTTCATGTATCGGGTGCTTAGGCTCCGCTTGAGCAACGAGCTGATGATAATGAGCGGCACCTACCTGGCTTCTCTGCTTGGAGTATCCGCCGAAAAGGTAATCGAATTGAAGAAAGAGCTTCCCGCCTGGGTCGCCTTGGTCGGCATCGCCGGCAGGGAAATTCTGCCGGAAGAACGCGTCAGCGCTCAAGAGCTGGATATAGCCGAAATCGCTCAGCAATTCGGCCTCAAGATGGTTCCGGCCGTCAACGGAGCCAAGGGCGATCAAGTGCTTGAGAAGATACTCAATCCTTCAGGATCGAAGTATTGGAAGGAAACGTATAAGGGCGCCTTCCAGGATATTTTCTTCACAACTACGCTTGATAAGACTCCTGCTTTCATTCAAGCCATGAACACGATGGCCGAGGAATGCGGATACCCGACCACCGACATCGGAACCTACATACAGCCTCAGAATATGGGAACGTCCTGCCATTGCGAATTCAGCCTTCCATACGACGCCTCCGACGCGAAGCAGACGGAGCAAGTTAAGAAGCTGTTCCAGAAAGCCAGCGAATCATTCGCGATGATGGGGGCCTATTACCTTCGGCCTCATGGTATTTGGGCGCACCTGCAACTTAACAAGGATGCGCAGTCGACGAGCCTTCTGAAAAAGATGAAGGATATTTTCGACCCGAACAACATCATGAATACCGGAAAGCTCAGCATATAAGGGAGGATCGATCATGGCATTAGACGATTTCAAGGCAATGCAGGAACGGTGCAGCAACTGCTTGGGCTGCAAATGGATTCCATTCGATAAGATCAAGAGCCAGCGTTTCGGGGAAAACTGCCCGAGCGTTTGCTACTTTAACTTCAACACCTATTCCGCCCGCGGTCGTTTCCAGTTGGGACTCGGCATATTGACAAAGGATGTCGAATACACCGAAACGGTCACCGAGGCGGTGCACAATTGTACGACGTGCGGTCTGTGCGACGTTTCGTGCAAAGTTACCCGCTACAATCTTGAACCCCTTGAGCATAACCTGGAGCTGAAAGCCGACGCGGTGAAGAAGGGCAAGACCCTCCCGGCGCAGAAGCCGATCATGGAAGCATTGGCGAAGGAAAAGACAATGCTCGTAGGGAAGTCCAAGGCTTCCCGAACGAAGTGGGCCGATGGGCTCGGCTTAAAAGACCTAACGAAAGAGAAAGCTGAAGTATTGTTCTTTCCCGGGTGCAAGTTCAGCTATGACGAAAAGCTACAGAAAACGGCCCAGTCGGCGGTCAGAATACTCAAGAAGAGCGGAGTCGATCTTGGCTATATGGGAAGCTCCGATATGTGCTGCGCGGGACGCGCGCTTCAAATGGGTTTTCAAGACGATTTCAAGAAAAACGCGGAAGCCAATATCGCCCTCTTCAAGAAATCCGGCGTCAAGACGATCGTGACTCCGTGCTCGGATTGCTACCACGCGTTCAAACGGCAGTACGCGAAGCTGGGATTGGATATCGAAGTTCTCCACACCGTGGAATATCTCGATCGCTTGATTCAGTCGGGCAAGATCAAATTCACCAAGACCATCCAGAAGACTGTAACCTATCACGATCCCTGTCATCTCGGGCGTCTTGGAGAGAATTACATTCCCTGGAACGGCAAAGAAAAGAAGATTCTCAATCAGGTGCATACCTGGGAGCCCCGACGTCCTCGCTATATCGGCGCCTACGGCATTTATGACGCGCCGCGGAATGTCCTCAAAAGCATCCCCGGAGTCAATTTGGTCGAAATGGAACGGATAAAGGAGTATTCCTGGTGCTGCGGAGCCGGCGGCGGATGCAGCGACACAAATCCCGAGTTTTCTTCCTGGACGGCGTCCGAAAGGATCACTGAAGCGAACTCTACCGGGGCCGAGACATTGGTGACCGCTTGTCCATGGTGCGAGACCAATTTCCGGAATGCTGTTGACGAGAATGGGAAAAAAATCGCCGTTCTCGATGTGCTCGAGCTGGTCGAGCAAGCACTATAAGGAAGGGTGAAAAATGGCTTTTTCAGCAGATATCTACAAAGCGTTCGAAGATGTCGTCGGTAAACGCAATATCTCCAAAGACATCGGAATAGTAGAGACGTATCGTTGTGCCGCCGCTCAATCCTCGGCTCACTATGGGCCGTACGACCATAAGACTCCAAAACCCGAAGCGGTTTTGCTGCCCGGCAGCACCGATGAGGTGCAGAATATCGTAAAGCTGTGCAACAAGTACGATGTTAAATTCAAGGCATCATCGACGTTCTGGTCATCGATGGGATTCATCGGCGACGATAATGCCGTCCAGTTGGATATGCGCAGAATGCGCAGCATCGAAATAGATGAGAAGAACATGATAGCCATCGTTGAGCCATACGCAATCGCAGCCGTAGTTCAGGCTGAGGCGATGAAAGTCGGCCTCACGCTGAATGTTCCCGGCGTCGGATGCAGCAGTTCTCCTCTGGCCAGCACGGCGGGTTGGGTCGGATTTGGTCCCACCTCGATTTCGATGGGCTGTTCGAGCGAAAACATGCTCGGCGCGGAATGGGTTTTGCCGAACGGGGAAATCCTTCGAACCGGCTCTCTCGGCGCCGGGGCGGGCTGGTTCTGTGGGGAAGGCCCCGGTCCCAGCACACGCGCCATACTTCGCGGTTTCCAGGGAAGTACCGGTTCGCTAGGCGTATGTACTAAAATCGGAATTCGCTTGCATCCCTGGCCGGGTCCGACGTTCATCCCGACGCGTGGTACCGTTCCTGCTTATAAAGCGGATCTTCCCGACAACTTCAAGGCATATACTCTTTGCTATAAGACGTGGGACGATTACGCAAAGGGCCTGGCCCTGCTGCATGAGGCCGAGATACTTTTCCTCGGTCACAGGCAATTCAACATGTTCGGCCGTGACATCAAGACCGCCATGCTCAAGATTCTTACTGATACCGATATGCAGCTTTGTGATATTCCGGAGCTTGTTAAGGACCCGGAGTTGAAGAAAGTGAATGATGATATGAAAATTGAGGTTCAGGTCATCATTGCCGGCGTTACGAAGAGGGACGCGGAATATAAGGAAAAAGCCCTGGATAAGGTGCTTGAGATGTCGGGCGGATGGAAATCCAAGTTCATGCTTGAAAAAGACATGATGGATTACGTTCTTCTGTATTTGATCAGGATGGGACATAAGAACTTGAATTATGTTCTTTGCGGCGCCTACGAAGGCAATTACGGTCTTTCCGGCAACCTTTTCGTCAGCGCGAAAGTCATGGAAGAAGCCAGCGCTCTCAAGAGAAAATGGGAGCTTGAGCATACGGACATCGCTGCGCACGGCGGCGATTCCGATATGGGCAGCTGTTGTATAATCGGCGGCGGCGGTCCCACGGGCTGGGAATTCTTCACGAACTTTGACGCTCATGATAAAGCGTCGATAAAAGGGACCGCGGAGTTCTTCAACGAAACCCAACGCTGGATGACTGAAAAAGGGCTTGGAGTCGATATGGGCCATTGGAATCAAGATCTGCGAAAGGAAAATGGTTATTGGTTCTCCCAGGAGGAACACGACGCAATGTACGCAAAGTTGCCTCAGCCTCTGGTGACCGTATACCAATATAAGGCCCGGGAAGCGATCAATCCCAAACACCTTTGCGGCAGCTATTATCGTACCTTGACACCGGGTAAGTACAATTCACAATAGACACATCAACAAATTTTAGGCATAATCTCTACATACGGAAGGGCGAATTTCTCGCCCTTCCGTGCATTTTTAGGGAGTCCACTAATGGTTAGAAAGAAATTAACCGCCAGGAAAATGCAGGCGGATAGAACGCAAAAAAAAATTTACGACATATCAATTTCGCTCATGGAAAAAAAAGGATTCAACGGAATAACGATTGAGGAAATTTGCCAAAAAGCCGGTGTATCGATCGGTACTTTTTATAATTATTTTAAGTCTAAGGATGATATATTTTTCGATATCTATAAAAGAGCGGATGAATATTTCGAAAAAACGGTATCGCCCAGCCTGAAAGATCTTAATATTAAGTCCGCGGAAAAAACGGTACGCTTTTTTAAATACTATGCCCATTATAACCAGAAAAGAGGTTTGGAAAATATAACGCAGTTGTATAATACGAAAAATAGGTTTTTTACCATCAAGGGTAGATACATGCAAAATTTGCTGATTGAAATTATCAGTGAAGGCCAAGCGTTGAAGCAATTCACTAATTCCATGACCCCGGACGAGATTACGGACTATCTTTTTATTGCTAGTAGAGGTGTCGTTTACGATTGGTGCATTCACGAAGCAAAATACGACCTTGAGCAGAAAATGAAAGAGTATATGGAAAAGCTTGTAATGATTTTCTCATTATAACGATATGAAAGCCTAACATGTTCCCCATAATCAGAGCGGCCAACCGGCCGAAAAAAAGAGCGGGATTTTGCATCCCGCTCTTTTCTTTTCATCAAACGACCCGGAAAATAATCACGCAAAATTACTGAGCGACGTTATCCCATGACAACCGTTGGCAACCAAGTAACGATTTGCGGAAAAATGAAGATCAGTATCAAAGCAACCAGCAGCGCTCCGAGGAACGGAGTTACGCCTTTATATATAGTTTTAAATGGCAATCCCGTGATGTTTCCCGTGATAAAAACGTAAAGGGCTATGGGTGGGATTAATCCGCCTATCATGAGGGTGATGCTGACCATTATTCCAAACCATATAGGATCAAACCCGAGCGCTACAGCCGTCGGAAAGAATATTGGGGTAGCGAGAACCATGAACGCTAAATCGTCCATGATTGAGCCGCCGACAAGATATATGATCACTATAACAGCCATAATCACGGCCGGCGCTACTGGTAACGATGCCGCCCAATCCGCCGTGATGAACGGAATTTCAGTGATGGTAAGGAAATGTCCGAATATCGAGGAACCGGCGATCAGCATCAGCGTCATTATCGCTGTCTTCAATGCTCCCTTTATCGATTTCTTGATCATTTCAAAACTGGTTTCACGTCGCAGGAAAGCCATGACGAAAACCGCTACCGTTCCGATGGTGCCGGCTTCGGTCGGGCTGAAGAATCCAGCCATCATTCCGCCTATGACGATTCCGAAGATGATCAATACGATCATCACTTCCGGCAAGACCGCGAATCTTTCTTTCCAGCTTGCTTTCTCGGCGCGCGGGGCCACTTTGGGATCAATGGTAACCCATATGGCGATAACCAGGATGAAAAGGAAGGAAATCATAAGCGCGGGCAGTATGCCGGCTAAGAAAAGACGCCCAATGGATTGTTCGCAAATCAGCCCGTAAATTATTAGGACAGTGCTGGGCGGCAATATCATGCCGATCGTACCGACGGAGGCGACGGTGCCGGCTGAAAGTTCTTTCTTATAACCGTACCTATCCATTTCTGGAATCGCGAGGCCGGCAAAGGTTCCGACGGTCGCCAGTGTCGATCCGCACATGGCTTTGAACGCGGTCGCGCCGACGACAGTGGTCATGGCCAGACCGCCCGGGACGTGAC
>JBAYHM010000014.1:0-29241 GCA_041666155.1 Treponemataceae bacterium
CTCAAGCTCTCCCTGAGGACCACCATCCATAGTGTAGCAAGCCGACGCGCGCACAAGGGCTGAGGGAAACTCCGGAAGACCCTTCCCGGTCTCTTCATCGGGGGTGAAAATAAATTCGAGCGGCCCGTGGTCAATCTCCGGGTGCGCGAGCAAATGTTCGATCGCGGCCATAATCTCCGCGACACCCGCTTTGTCGTCGGCGCCCAAGAGCGTAGTGCCGTCGCTGGTTATGATCGTGTCTCCGGTCCGCGCGGCAAGTTCAGGATATTCAGCCGGGTCAATCACGCGGCCTTCATCAAGGACAATGGGTTTGCCGTCGTATTCCGCGATCACTCGAGGCTTGACGGACTTGCCGGAAACGTCGCTCGCGGTATCCATATGGGCCATGAAACCGATAGTCGGAGCGTTTCCGCATCCCGCGGACGCGGGAAGACTTGCGACAACGTAGCAATGGTCGGTCAGCTCAACCGCTTGGACACCCAGGGATCGCAATTCAGACACCAAGTCCTTAGCAAGGTCCCATTGTCCCAGCGTCGACGGCGTTTCCGCCACTGCCCGATCGCTTTCAGTCCACATTTGCACGTACCGAAGGAAACGGGGAAGTACCCGTTCGGAGATTTCCGTATTAGAAAGTCTGCGTTGGATATCATTCATGAATCGGAGTATCGTCGATTGGGTGGTTTCCTGTAAAGGTTGCGCGACGGGAAAGCGCTTCGTCTTGCCTCTCCGTAAGAACATGAGTATTTTGATCGGTATATGAATATCCCCGATTTTCCAGAATTTGTTCCGATATCCATCGACCTTCGCGACGAAGTGTATCCGCGCCTCAACTTATCACCCGACGGCGTTTCCGAGTACACATTCTCCAACTTGTATTTATTCCGTAAACGCTACGGCTACAAAGTGTCGCGCGATCCGGAAAAAACGCTCATAGTTTCCGGTGAACGCGACGGCAAACATTTCTTCATGACCCCCTGCGCGGTCCCGCGGCGCGAGGTCCTGGAAGCGTTGTATGCCGATCACGATTACTGGAAAGGAATATCGGACTCCGTCCTTTGCCCGAACCGCATCCATTTGGAACAGTGGGGAATTCAAGCGACCGAAGACCGCGACAATTTCGATTACCTCTATCTTCGCACCGAACTGGCCGAGCTTTCCGGTAAGAAATTCCATAAGAAGCGAAACTTGGTTAACGCGTTCATCAACTCCTATAAATACGAAGAACGCCCGCTGACGCGAGACCTCGTACCTCAGGCCTTACAGGTGCTTGACCGCTGGCGCGAAGACAAAGGTATTGAAGGCGACTACATCGCATCGAAAGAAGCTCTTGAGATATTCGAACAACTGGGGATGGAAGGTGCCATGTACTATGTCGACGGGGTTCCGGCCGGCTGGTGTTTAGGCGAAAGCCTCGCTAAAGGAAAAATGTTCGCCGTACACTTCGAAAAAGGAGTGGAAGCGTACAAAGGCATCTACCAATTCATCAACCAGGCCTTCGCCGCGGCCCTCCCAAAACACATACAGTATATAAACAGAGAACAGGATTTGGGCGATGAGGGACTGCGCCAGGCAAAAATGACCTATCGACCTTCCGGATTCGTACGGAAATATACGGCGCCGCGTCCGGCGAACATGGGATAAACAACACACGGGCTTCTTCTTTTTTGCATTTACCTATTAGTCGGAACTATACTTCCTTCAAGGGGGAACCCATATGGCCTTGAAGAAGGAATTGAAAGTCCGGACAAAACTGTTACTGGCCTTTTTCACGATGATAGCGCTAACCGCCATCATGGGCGTCTTTGTGACCGGCCGGCTTGGGGCTGTATATGGGGACACCAAAGAAATCGCGAATGTCCTCCTGCCTTCGGTTGTGGCGGCTGGGGAGATTCAATATTATTTGAACGAAATCCGCCGTTCGGAATTTCAACATATCCTGTCACTTGACGATGCCAATATGAAAAAGCAGGAGGATAGGGCGGAAAAGGCAAAAAAAGAACTGGCGGTGTGGGAAAAGAAATACGAACCCTTGATCGATAATGAAGAAGAAAAAAAAACATACGCGGATTATCTTACCTCTCGCTCGATCTACTTCGATGCCAACAAAAAGCTCTTTGAGATATCACGGGCGAACCGGACGGAAGAAGCGACCGCCTTTCTCCGAGCCGATTCATCGCTTAGTTTCAACAAAATGCTCAATGAGTTCATCAAAATATCGGAAATAAACAATAAGCAGGCCGATATTTCACGCCGAGACGCGGAAAGCACCTACAGGAACGCGCGAAACGTCTCCTATGCGCTGATCGCCGCTTCAATCGCCATCGGCTTCGCGCTCGCTTTTTTCATTTCCCGCGGCATTTCGCGACGGCTCGGAGGAGAGCCGGGAGAGATCGCCGAAATAATGGGCCGGATCGCCCTCGGCGACTTGAACATACATTTTTCCGAAAACAGGGAGAACATCGGGGTCTACGGCTCCGTAAAGAAAATGTCGGAGCGTTTGACGGAAGTCGTCACCGGAGTACTCAGCTCCGTCCGAAACGTTGCCTCAGGATCGGAGCAGATCAGCGCCGCGGCCCAGGTGCTTTCGCAAGGCGCCACCGAACAGGCATCGGCGACGGAAGAGGTATCCGCTTCGATGGAAGAGATGAATTCGTCGATAAAGCAGAATACCGACAACGCCCGCCAAACTGAATCCATCTCGCGAAAAGCGTCGCAAGACGCGCAAATCGGCGGCGCCTCGGTGACCGAAACGGTCACCGCCATGAAGGAAATCGCTTCCCGCATTTCGATAATCGAGGAGATCGCCCGCCAGACGAACCTGCTCGCGTTGAATGCCGCTATTGAAGCCGCGCGCGCGGGAGATGCCGGACGAGGCTTCGCCGTCGTCGCGAGTGAGGTGAGAAAACTTGCTGAACGCAGTCAGAAAGCGGCAGGCGAAATTGGCGAACTGTCCAAACGAAGCGTTTCGGTAGCCGAAAAGGCGGGAGCGGTCATCAACGAGATAGTACCCGCCATCCAGAAAACCGCGGATCTCGTGCAGGAAATCGCCGCGGCAAGCGCCGAACAAAGCACCGGCAACGATCAGATAAACCTATCCCTAACACAGCTGGATAGTGTGGTCCAGCAAAATGCCTCAAGCTCGGAAGAACTGGCTTCGATGGCTGAAGAGCTTTCAAGCCAGGCGGATCTACTTTCGGAGATGATAGCTTTCTTTAAAATAAGCGGCGACTCGACCGAGCCTGGCGGCTCAAAAAAGGCCATGCCCGAAACAAAAACACAGAAAACTAAACAAGCGCCTGAACGGCCGCGCCCATCGAGCGCGCCTAAAAATGATCCGCGCCCGGCAACAGGCATAGTCCCGGTTCCGGATCTAAAAATCAGCGCGAAGGACTCAGCACCAGATGATGACTTCGAAGAATTCTGAGGCTACTCCGGCACACTCCGAGCATCGCGGAGAACTGAGAATAGCTATTCGACTCATGGTGATCTATTTTTTCATCGGATCCATATGGATTCTCTTTTCGGACACAATATTAGGGTTCCTTGTCAGGGATCCAACCAAATACGCGCAATTTCAAACATTTAAAGGATGGTTCTACGTTGCCGCGACTTCGGTTCTCTTCGGTTTTTTTGCTTACGCCGAATTTCATCGGAGAGAGGAACTCCGAACCCATAAAGAAAAAGGCGAAAAAAAAATCGAAGCGATGCTCGCCGAAAAAGACGCGCTCTTGCGTGAGCTCCACCACCGGGTTAAAAACAATCTTCAGCTGATCTCAAGCCTCATTTCTCTTCGCATGGATCTGCTGCCGAAGGACGAAACCCGCCGGTACTTCACGGAATTTCTCTTACGGATCCGCGCTATCTCTATGGCACAGGACAAGTTGTACGCGCTGAACGAACTTTCCGGTATCGATTTGAGTGATCTGGTTCGGGACGTTGTAAACGAATTGTCCTCTCAATTCCGGGACAAACCGATACGTTTTTCCTTTGAGACGGACGGCAGCGTGTTGGTCCACCTGGAAAAAGGCGTTCCGCTTTCCCTCGCCGTAAACGAGATTCTCCTGAACGCCGTTTCGCATGCTTTTCCGGATAATCGCCCGGGACATGTGGAGGTAGAACTTACCGAGCGAGATCTGGGCGTACTTCTCTGCGTCCGGGACGACGGCATAGGATTCGCCCCCGATCGGGTGGAGGAAGGATCGATCGGCTTTTCCCTCATACGGATCCTCGTCGATCAGGCAGGCGGTACCGTACACTACAAAAGTCCAGTAAACACGGGAGGCGGCACCGAAGTCCGCATCCGCGTTCAGGCCGAGAACAAATCCTCCCAAATATCGTAGCGTAATTCTTTTCCAATAAATTTCGGTCAAAGACAAAGCGTTGTTTTGTTGCGTCTCGGTCAGAGCGGGGGTATACTGATTCCGGAGCAACAATGAAATCGATTTTAGCAATAATCGAAGCAGCGAAGGCATTGAGTAAAGGTTCCGTTCGGATCGCCGTAGCTGCCGCACAGGATGACGCGGTATTGACGGCAGTGGAAGACGCGCGACGCCAGGGGCTTATCGAAGCGGTCCTGATCGGCGATCGGGACGCTATCTTCCGCGTCGCGGAAGCGGAAAAGATCGATCTTTCCCCCTATGAAATCGTCCACGAGCTTGACCCAGCCAAAGCCGCGGCCTCCGCGGTCGCCCACGTACGAAACGGCGAGGCGACACTAGTCATGAAAGGCCTCTTGGATACGTCGGTCATCCTCAGGGCGGTGCTCAACAAGGATACGGGACTCAACGCCGGTCGATTGGTCAGCCACGTCGGCGTGATTGAATCGCCCCATTACCACAAACTTTTTATCATCACCGATTCCGCGATCAACATCGCGCCTACCCTGAGCGAGAAAATCGACATTATCCGTAATGCTGTGGCGGTTGCCCATGCGCTGGGGGTGGCAATGCCGAAGGTAGCGCTGCTTGCCGCTGTGGAAAAGGTGAATCCGGAAAAAATGCCCTGCACCGCGGACGCCGCCATTTTGACTCAAATGAACCGGCGCGCTCAGATTCCCGGTTGCGTGATAGACGGACCACTTGCCCTGGACAATGCCGTCAGCGCCGAAGCCGCGCGAATCAAAAAAATCGATAGTCCGGTCGCCGGAGACGCGGATATCCTGGTTTCTCCCGACATTGAAGCGGGTAATATCCTGTATAAGTCGCTACTGGACCTTGGCGGGGCGAAAGGAGCTGGTCTGGTTGTTGGGGCTCAGTCTCCTATAATCCTCACCAGCCGCGCCGACGACGCGCAAACAAAACTGGCGTCAATAGCGTTAGGAGTCCTCGTCGCTCTGGCCGGCGGCAAATGAATCTTCTGAAATTTCGCAACCATTACGAAGACGTCGGTGTCTACCTTCGCGACGTATTTTGTCTAATTGTCATCTTTAGGAGGCCCCATGGCTAAAAAAGGCAAGGTCGTGATCGATCGAGAACGGTGCAAGGGGTGCTATCTTTGCGTTCGCGCATGCCCCGTCAAAGTCCTTGAAGCTGATCCGAAACAAAATTCGACGGGGACCTACCCGTCTTTCGCCAAATTCACGGAAAAATGCATCGCGTGCGGTGGCTGCTACCAGGTATGCCCCGACGCCGCGATCGAGGTTTTTGAACTGGAAGGAGGTGAGGCATGAGCAATGAAGAAAAACGCCTCATGAAAGGCAACGAGGCTATCGCCGAAGCGGCCATCCTTGCCGGTTGCCGCGCGTATTTCGGTTACCCGATAACCCCGCAGAATGAAATTACCGCCCATATGGCGCGGAATATGATAGACCGAGGCCGCGTATTCATCCAGGCTGAAAGCGAAGTCGCGGCGATCAATATGGTCTACGGCTCCGCGGCAACCGGCGCGCGGGCGATGACCAGTTCCTCAAGCCCCGGGCTCAGTCTCAAACAGGAAGGCATCTCCTACGCGGCGGGCGCGGACCTTCCCATCGTCGTGGTGAACGTCCAACGGGCAGGCCCCGGGCTAGGCGCCATCGCACCGGCGCAGGGTGACTACTTTCAAACGACCCGGGGCGGCGGCCATGGGGATTACTACTGCATCGTCCTGGCTCCTAAAAGCGTTCAGGAAGCGGCGGACCTTACCTACCTCGCCTTTGACTTGGCGGATAAATGGCGCGTGCCGGTATTCATCCTAGCCGACGGCATGATCGGCCAGATGATGGAGGGCGTTGTCCTCCCGAAAGAACGTCCGCTCGACTCGCTCCCAAAAAAAGACTGGGCGGTAGGCGGCATGGCGGAAACGCACCGAGCGCCGCGGCACGTCACCTCGCTCGATCTCGTCCCTGAGAATTTTGAGATAAAGATCCGCAAGCGATACGAACGTTACGAGCAAATCAAGGCTGAGGAAGTCCGCTTTGAATCGATTTCCTGCGGCTACGACGAAATCGGAGCGGGTAAAGGTTCTTGCTCGGCGGAGGACGCTGATTTAGTCATGGTAGCCTATGGTACTTCGGCACGCGTGTGCTTAGGCGCGCGAAAATTGGCGGAAAAAGCGGGTATCAAGCTCGGGCTATTCCGACCCATCACGCTCTGGCCTTTCCCCTACAAGGAACTGGCGCGGACGGCGAAAAACGGAAAACCGATCCTAGTCGTCGAAATGAGCATGGGACAGATGGTGGAGGATGTGAAACTTTCCGTTCTCGGATCCGCGCCGGTGCACTTCTTCGGCCGCGTCGGCGGCATGATCCCGACGGAAGAAGAAGTTTTTGCGGAAGCCAAACGGATCCTGGGGAGATAAAATAATGAAGAAACTCTATGGGCACCCTGAAAGCCTTGAACGCATACAAACGAAATACTGCGCCGGCTGCGGCCACGGCGTCATCCATCGCGTGATAACGGAAGTGCTGGACGAACTCGGAATCCGTGAGAAATCGATTATCACCAATCCCGTCGGCTGTTCGATCTGGGCAGACCTTTATTTTAAATTCGATTCGGTCCAGCCCGCCCACGGACGCACCCCGGCGGCGGCAACCGGCGTCAAGCGCATGCTTCCGGATCATCTGGTCATCTGTTACCAGGGCGACGGAGACCTCGCGGCGATCGGCACGGCGGAGATCATCCACGCTGCCAACCGCGGAGAGAAGTTCACGACGATCTTCGTCAACAACGCCATCTACGGCATGACCGGCGGCCAGATGGCGCCGACCACGCTTGTCGGCCAAAAAGCGACGACGGCGCCGAACGGCCGCGATCCAGTCGGCGCCGGCATGGGATATCCGATCAAGGTAGGCGAACTCCTTGCCCAACTTGAGGGTACGCGCTATATCGCGCGCGGCGCGGTAAATACTCCCGCCAACGTGCGCAAAACGAAGTCGTATATCAAGAAAGCCTTTGAGGCGCAGCTGGCCGGCGTCGGCTTCACGATGGTGGAGATCCTTTCTCAGTGCCCGACGAACTGGGGCCTGTCGCCGCTGGAATCGGTCGGCTGGCTGGAGGAGAACATGATTCCGTTTTACCCCTTGGGTGAAATCAAAAATCAGTTGGGGGACGCAAAATGACCGAGAAATCCTTTTTCGCCGGTTTCGGCGGCCAGGGCATCATCTCCCTAGGTCAAATATGGGTCTATTGCGCGATGAAAGAAGACAAGAACGTCACGTTTTTTCCGTTCTACGGCGCCGAGAAACGCGGCGGTATCGCGCGCGCGGGAGTAGTCGTTTCCGACGAGGAAATCGCCAGCCCCTTGGTGACGACACCCGATTCGGTACTCGTCATGAACCCGGACTCGCTCCCGCTCTGCGAAAAAATGTTGAAGCCGAACGGGCTGATGCTCATCAATTCCAGCCTTGTCACGACCGACCCAACGCGGAAGGATATTCGCGTAGTCAAGCTGGCCGCGCAGGAGATTGCGGAAAAAATCGGTGACGCGAAGTTTGCCAATATGGTCGCCCTCGGCGCAATGGCAAAGCTGACCGGTGCCCTGGAGCTGTCGCACGTGGAGGAAATCCTCAAGAAGTTCTTCCCGCCGAGCAAGCATAAGTTCGTTCCGATGAACGTTGAGGCGATCCGCGCCGGAATGGCGGCGGTATAGGCGCTACCGGGAGCTGAAGTCCTAGTCCAAAACGAACTCCGCATTTTTCCAAGGTTTTGTGCTGGGTAACGGATTGAAACGTCGCGTCAAATTATAGCCGAGTTCGGCCGCGGCCGATTCGGCGTGGCGGGAAACAATCCCGGCATCGAATCTTATTTTTCATGACTCCCTGATCGTTGTTCCCGGTCGGTAAAACGCTTTTTCCCCCGCATAGTGGAGCCGGTAGCGCCAGGCGTCGGAAACGGCGACAGCGCGCACGACTTCGGCGGCGATGACGGCAACGGAACCGATCCGCCGTGATTCGATGAGCTTGCATTCCAGGTAGCCGGCGACGCCCTCGGGCACGCGCGCATCCGCGAAAACCGTAGGCGACGACGCGATCGCGAATTTTTCGTACTTGTCCGTATCGCGACCTGAGATAGAACCCGTCAGTTCAACCAATTTTCGCTGCGCGAATGTCGGCAAAGCGAGGACGAACGAAAGAGACGCTTCAATATTTTCGGAAGTGCGATGGCCGGGATCCAACACGATCATGACACGGGAACTCGGTTCGTAGTCGAGTGGACAGCTCCACGCGATCGGCGCAAGGTCGTAACGACCGTCGGTTCCTTTTGTGCAGACAAGAACAAGGCCGCCGGTGTTGAGAAGCGCGTAGGACTCTGCAGCCGGCACTTCATGATAGTCGTCTACGTGAGGAGCAGCGGGAAAACGCGGTGCGGTGACTAGGAAACGTACGCTGACTACGATTAGGTAGAGATCAAAGACGAGAAAGAGCGGCGCGGGAATACGCACGGAAAAAACAGCCGACGCAAGGGCGGCAAGAAACGCAACCATCGGTACTCCGTACACGATAGTGTCCGCGAACGCTTGCGTCCGAACGGCCTGGAAAAAACCCATACCGAAGGCGACAAAAAATGAAAGGTGCATCACCTGGAGGACCCAAAATTCCAGGACCGGGGGATAGATGAAACCCAAACCTTTTGACCCGACAAGAATCACCAATAATGAAGTGAACGAGACGCACGCGAGATTCGCGGCTTTTTCGATTGCGATACTCATAAACCTTCCCGACTATCGTCGACCCGGAGACCCGTCGCCGACGATTCGGCGGTGGACGGCAAATTTTCTTTGAGAAATAAATCGATTGGAACTTCCACATGGCGCGCGATGGGACGCCCTAATACGATGGACCGATATAAGTCGGAAAGAGCCCGGTAGCCTTGCGTTTCCGGCCGCTGCGAGATGATCGCATCCATTTCACCACGGCGAAGCAACCGTTCATTCTCCGGCACCAAATCGTACCCGACTACGACGAAGCCCTTCCGGCGGCGCAAACTGCGAACGGCGGAAGCGACGCGGTGGGAGGAAGAGTTCGTCACGAAAATGCCGGCCAGATCCGGTTCCTCGCGCTGAAGCGTTTCGATGAGAAGACACGCGGCCATATCGTTAGTCAGATCGGAGTTTTCGGCGACTGTGGTCCTAAAACCGTGTTGATTCGCGTATGCGCGAAAACCGTCGCGCCGCGTCTTGATGTGGTAGTCCTCGGAATGAGATTCGATGACGGCGAAAGAGCCTTCCCCACGGGAAAAGAGTTGAACGAGCCTTCCCGCCAAGTAACCGCCTCGGTAGGGATCCTGCCCGATAGCATATAGCGGGAACGTTCCCGGTAAATCCGCATCAAAAAAAGCGTACGGCACGGAACCCTTCAGTCGGTCGATAAAATCCCTGCATTCCTCGGGCATCACCGGGGAAAAAAGAACCGCGTCAGGAGACTCCGCGACGACCTTATCCGCTACGGCACTAAAGGAATCGCGATCGTGTCGGCTGAATTCCAAGCATATCGTTTCCACCCCGTAGGACTGTATTTCATCAGCCGCCCCGGAAATACCCGCGTACGCTTGCCCCCAATACCCCGAATCTTCACTTCGATGAGGCATGAGCACCATAAAACGATACTGTCTGTTACGTTTTAGACGACGCGCGATCGGGTTGGGGACAAATCCGCTGGCGCGGATGATCGCCTCAATTTTAGCCTTGGTTTCCGTAGACACCCGACCGCGGCCGTGAAGCACCCGATCAACCGTACCGATTGATACGCCGGCGAGACGAGCGATTTCTTTGACGGTCATAAGAACCTTCTACGGAACGCGTTAACGTACACGCAAAGAATAGCATGCGGCTCAGCGAATGTCAAAACGCAGCCTGGAAACCGCTACCGGGATCGCAGTTTTCCCGACCCCAACACCCGGCTGGAAACGCGCGGAGACCCCGAATACACAATATCGCCGGATCCGGCGATATTGGCTTCGATAGAGTCGAAAATCCCGAGTTCCACATTTCCGGAACCAGCCACGTTCGCGTCCGTTTTTCGTCCGGAAAGACCGGCAGCCTTCACATTCCCTGAGCCGAGTATGATGAGAGAAAGGTCTTCGGCGGCCCCCGTCACGACCACATCTCCGGATCCCGCGATCTGTACCTCAAGTTTTTTCGCCTTGACGACGGCGCGGATCTTTCCCGATCCCTCCGAAAACAACTTGAGAGTGTCGCCCGAAAGCGGCGCATCCATCACTACATTCCCCGAACCGTTACTCTTTATCGACTCGATACGTTTCGCGGAAACGGTATACGAAACCGGAGCTATGCTGAAACGAACGCCCGGCTTGATGCTGATGCGCAAAACCCCGTCCGCCACCTCGGTTTCCACGAAAGGAAGAAGATTCTTATCCGTTTTCACCGAAACGGCGGTTTCAAGACCAGCGACAAGCGTCACACTCCCTGACCCGTTGAGTTCGATGCGGGTAAAATCACCGACAACGCGCCGTTCCTCAACGACAGTACCGCTTGCTTCAATGAGGGATCGTTGATTAGACATAAAATGTTCTAAGAAACCGGATTGTCCCGGCAATGAATCAATCCCCCGGGTAACGAAAAAAGTCCCTGCCGCGACGATGAGCGCGAACGCTATAAGGAATTTAACAAAATTTTTCATCAGCGCCTCCGTTCAGGCGATTCGCCTATAACCGTGTATACGGTGATTCATAGGTTTTGACAATCCTTGAGTAGGCGTTTATGCTCTCCACATGCGGGCAAACCTCCATCTTCATTCTCGTTTTTCCGACGGAACAATCTGGCCCGCCGAGATTGCCGCACGAGCTTCAGGAGCAAAGTTGAAAGCGGTTTCGCTCACCGACCATGACACGCTCGCTGGAACAAAAGAATTCATTGAAGCCGGAACGCGTTTAGGCTTGCGCCCGATACCGGGGGTTGAGATCGACTGTCGGGAACCGACAGTCGCCTATAAAAGTGAATTGCTCGCGTACTTTCCCCAGGGGCGCTACGCGTGGACCGCGGCTTTTCTGGACGAGGTTAAGAAAGAGCGTATCCGTTCGGCACGCCGTGCCGTTGAACTGGCGGCGGATTATTTCGATTCGCCAAAGCTTGGTTTTTCTGATTTGACCGAAAGGAAAAAAGCGGATCGAACAAAGCTCCGCGCGAACGATTTTTCTTTCAACAAAGTGGACGTGTTTCTGTACTTGCGTGACACGGGTGTTCTTCCCTCTGAAATGGACTACAAGACGTTCAAAAAAAGCTATTTCGATTCCCGCATCCTTTCAAACGGCGGCCGGGACAAACCGCTCTGTGCGGAAGTCGCGGCAATTATCGCAAAAGACGGTGGAATGCTTGTAGTTCCGCACATCGGCCACGAGTTTGACGACGATCCGGAACTGATGAAACGTGAAAAAAATCGCCTTACCACCTTACTTACGTATTTTCGATCGATAGGAGCCGTCGGCGTGGAGCTGTACCATTATCGTAATGAAAAAGCCGAGGCCCTGAATCGCTTGGTCAAAAAGATAGCCAAACCGCTCGGTTTTTTCTTCACCTATGGCTCGGACTGCCACGGGCCCGGGTCGGGAAAGGATACGATCGCGTCGTTTGCGGGGGATTTCCGGGGTTTTCCAAAATAGCCCGTCATGGATGACGATGTCATGGATGACGATGTCATGGATGACGATGTCATGGATGACGATGTCATGGATGACGACGTCCTGGTGGCTGACGGCACAGAGACGGTTGCATGGAAGTTGCCCCTTGCTCAGAGCCGACCGCCTGAGTAGGATACCCCGAACATCGTCAAATGAATTGAGGAGGCCTCGACGTGGCTCATTGTGTTGTTCCGGAAGCTGAAGAGATACTCGATAAAGAATTCCCCGTCCTCAATAAAGGTTTTATCCGATTGGTCGATTACCTCGGCGGAGACGAACGGGTTGTACAGTCCGCGCGGGTTTCTTACGGCGCGGGAACAAAAAGCTACCGCGAGGACGCGGGACTTATCGACTACCTTCTCAGAAATCGGCATACGTCGCCGTTTGAACAAGTAATCCTCACCTTTCACGTGAAGCTACCGATTTTTGTCGCTCGGCAGTGGATACGGCACCGAACCGCCCGCCTCAACGAGATTTCCGGCCGTTATTCGGTGATGAAAGACGAATTCTATGTTCCCGCCCCGGAAGACGTCGCCGCGCAGAGCGACGACAACAAGCAGGGCCGGTCCGCCCAACCGCTTCCTCCCGAAGCCGCCGAAGCGGTCCGAGCCGCTCTGGAAGCGGGTCAGAGAACAGCCTACGGCGACTATTCCAAACTTGTGGATGAAGGTATCGCGCGCGAGCTCGCGCGGGTCAATTTGCCGTTGTCGCTCTATACCGAGTGGTACTGGCAGATCGACCTGCATAACTTATTCCACTTCATGGAACTCCGTCTGGACGCGCACGCCCAGAAGGAAATCCGCGTGTATGCGGAGGTGCTTCTGGATATCGCGAAGAAAGTGGCTCCGCGTTGCTGCGAATCTTTTGAACGTCACGTCAAAGGCGGCGTTTCCTTTTCAGCGGAAGAGTTTGCCGAACTGAAACGGCGGATGGACGCCGCGAACGACGCCTCCGGCGGAACGCCGCTCCTTACCGGCAAAAGCCTTGAACGCTTTGAGGAAAAAATCGCGAGCGGCAAACAGAAATGACCAACAACGACGTACTGCGGCGTCTGCGTTTCGCGCTGGATATTCCAGACCGGAAGGTTATCGATCTTTTCAAATTGGCCGATTACGACATCCGGAAGGAAGAGTTCGACATCCTATTTATGAAGGAAAGCGATGAAGGCTTCGTCGAGTGCGACGATTCACTCGTAGAATTCTTCCTACAGGGGCTCATCGCAGATCGGCGGGGAAAACGCGAGGACGCGCCGGCCCAGGCCTACGTCCGCCGTGGTCGCCTATCCAACAACGATATCCTAAAACAATTGCGTATAGCATTGGAATTACGTGACGAGGACATCGCCGATATCATGAAGCTTTCAGGCGTGAGCGTGTCAAAATCCGAAATCGGCGCGTTGTTCAGAAAAAAAGACCATGCGAATTTTCGGCCCTGCGGAGACCAATTCCTGCGCAATTTCCTCAATGGACTGACCGCTCGGCGCAGGGGACTCTCCGCTGCTCAACCTTCCTGAGCAGCCGCGTTTCCCGATCGGTTTTTGCGCGCTTGCTTGAACAACGCGTCGGCGTCGATATGTTCGTCCACGCCGAACACCGGCTTGGTGCCTTGCCCGTCGATGCTGCGGAAGGGACAAACCGCCGGTCCCTGATACGCGTAGCTTTCCTTATCGTTAACGATGGAATCAAGAATAGTCACCGCGGAAAGCGTAAAGAATACAAGCGCCGCATTGTTCTTGCGTTTGGAATTCCGGCCCCCGAGAATTGAGTCCAATCGAGTCGAGACAGGGTTCGGAATCTGGAACACATAGGGCACCCACGGATTGTCGATCCCATCGCATCGGGCGCCTTTTGCCGCCCCTCCCTGTTTCATTCCCGCCTCAATACCCACGGCAATGCTGGTAAGCAAACGGCGGAGTTCGCGGACCTCAGTGTAAAATGGTTTTTCTTCCTGATTCCGATACGGATGAGTGGTAAAAGTGGACTCAAAACGCAGAAACGGAAGAAAGCTGAGCCGTTTAATCCATAGCAATTCCGAAAGAGTCCGTTTGGCATAATTGGACATGCGCGATTCCGGCGAGCCGTCCGCCATACGCGCATACTCGCTGAGTCGCGGAAGGTATTCTTTCCCTAGCGCTTCTTCCAAATAACCGTGCCAGTTGCTTATGATGGCGGAAATGGTCGCGTCCGCTCGTTCAGGCTCTCCGTTCGCCCCGGAGATCGTACCGAATTCAACAAAACGAAGGCCGTAGAACAATTCTTCAAGAATATGCATGAGGATGACCGCCTGTTGAAGGGGATCATCGGGAGCGACAAGTTCAAAACCTTTCTTCAAATCGAAAACGCCGGAAAAATAAGGATAGAGGTCGGGAAAACTTGAAAGGCGGCGCCAGCCGGCTTCCGGGAAAATTCCTTCCAACGCGTCAATGCCCCGCGACCAAGCACGGGAAGGAGCGCTTGTCTGTTCTTTTTCTTCGACTGGTTCATTTTCACTTTCAGCGGTTGCGACTGTATCAACGGTCGCAACGGATTCTTCAGCAGACTTGTCATTCTCGGCCTTCGGAGAGGACTCCGTTTCAGAGACGTCCCCCTTCGGGGCGGAAGGTGCGAGAGGAGAAAGTTTGTCCGATTCTTTAGCGCCGATAAACGCCTCAAACCGATGCCGACGGGCGATGAAAAACTCATCGTAGGAGAGCCATTTGTCCGAAAGTAATTTCAAAAGGAGCGGATACAAGAGGTAACGGACACTGCGCGTCACGTAGACGTAAGCGGCCAACGCGGCGCGAAACTGGGCGTTATATTTTTCTTTCGCCTCAAGAGCGTTCTCCGCCGACAACTGCTTAAACAAGACATGGTAGGCGTCCCGCACATGCGTTTCAGGATCGAGAGAACCCAGCTGGTAGATAGGTCGATATAAGGCTTTTAGTATATCGGTGAAATCGCTTACGACGACTTCCCGCGGCTTGCTCTGAAGTCGCGCGAGGTCAGCCGCGATGCGTTCTATGTTCCATTGCCGGATAAGATCGAGTAGTTTGAACGCAAACGGAGACTCTTTTTTCAATGCCTCGGACCGCTGGACGTTATTGCGCGGCAACATGGTCCGAGTCGCGGTAACCAAAACTTCAAGCCTACTGTAATAATCGTTCATGCGCGCGGTAACGAATATCGGGTTCACGTTTTCGGAGGGCTCCCCGAAAAGTGAAAGCATCGAGTAAAGAGCCTGAGCGGAATTCTTGATCTCAAATTCGCTCTGCGCCATTAATCGGTCGATTCGCAGACGTTCCCGATAGGAGGCTTTCGTCGGAGATGCCGGATCGTCTGAAGAATCGATGGCTGAAGATCCCCGACGTTTCGCGTCGGATTTATCGCGGCGATAGGACCGATCGTCGTCCGTACCAACCGTCTCCACGCGGCGAAGCGGAGCTCCGCCCTTAGATTTACCGCGGACGCTGACCGAAACGGTCTCCTCCCGAGTCCCCGGTTTGTGTTCGCGCGCGGGAGGAGGCATCGCGCCACGTTCTATGCCGACCTCGCCACCCAGCAAAGACGCAACGCGCTTCGCCTCATCCCTGTCCAGGTTGCCCAGACGGCTGCGCACGCGATCGAGTTCACCCGGTTCGTATACTGCGGAAGGTTTCTTCGCCAAAGCTATACCCTTAAATAAAGCTTCTCGCCGAAGCCCCAGAGATTGCGAATAAAAATTTTCTCCCCTCCGGTAGTCATTACCATACCGTTGAAAACGCCGAAGGGAGCACGGTAATCACAGCGTGTAAGCAGCAGGTTAAAATTAAACACATTAGGTTCACGGGGCGTAAACGTAAGATCAACCATGCCTTCAAGATCTTGGATCACCCAATCTTTTTCCACACCATTAGGCAGGGTCGTACGAACGGGTGGAAGCGAGTGCATGCGACCGTCGAGCCACAAACAATTTTCGTTGTTTTTAAACGTGTCCTTGGTCTGGTTTTCAACAATGGAGAAGCCAAAACGTCGGCCGGAGGAATCAAATCCGAAACCGGTCGCCCAGACGTTTTGGACACGATACGGGAAAAACCCTTTGTAATCGGCCATGAAACCGACGGCTGATTGCGGCGACAAAGTGATGTGGCGTCCGCCGAATACCAAGTCTCCGCGCGCGGGCGCCAGGTTCTTATACGCGTACATGCATCGATGTTCGGAGAAGGGTAAACAGGTAACTTGGGGCGTCGCGACGGAATAGCGGAGATCTAGTTCGATATGGGCGGTGAATGAGGGACGCTTTCTCGTCGCTTCTACGTCCAGGTCTAATTCAACCAAGTCCGCGTCCAACCAGTTGTGGATTCGAAAATAAAAACCGTAACTGCGGCTGGTGATGGCGGAATTGGATAGACTGCGAGGAAAATACCACGCGCCGAAGGGGAGCGCCTTATGGAACGCAAGCTTCTCCTTCGTTTCTTTATCCCATAGGGTAAGTTGCGCCATGCGGTAATATTTGAAGTTGATAAGGGACGCGATCAGATAATACCGCTCGTCCTGTATCTGGAAGGCCTGCCATTCCTTAATCCGTAAATCCCGTAAACTTTTCGGGAGCGGCAACGCGTAAGGCCGTACGACATCGAGTAAATCGACCTCGGCGAAAGGCCTATCCCAAGTACCAAAAACCGGAACGCCATGTTCCAGCGGAGACGGACGCGGAGACAACACGTCACGAGCATACATCAGGCACGCCTCGCGATACCGGCCAAGGCAGCATCGCCTCCGTTACTCACGTTTCTGTCCATAAGGACCAGTATACAACGGATGGGTGTCCTGGGGCAAACACCCAAGTTTTCCCATTATTCCGGGTGCAACGACACCCGGATGCGCGGGCGAGCCA
The DNA here is from genome assembly GCA_041666155.1 of Treponemataceae bacterium. Classification (GTDB taxonomy): domain Bacteria; phylum Spirochaetota; class Spirochaetia; order Treponematales; family Breznakiellaceae; genus SZUA-426. The sequence continues at coordinate 16,905 of JBAYHM010000014.1, forward strand.
TGAGGTCCGCGGCCATCTGGGAAATATCCGCCGCTTTCAGTGAATCGTAGGATTCTCCGTATCCGTAAATCCGGTTGAGCGGCCTCCGGTGGATGACGTCCAGGTTAGCCAGCACGGCCGCGATGAACCCGTTGTCTTCCAGCGATTGCTCACGACGCTTTTTCAAAGCGGAAATTGCCTTAACTAAGGTATCCGCGTCTACGCTTCCGGAAGCTATCGCCTTGATTTTTTGATCTACAGCCGCGCTTAGTTCCTCAACCCGCGACGGATCGCAGGAAAAGTGGACAATCAGCGATAATTCTCCCTCCGGCGCGGCGCCAAGTGAAGCGTAAGCGGATATCGAATACACCCCGCCGAGTTTTTCCCTGATTTCACGCACCAGAACGATATCCAGGAATTCCGTCAGCCCTTCGGCGACCACAGCTGTTTTTTCAACGTTCGGCGTCGGCAGGTAACGGCCCATGAACACTTCGCTTTTCTGGTCCTTTCCCTTGCGAACCGATTCATCGGCGCCTTCGGGACGGCGCATGCCAAGGTCAGTCCAATCGCGGCCGGATCGACTGCCGGGGAGAGAGGCCAAGTACGTTTCAACAAGCGAACGCATCTTTTCCAGATCGATATTTCCCGCAAAAGAAAAAGTAAAATCCCCGACGGATAGATCTTTTTTAAGTATCCGCAACGCTTTCTCGGCGGAAGCCTCGCCCAAGCGCTCAGGCGTTAACGGCCGGAAACGCGGATGACCGCCGGAAACGACGGATGTCACGCGGTCTCCGAATACCGCCTCCGGACTATCCTTACGCTGGGAATAGAGCGTCTTGATCCGGTCCATGTATGATTGGGAAGCATCGGCATCCACCCGCGGCTCGGAAAAGGAAAGGCGCAGCAGTTGGAAAAAAGTTTCCAAATCCTCGGCGACGGAGGATCCACGGAAGCCGCGCGTATAATCGCCGGCTGAATAGGTAAGATCAACTTGCTTGCCCGTCAGACGCTTCACCAATTCCGGCATCGGATAAGGGCCGAGCCCTGAACGCTCAGACATACCCGACGCGAAGGCCGCGCTTACCGCGTCTTCATCCGCGACGCTCGTCTTTCCACCCCGCGCGAGAGCCGTCATCATAATCTCGTCGTTTTTGTTTTTGGTCGCTTTGAGAATCACGCGCGCGCCGTTGGATAAATCCCAGACGCGAATGTCGCGTTCCTTGTCGTAGTTTTCCGCGACGACGGTACCGGCGGTCGGGCGCGCCGCGAGTAGCCCTTCCCCCGCGGGAGAAATGACCGAGGAGGACTTCGGCTCGATTTTCGCGGTAGCGACGGCGCGGACGACTTCTTTGACCCGCTTCTCATTCGGCAAGCTCACCTTATTGGAGTCCGGCGCGGCGATCAACACCGTGAGGTCGTCGTCGGCAAAAAGAGCCCGCGAAAAAGCATCAATATCGACTTTGGCGATCCCGCTGAGCAAACGTCGGGACGTCGTCAGTTCCCAGTCCACGTCGGGCACCGGTGTTCCGCGCAGAAAATGCGAACTCAGTTCGTCGGCGAAGCCCTCGGATTCCAGCCGGTCCCGTTCCTTCACCGAAACTGAAAGATCCGACAGAATCGTTTTTTTCGCCGCTTCAATCTCATCGTCGGCAAAGCCGAAACGAGAGACTCGTTCTTTTTCCTCGAGCAAGGAACGCAGCGTTTCCTCGGCGGTTCCGTTTTTGGTCATCGCTGAAAAGGTTATGAACCGGGAACGCGCGCCGTAGCGCTGGAAGCCCGAACCCGCGCTCGTATACGGCGTTTTCGGGAGGACCGTCGTCTCAAGGAAGCGGATACCGAGCATTCGGTCGACCAAAGCTTCCAACAGATTTTCACGATAATCGGCGACAGTCGTGCCCTGTACCGCGGGTTGCCTCTTATAGCTCAACTGCACGAAACCGTATTCAAGTTCCGCGTCCGTCGCGATAGCGGTCGCGACGCGACCACGTACGGGAACCGGCAGATCGGGTCGAGGCCGAATGGTTTTTTCGCGCACCGGCTCGCCCTTAAAATGGGAAGCGAGCATAGTCTCCATTTTTGCGCTGTCAAAATCCCCGACGATAATCACGGCCATGTTGTCCGGCTGGTACCATTTTTTGTAAAACCCGGTCAGCCGTTCCGACGGCGCGTTCTTCACTATTTCGGGTAGACCGATCGGAAGCCGTGACGCGTACGGCGACCCTTCAAACAAAACCGGCAAAATGACTCGCCTGACCCGGTCGGACGCGCCCAGTCCCATGCGCCATTCTTCCAGAATGATCGCTCGCTCGGATTCGACATCGTCCGCCTTGAAAAGTACGGCGCGCGTCCAGTCATCCAATACCGCGAGCGCTCGCTCCGGCGCCATCCTAGTACCATTCGCGCCGATCTCCGTCGGAACCTCGATGCCGTAGACCGTCTCATCGAAGGAAGTGTACGCGTTCGCTTCAGGCCCAAAACGCATGCCGAGCGAGCGCAGGTAATCGATCAGAGTCAATTTCGGGAAACGTTCGGTTCCGTTGAACGCCATATGCTCCACAAAGTGAGCCAGCCCCTGCTCGTCGTCAGTCTCTAAAACCGAACCGGCGTTCACCACAAGCTTGAGCAGAATCCGACTTTCCGGACGTTTATTTTCCCGCAGGTAGTAACGCAAGCCGTTAGGCAAGGTCCCGGTCCGCAACGCGGCGGTGAACGGGATAGCGGCCGAGAGGGAAACGCCGGAACCGCCCGCGGCCGCCGGTGTTGCCGAAGCCTGGCTTGCGGCAGCTGAAGCGACCGGCGCGACGCTCTTCGCAGGGGCATCGGACGCGCAGGAAAGGAACACGAAGACCGAAAAAGCGGCAATAACCGCGAATGAACGTATTTTGACGCTTTGCATAGGTATCGATCAAACCTCCCGGCGATTAAACGGTAACGTACGAAACGTTTCCCGGATCTTTTCACTTTGCGCTTCCGGCACGGTCGCGGCGTCCGAAAAATCCCGCCAGCGCGAAAGCGCGTCGCGGACTTGGGCGAATATCGATTCGGCGCGACCGCGCTTGAGACCCGCGTTGACGGCGACCGCTTTAAGATCGTCCCACGCGAAACCGTCCCGCAAACCGTTAACGCTCATCTGGTGAGTGCCGGTCCACAGGCCCGCCGGCTGATAGCTGTAAGTCACGTCGAACGCGGGGGACAGAGACCATTCGCCGCGCCGGTCCATGATGAAAGCGATATTTTTGACGTGATCATCCTGATTGCGAGCCAGAACATTGAAAACCATACGCCTGAACAACTCCTCGGCGTCCGTCGCCTTCAGACCGAGGCTGCGGATCGCCATGAAGGCTTCTTCGTACCCATGCGCTCCCGCCGCGTTGAAATCGAAGTGAGCCAGGGCGCCGAACGACTGCACGTGCAATTTTCCACCGCCGCTTAAGCGGTCAAAACGGCGGGTCATGAAGTGGCGCCGTCCGTTTTCCTCAAAAAGGCGGCACTCCGTCATGGTTATGCCCGCGGCCTTTGCCATAAGATAGTAAGCATATTCGATTGAGCCAAACCCTTTCGGATCGTCCAGCTCTTTATCTCGGTTGGAGCTGACGCCGTCAAATTTGAGTAGCCAATATTCGAATCCCCCAGGCACAGTGAGTTGTCCTGAACGAACCTCGTTCGTCAGCGGATTCCACGCGATGACCGCCTTGGCTCTTGCGCCGCCCGCCGACGTCCCTACCCGCAGGATCTGGTTCAAAGCCGCGTCCGCCTGGTCGTCGGACAACTTCACCCGCAGCTCATCACGTTGGCTCAAGACATCGGAAGCCAGTTTCACTAATTGATCGATTTCCAGTTTTTGCGATTCCTTCGCCTCGGGTCCCCGCGCGGGAAGAAATTCCAGCGCGCCCATGCCGCGGACGCCGGTGTAACACAAACGCTCCAGCGCGTTGAATGAGTCGGGGCCGCGGCCTTGCCGGGCAAGCCAAGCATCAATCAGGGCATTGCCGAAACGATCAGGCAGGGAGTCGGAGAGCATGCCCGGCAAACCGTGAAAAGTCCGGTAGGGAAGCTCAGGAAATCGGTACACGCGGCGCGATAACGGCATGCGTAGAGGGGATGGTTCAATCCCGCTGCCCAGAAATTCCGGCGCGTATTCGAACAAGGCGACGTCTTCCCCGTCGGCAAGGGACACTGCCCCGATAGTCGTACCCCACATACGGACTTCGGCGACAACGCTCACTTTTCATCCTCCCAGACCCATGCGGAACCGTCTTCTTTTTTCGTTCGGGAAGAAGACGCGCGGCGCCGGGGCTTCGTATGTTTTTTCAGCAACTCCATCGGGTGCAACGACGCCTCGGGCACCAGGGAGTCCAAGGTTTCCAAAAGACCGAACGCCCGGAGCACCCGAATCACACCGACGGCCTGCACGGATTCACCGTTTTCAAGCCGTTCCACCGTCCGTTTACCGATGCCCGAACGCTCCGCGAGTTCGGCCTGGGTCCACGACAGGTCGATGCGCAATTGAACAAGACGGTGCCCCACTTCCCGCAGAATCGCTTCGTCGGTCAAGGATCCGTTCAGTTTCATGTTTGTCCTCTTCTTTATTATTTCGTCTTATTTGACGAATAACAAGCATTTTATCTCTATAAATCGCCATATTAAAAGAAATATAACTAGAATAAAAATTAATTTAATATTCGTCATTTATGGCGAATATACACCTATTATATTATAAAATTCGCCTATTTAGGCAATTTAAACAAGAGAAATTAAATCAAGCTGTAACCTCTATTTGCTTCCTCGCCCACGCCGTTGTATGCTGTATCGTATGGCTATCACATTTTATTCCCTCGGCGCGGCCGAGGAGGTCACCGGATCGAAGCACGTAATGGAAATCGACGGCGTATCATACCTCATCGATTGCGGCGCCTTTCAGGGAAGGCGCGCGGACGCGGATCGGAAGAACCGCGACTTCGGTATCGCCGCGGATAAGATAGAGGCGGCAGTACTGACGCACGGACACTTTGACCACTGCGGCCTCCTGCCGCTTTTGGCTAAGCGCGGGTATAAGGGCAATATCTACGCGACTCCCGCCACCCGCGACCTCGCAAGCCTGGTGATGATGGATTCAGCCAGAATCCAGGCCCACGACGCTGAATATCTACGTTTCCAAGCCAACAAGAAGGGCGATAAGTTCGACTGGCAGCCGCTTTATGACGAACAAGACGCGGTAAAAGTGACCTCGCAGATCATAACCGCGTCGTACAATCGCCCGATTTGGATAGGCGATGGTGTCAAGCTGGAATTTTTCGACGCCGGTCACATTCTCGGCTCCGCGTTCGCTAATCTGACCGTAACAAACAACGGAAAAGAGACGCGCATTCTATACACCGGAGACTTGGGGCGGAAGAACAAACCCATCATACGCGACCCGGATACGAACATCCCCGCGCCCGATTACATCGTCCTTGAAAGCACCTATGGCGACAGGCTCCACGAATCCACCGACGACGCCTTGAGCAAGCTCGCCGACGCCGCGCTCCGCGCGGTACGCGACCGCGGCAAGATCATCATTCCCGCTTTCGCCATTGAGCGGACCCAGGAACTGGTCTACTACTTCCATATGCTCGTAGACCAAAAAATCATCCCGGAAATTCCGATTTATGTGGATTCTCCCATGGCCACCAACGCCACGACGATATTCCAAGTCCACCCGGAATGCTACGACCAGGAAACGCAGGACGCCTTCACCAAACACCACAAAAATCCGTTCGGCTTCAATTCCTTGCGTTTCACCATGAGCGTCGAAGAATCAAAAGCGCTCAACAACGTGCCCGGTCCGGCCGTCATCATATCCGCCGACGGTATGTGCGAGGCTGGACGTATTCAGCACCACCTGGTGCGAAACATCGGCGACCCCTTCACGACCATACTCATCGTCGGGTATATGGCGGATCACACTCTTGGCCGCCGTATCAGGGACAAGGAAGGCGAGGTGAAAATACTCGGTCAGTGGTACAAGCTGAAGGCGAACGTAGAGACTATTGATGCCTTTTCCGCGCATGCCGATTACGCCGAAATTGGAGAGTGGCTCGACGCCGTCGATACATCACGACTAAAACGCATTTTCATGGTTCACGGCGAACCGGTCGCTCAGACGGCTCTCAAGAAATACCTTGCCGGAAAAGGCTATGATAAGGTCGACGTCATCAAGTACGGCCAAACTTACGAAGCGGAGTAACGATGTCCTATATCACCGGTTTTCACGCAATTGAAGAACTCATCAAAGCAGGCAAGGCCAAGGGCCCGCTCCTGGTTTCAAACGCGGGTCCGCGGGCGCGCGCCGTTATGGATTTGGCCATTGAACACAAAATTCCCATAAACCGCACCGGGGAACACGAACTTGACCGCCTTGCCCGCGGACACCGCGGCATCGCGCTCACCGTGGAACACAGCTCGGTAACCAACGAGACGACAGTGGAGGCATTCATTGCCGACCTTGAGGAAGGCAGAGATTCGCTCGTACTTATCCTTGACTCGATCACCGATCCGCATAACTACGGAGCGATTCTCCGATCCTGCGACCAGTTCGGCGCGGACCTGGTCGTGATCGGCAGCCGCCGGTCGGCAAAGGACACGGAAACCGTTTCCAAAACAAGCGCAGGCGCCAGCGCCTGGATGCCCGTAGCGATGATCGCCAACCTTGTACGCGCCGCGCAGCTGCTCAAAGATGCCGGTTTCTGGATTTACGGAGCCGACATGGGCGGACTCCCCGTAGACGAACAAAAACTTACCGGCAGGACAGCGATCATCATGGGCAGCGAAGGGTCCGGACTCGCGCGCCTACTTAAGGAAAGCTGCGACTTCATCGTTTCCGTACCCACCAACGGGCGCGTGGATTCCCTTAATGTGTCGGTCGCCGCCGGAGTCCTCTTATACGAAGTCGCCCGGCAAAAACGCGCGGCCGAACGAAAACCCGATACAAAAACCTCTAAGAAAAAATAGGAGCCACCAATGATAAACCCTTACGTCCGAACGAGTGAACGCGTACTCTTTGCGATCTCATTGATCTGCAGCCTTATTGTGTACGGCTTGTTGGTAATCGGCGTTTTTGCGTTGATTACATCCATTGGCGACGATCCATTCACGGCGGCGACCGTGGGGGCTACCGCCGGGGTTTTCATCCTGTACTTCGTGATCATCGTGGTAATCGTTTTGGTCGCCCATATCCTCACTGTCGGTCATCTGATGGGAAACGGCGTACGGGTAAGCGAGAAACAGTTCCCTGAATTGTGGGCCGAATTCACACGCTCCGCAATGGAACTCGGCGTGAAAAAACTTCCGGCTTTCTATCTAGTGGAATCGGGCGGCATCTTGAACGCTTTCGCGACACGCCTGTTTACCCGCAATTATGTGGCGATTTACGCCAGTCTCGCTGAAAACCTTTACGACGGGGATCCGAGTCCGGTATCGTTCGTGATCGCCCATGAACTGGTGCACGTCAAACGCAATCATTCGTTCAAAACCTTACTTACGATTTCCGCGGAGATCGTTCCGTTTCTGAAAGGGGCCTGGCGACGCTCGTGCGAATACAGTTGCGATGCGGGCGGGATGGAACTGTCCCCGGAAGGCGCGGAAAAAGGCCTCATTTTACTGGCAGCCGGACCAAAATTGGCGCCGAAAGTAAATGCCGACATCTATCTTGAATCATTCAAAGCCGAAAAAAGCTTCTGGAAACGATTGGCTGAAATATTCGCTTCCCATCCGCATCTGCCCAAGCGCATCGCGGCACTAAGAAAACGAAAGGACGAGTACCGTTAGCGTCGAAAGGCCTAACAACTTTTTTTGACGGCTTTCTTTGCTAATACCCCATCATTTTGCATATACTTACTATTACGCTTGTCCATGGAGGGATCATTATGGCTCGAAAATCGATTTCGTTGACAACTCGAATCTCAGCGTTCGTGAGCGCGCTGGTCGTCGTAATCCTCGCCGTAGTGATAGGCCTCATCGCCATTCGCTTAAAAGAGGACATCACCGCCCTGGTAAAAGAGGAAAACATACAAATCGCCGCTGCCCGCGGCGCCGAACTCGGACGGCTGCTCGATCAGCATTTCGCCGAGCTCAACGTCATCTCCTTGGCGGATCAAGTACGTACGGGCGACCTAAAAACGTCCGAAATCTACATCAATGGGTTGGTCGGCAAAGTCAGCGCCGACATCACCACTGTCTTGATTGCCTGGCCTGACGGCAAGGCGCTGACTCCCTCGGGGGCCTACGTTGAGGTAAGTGAACGTCCCTACTTTCAAGCGATAATGCGCGATGGAAAAGAGACATTTATCAGCGATGCCCTCATCTCCAAGGCGTCGGGAAAACCGGCGATCATCATCGCAAAAGCGATCAAAGGCGCGGACGCGAAAACCAGAGCCTTGGCCGGCTTTGAAATGCAGCTTTCCAGTTTGGCGATTATCTCTTCAGCGATTAAGCTGGGCAAAACCGGCTACGGCTGGGTCATCGACCAAAAAGGCGTAGTGATAGCCCATCCGACACCGGAAGCAATCCTTAAACTCGATACGACCAACGCTGATAAGACCGGCTTCAAGGGTCTCGACGCGCTCGGAAAACGAATGATCGTCGAAGCATCAGGGGAAGGATCATACTCAAAAGCCGACGGAACAAAAATACGCACGTTCTTCGCAAGGGTACCCCAAAGTCCGGGCTGGACGCTCGGCCTTTCAATCGAGGTCAGCGAACTGGACGCGACAGTAACCAGGCTGCTCTCCCTCCTCTTTGCGATACTTGCCTTTGGGGTAGTGTGCGCCGTCGCGGTGTCCATTGCCCTGGCCCGTTCTATCGTTAAGCCGATCAAGCTCGTGGTCGGAGCGATGGGCGACATGGCACACGGAGACCTGACACTCGCGAATACCGACACCACGGCCCGGGACCGCCTGGTTGCGCGCGGCGACGAACTCGGGACGCTGGGAACTTCCATGTACGCGTTGCGGAACAGCTTAGGCGAAGTGGTCGATACCATTAAAATCTCATCGGAACAGGTTTCAAGCGGATCGACGGAATTATCAAACACCGCCCAGGACCTCTCCCAGGGCGCGAACGAACAAGCGGCGAGCATTGAAGAGCTATCCTCCTCCGTAGAGGAACTTGCTTCCACCATACGGCAGAATGCCGATAACACGCAGCAAGCCGACAGTCTCTCACGACGAGTCGCCGAGAACGCCGAGGCGTCCGGTAAGGCCGTTATCGAAACAGTAGCCAGCATGAAGGAAATCGCGTCAAGAATTTCCATAATTGAGGAAATCGCGCGGAATACGAACCTCCTGGCGCTCAACGCGGCGATAGAAGCCGCGCGTGCCGGAGAAGCCGGCAAAGGATTCGCGGTGGTAGCCAGCGAAGTGCGCAAGCTCGCGGAACGGTCGGCAACGGCCGCCGGCGAGATCAACGCACTATCATCAAAAAGCGTCGGTGTTGCCGCTGAAGCGGGAAAACGTCTTTCAGAATTGGTACCGGATATCCGTCGAACAGCCGAACTCATTCAAGAAATCGCAGCAGCCAGCGCGGAGCAGTCAAGCGGCGCGGAGCAGATCGCCAGAGGCGTGACGCAGATGGATATCGTAGTGCAGAAAAACGCGGCCAGCTCGGAGGAATTGGCCGCGACGGCGGAAGAACTGGCGGGACAAGCCATGAGTCTTGCGCAGAGCATCGGTTTTTTCAAAACGGAGACCGCCGCGAAAACCGTTAAACGAGAAAAAGCAACGGCCCGCGCCCTCCCCGCGGCAACGCCCGCGCCCGCGCGAAAGCCAAAGCGAACAAGTACGGCGATCATCCCGGTTCCACAAGCGAAGAACGACAATAAGGATAGTGATTTCGAGGAGTTCTAAGCGGGAAACCGATGCTATACTGTCGATATGGAAGCAAACAAAGAGTACCTTGACCGTATAGTAGCGGAAGAAGCAGACCTCGTTTTTGATCATTTTGACGAGAATGACGCCTGGAAACTCGGAAACCTGATGGTGGAAGAAGCGCTCAAGCGCGGGATTCAGCTTACGGTTGATATCCGTAGGCCGAATCAGATTCTGTTCCACTCAGTCATCCGCGGCGCGACTCCCGACAACGACGAATGGATACGCCGAAAGTCGAATGTCGCGTTCCGTTTCCGCAAAAGTTCACTCGCGATGCACGTAAATTTGGCGATACAAGGCAAAACGATCGAGGAACGGTTCTTCCTCGATCCGAAGGAATACGTGCCCATGGGCGGCGCTTTCCCGCTGGTCGTACGCGGGGTCGGCATGATCGCCTGTGCGACGGTTTCAAGCCTCCCCCACGAAGAGGACCACGCGTTCGTCGTCGAATGCCTGCGCAAGTTTAAAGGCTGAGCCGAACTAGGCGCTAGGCGAACGCATTGCACGCAAAAAGATTTTCATTCTTCGCGCCCGGACCTCGGACCGACGGCCTCTGGAGACTTTATCGTGGGCATGAAAGATTATATTGATGAAATGAACAAATCACGGAAAGCGAATGGATACAAAACCATTGATGAAGTGATTGATTTAGCACAAACAAATACCGTTTTTGATTTGTTTTCAGTTTTGATTAGTGGGACTGTGAGCGTTGGTGATGGAAATATTTTTTATCCGAATGTGTTGATACAAAACATCGGTGGAAAAATATCCATAGGGCAAAATAACACCTTTTTTGGTGGAACAAGGATTATTTCAGAATATGGCGAAATTTTTGTTGGAAATGACAATGAAATTGGAGAAAATTCAATTAGCATAAAATCAAATAAAAGCCAAATTACCATTAAAAACGAATGCAGGTTGATGGGTGGCGCGCAAATTACTGATGATTGTTATTTGGGTAATGGAAGTCAGGTGCTGGGAAATATAAAAATGGCTAAGTGTATTCTTTCCGATGGAAAATCTTACCGAGAAAAAAATCCAAATAATCGCGGCGGTGTTATTAAAGGCTATGGAATAGCCAGTAGTCTAAAAATAGATATTGGTATGGTCATTAGCGGGAATGGAAAATTTTCAATAGATGATATTATTCTACAAGAAAAGAATCATCCTGATTGGATGACTGAGGCTCATTAGGAGCAAAGAAGGCATCAGTCCAGTAGCCCCCGGGCAGTCAAGTCCAGGGGCTACGACTATCACTTTACCGGGACTTTCGCGATGAAGCTCGCGGCGGCGGCGGGATCACCCTTTCCGTCGTAGATCGTCTGGGCCGGGTACGGAAAGATCGGACGGTTGACCTTTGCGAACGGACCGCCGGGGGTTCCGGCCGCGACGATTCTATCCGGGGCTTTGCCCTGCTCCACCCAATCCATGATGGCGGTGAGGCCGTCGAACTGATCAGTCGCGGGACCGCCTGATACGTGGCTCATGCCGGGGAACAGGAAAAGACGGGCGAATTCCTGAGTCGATGCGAGTCCTCCGTTTTCCTTGATCGCCTTTTCGTAATACGCGACCGTGTCGTAAGCGGAGAAGACGGGGTCGGACATTCCGTGGTAAAGAATCAGCTTGCCGCCTAGCTTGTCGAAAGCCGCCAGACGCGGATTCACCTGGTTTAGCGCCGACGCGGTAGTGACCGTCTCCGGCGGGTCGCGGTCGAAATCGTACTTCATCGCCCAGGCCAGCTGGTTCGCCGGATCGTAGTCCGCCGCCGGGGGAGTCGTGAAGACGCGGGCGGTAGATTCGATACCCAGCGACACGTTGCGCGCCGGCTGCTTTTCAGTACCAAGTACCCATCCACGCCAGCCCATATCGGAAACGCCCGTGTCCCAGGGCCAATTCGAATAGAGTTGCGCGCCTTTCGAATTTTTCGGTCCTTCAAAGTGCTTCTTCAGCGCGGCGATCTTCTCTTCGCTCAGACCCGAATTCTGCGCTGTGAGGACGAACTTCCGCGCCGACTCGATGTCGAACACGAGTCCGTCGGCCAAACCGTCGGCGGCGTCGAACTGCGTCCGCACCGCGGCCGACACTGCGTCCAGGTCCTTCTGGTCCAACGCCTTGTAGAGCAGCGGAACGCCGTTCGGGTCGGTCGGCGCGATTTTCGCCATAGCCTGCGTTGCCCACATCTCGGCGACGCCCGCATTCGACAGGTTGAGCGCCGGGGCTCCGACTACTATGCCGTTGAAAATTTCCGGAAAGCGCTGAGCGAAAGCCAAACCTTGCCGGCCTCCGTTGGAGCCGCCTACGAAGTAGGAATAGGCGGCGGGCTTTCCGTAATAATCCTTGATTATGGACTTCGCCGTGATCGCCGTTTCAAGAACCGCGTTGTAAAAGTAGTCCAGCCGAGCAGTCTGGTCGTAGCCGAACTGACAGTCCATTCCCTGGTGCCCCGCGTCGGTGGC
>JBAYHM010000015.1:0-28139 GCA_041666155.1 Treponemataceae bacterium
ATATCACGCTTGCGCCTTCTTCGAATCCTTATGAGCAGTCCTCAGCGCTAAGATGATGGACAGCACGGAGAGAACCATGAACGACGCGGAAATCGGCCGAGTCAGCAGCACGGACCAGTCGTTGCGGGAAACCAGCAGAGCGCGATTCAAATTATCTTCCGCCATCGGACCGAGTATTACTCCTAACACGAGAGGCGCGCCGGGATAGCCGTATTTCTTCATGAAAAATCCGATGACGCCGAAGATAAGCGCTACCAGAACATCGTACAGCTGGTTGCCCAAGGAATACGCGCCGATCACGCAAAGCACCATGATGACGGGCATTAGTATTTTGTTCGGTATCCGCAGAATTTGCGGAGAGAATTTGGCGCATAAGAGACCGAAGCCGAGCATGAGGAACTGGATGACGAGCATGCCGGAAAAAATCGCGTAGACGACATTCGCGTGCTCGACGAAAAGGAGCGGGCCCGGTTTTACGCCGATAAGGATCAACGCCCCGAGCATGACGGAAGTCACCACGTCGCCCGGAACACCGAGCGTCAGCATCGGTATGAGGGCTCCGCCGGTGGTCGCGTTATTGGCCGATTCGGGCGCGGCCACGCCTTCTATCATCCCGGTACCGAACTTGTCTCCGTTCTTAGACCAGCGCTGAACCACGTTGTACGCCAGGAAACAGGCAATCGCGCCGCCGGTGCCGGGGACAATGCCTATGAATACGCCGATTATGGAACCGACCGTCACGGCCATCGTGATCGCTTTCATATCCGCGAAGGTTGGAATGATTCCCTTTATTTCCTGAACGACTATTTGGCCCGCTTTCTTGATTTCCTGAGATTCGGATAAAACCTCCGATACGGCGAATACGCCGATCAATACCGGCAAAAGAGCGAAACCGCCCATGAGGTAGGTATTTCCGAAGGTGAAGCGATTTACACCGACGATGCCGTCAATGCCCACGGTGGAGACGAGAAGACCGAACCAGCCGGCGATGAGTCCTTTAACGAGGCTCTTGCCGGAGGAACTCGCCATGATGGTGAGGCCGAAAACCGAGAGGGAAAAATAGTCCGCCGCTTGGAATTTAAGCGCGACTTTCGCCAGCTGCGGGGCGATGAGTATCAGGCAGATACTGCTCACCATACCGCCGATAAAGGACGCGACGGTGGAAATCCCGATCGCCTTTCCCGCTTTTCCCTGTTGACACAAGGGATAGCCGTCCAAAACCGTTGCGGAAGCCGACGGAGTTCCCGGCGTCCGCAGCAGAATGGCCGAGATCGACCCGCCGTACATCGCGCCGCAAAAGAGACCGCAGAGCATGACCAGCGCGGTATCCGGCGGGAGCCGGTAAACCAGCGGAAGAAGCAGGATTATGCCCATCGATCCGGTAAGACCGGGAATCGCGCCGATTATTATGCCGAGCACTACCCCGAAAACCATTAAGCCGAAGGTGAGCGGTTGGAATACCAGCACGAAACCTTGCAGAAGATTGCCGATCATCTAAGACCTCCGGATTGGTTAGAACAGGGAGAATCGGGGAAGAAGAACCTGGAATAACGAAACGAATACGAAATATACGACGAGCGTCACGCCTACGCTCACCGCGATCGTGCTCTTCCAATTCCGGTTGCCGAAGTGGTAGATGGCCGCGGCTAGGAAAACCGGAGTCGTAATGAGGAAGCCGAGATACCGCATGGATTGGATATAGATAAAAGACATAAGAACCAACGCGAATACGCGGAGTATCGATTTCCAGGGGACCTTCCCTTGAGCTTTCGGAAATCCCTTCAAAACGCTTTGAAGCGAGAGTATACCGCCGAGGATGCACAAACCGATCGCTATGACCCGCGGGTAATCTCCCGGCCCGATGCCGATGGGCACTTTAAGCATCTTGCCCGCTATCACATACGCGAAGATACCCAACGCGAAGATCCCCGCGCCGGTCCAGAAATCGATCATTCTAGTGTCTTTCACGAGAAGCTCCCTTACACGAAAACATCTTCGCGATGGAAAAAAATCAGCCGCTCCATAGGGCGGAGCGGCTCAGTTATAATTACTTACTTGTAGCGGTCGCCGAATTTCTTTTCCTTGATCAGGGTCTCATAACGTTTGTCTTCTGTTTTTACGATTTCACCGAATTCCGCGCCGGACTTATAGGATGGAATAGCGTTGAGTTCCTTCATCTTCGTGACGAACTCGGGATCCTCCATGCACTTCTTAAAAATATCGTGCAGTTTGGCGACGATTTCCGGAGGCGTTTTCGGCGGAGCGACAATACCGCGCCACTGGTCCAGCACGAGGTCAGTCCCCTGCTCTTTTGCGGTGGCTACGTTCGGGAAGGTATCGAAGCGCTTATCTCCGAAAACCGCCAGAATCCTCAATTGCCCGGCCTGGGCGTTGGAAATGCCCTCCGGAGCGATATTCATCGCCGTATCGACCTGTCCGCTCATCAATCCGGTGACGGAGGGGCCGCCGCCTTGGAACGGCACGTGCAGGAACGATACGCCGGCTTTATCCTCCAGCAGCAGAGCCGCCATGTGGTTGCCGCCGCCGGGACCGGCGTTGCCCATGGTTATTTTGCCGGGGTTCGCCTTGGCGTCCGCGAGGAATTCTTTCAAATCCTTCCATTTCGCGTCGGCCCGCACGTTCAGATAATTGCTCGCGACCACAACCTGCATGACCGGCGTGAAAGTGGTCGCGGTGAAAGGTACCGTGCTCATGTGGGTTTTGATTATATGGGCAACGTTCCAATGCATGACCGAATAGCCGTCGGGTTTTGCCTGCATGAATTCCGCGATGCCCGGAACGCCGGCAGCGCCGGGAACATTTTTGATGACCAGAGGCTGGCCGTTCGCATATTTCGGAAACACCGCGGCCAAGGCCCTGAACACTAGATCAGCGCCACCTCCGGCAGCCCAAGCGACAACCGCTTCTACCGGTTTATCCGGAAAAACAGCCTTCTTCTCGGACGCGCCGCCGGCCAGAACGAAGCCCGCGCTCAGCAGACACAATAGAATCGCCGATACAGTTCGTTTCATGCTTCCCTCCTCTATTTCTTCAGGGACTAAGCCCCGCGATCACAACTCTAAAATGGCAGGTCTTCTGAAGATATATCCGGCGCGCTTCATGGTCAGGACTGGAAAATTCACCGGTTCCGAAATGATGACCGGGCCCGATGAGGTCGCCAACATCGTATCTTCGCTTTTCGTGCCGGTGATCGAAGGATTCCAGGCGAAACCCTGGTTCTCCCGAACGATTTCCTTGGTTGAAGAGACGGCCTTATAATCCCGGCCGAAATAGCCGATTGAACCGCCCTGGTGATGCAGCTTGTATTCTTCCGGGTATCCTTTTTCCGCATACGCGGCGAGGCCGGCCTCGAAAGCCTCCGATGCGGGACGCCCCGGAACCGTCGCGGCCATCATCGCGGAGTCGACGTACACATTGTCTTCATAAATCTTTTGTAGGGCCGCCGGGACCTTGCCGAATTGAACGAAGCGGGTTATCGAGACGATGAGCCCTCCCCGCCGGGAATTCACGCTGATCATGGCCCGCTTGTCTATTTTTTTTGCCGTTGCCACCGGATGGCGGAACTGGGAAATTCGTTCGTCGGACGCGCAAAAGGCGATGATGAAGTCCATGCCCTGAACCCATAAGCGCTCGGCAAGCCTGCCGATCACCGCGTATTCCGTATCACCGGGACGGATGGTTCTCGCGGTGTCTTCCGCGGCGAGCGCGGTAAGGCGCCCTTGTTCCTTGTAGCGCTCCACTTCCCAGGACGTCAGCGAATAACGCAACGGATTGATCTTACCGGAAATATCCGTCGCGCCGGACAAACCATGGTCCGCCCCGATGGACTTACCCGCAAGGGAAGCGACGATGGCCGCTTCTTTATCCTCGTACCAGGGAAAGCTTTTTATCTCATAGCCCTGTTCCGTGAGCTTCTCTTCCTTTTCCATGCGGGGCGCTTCAATATTGCTGCAGACGACGTATTCTTTGTTAGCGGTTATAAGAATACCGGCGACCCCTATTTCCGTCGCAAGTCCTACGATGTTGTAGCATCCCCCGCTTATCCACGCAAAATTGGAACTTCGTTTGAGGTATATTCCGTCGAGCTTCATTTCCTCGAGGAGCTTCCGTACACGGGACTTCTTTTCAGCAATCTCTGGGGATGAAAACATAAGCGCTCCTTGACAAAGCTATGAACTTTTCATAATGTTATGTCGTAAGACGTCTGTTGTCAAGAAAAATACCATACGAGCGAGGGAATCATGCGCGTGCTTTTTATCGGAGGAACGGGAAATATCTCGACGGCTTGTACGCATCGGGCGCTTGAGAGAAACATGGAAGTTTTCCACCTTAATCGGGGAAACCGTCCGGAGAAAATTCCCGCCGGAGTGCGGTCGCTGAACGCGGATATCCGCAAACCGGAAGAGGTTCGGCGCGCGCTTTCAAATCACCGGTTTGACAGCGTCGTACAATTCCTTGGATACCGACCCGAGCATATTGAAGCGGACGTCGGCCTTTTTGAAGGCGTCACGGAACAATACGTTTTTCTCAGTTCCGCCTCGGCGTATCGTCGGCCGTCGCGTTTCCCGATCATCACCGAGTCGACGCCTCTGGCCAATCCGTATTGGGAGTATTCGCGCCTGAAAATCGCCTGCGAGGAAACGCTGATCCGTCTCGGCAAAGAGAAGGACTTTCCATACACCATCATCCGCCCATCGCATACCTATGATGACGGATGGATACCCTCGTGCTTCGGCTCCGCCGACTTCGGCATCGCCTGGCGCATGCTTGCGGGCAAGGAAATTGTTGTTCCCGGAGACGGGCAAAGCCTCTGGACCTTAACCCACGCATCGGATTTCGCGAAGGGGCTGGTCGGACTTCTCGGAAATCCCTCCGCCTTGGGAGAGGCTTTCCATATCACCTCGGATGAGGCTCTCACCTGGGATACGATACATTCGACCATCGGCGCCGCTTTCGGCGTTACGCCTAAGCTGGTCCATATACCGTCGGACTACATCGCCCGCATCGCGCCGGAACGCGCCGCCGGACTTCTGGGCGACAAAGCGACGAGCGCGATTTTCGATAATTCCAAGATCCGGCGCTTCGTGCCCGATTTTCGGCCGGCGATCGGTTTCTCGGAGGGCATCCGCCGATCGGCGGCATGGTACGACGAGCATCCGCAATTGAAAGTCCCGAACGCGGCGGTGAACGAAGAGCTTGATAGGATTCTGGGGTATTGGGCTAAGGCAGTCGCTTTGACGGAAAGGGCGAACGCTTAAAGGGCCGCTACTTGCCGCGCCGCCGAAAAAGGCTCATAAGCGGTTTGACGCTGATACCATGGAGAAGGATTGAGAGCGTGACTACAATCAGCGTCATCCGTATCAGTTCCAAAGCCAGCGATTCCGGCAATCCGTTTTGGATAGCGTACATCAGATAGTAGAGAGAACCGATCCCGCGCACGCCGAACCAGCCGGTCATAGCGCGTATCTTCAACGAGGTGTGAGTTCCCAACAAACTGACCAGAGCGCTTATCGGGCGTGCGACGACGAACAGGAACAGAGCCAAACCCGCCGCTTTCCAACTCCACGAGTCGAGAAACAGCGTGCCGCCGATCAGGAGAACCAGGACCACTTCCGAAAGCCTTTCGAGTTGCTCCTTGAACACCAGCGACCCTTCGCTCACTGTTTGCGGCGGTTCCGGATCTGGCTGCGCGTTTGCGTGCGTGCGTACGGATTTCTGGGACGCGCGTACATCGATCGCGTCTTGAGAGGCTTTTGCCAATGCCGACTCCGTCTGGCGCAGCGCCACGGCGGCAAAGAATACGGCCAAGAACCCCCAAGCGTTTACCATTACCGACAAACCGTACACGACGCCAATCAGCCCGAGACCGAGAAAGTCGTCCATCAGTTGCTGCCTATGCGGTTTACTGCGCAGCTTCCACCCGAGCCGAGCCAGCGTTACGCCCCCGACGACGCCGATAGCTATGCCTGCCAGCGTAGCCCACAAAACATCGACCAATAACCAGCGCAGTCCAAAATCGCCGAGCTTATGCAAACCCAACAGCCCCATCCCCAGCATCACGAACGGGAAAGCGCTGCCGTCGTTCATGCCGGCTTCGCAGGTTAGGGTAAAACGCAGCTGGTCATGGTCTCCGGGATGACGGATTTGTACATCAGTAGCCAGTACCGGATCGGTCGGCGCGATGATCGCTCCTAACAAAACGCCCGCGCCCAACGGTAAACCCAAGATAAAGTAAGAAAAGGCGGTGACCATCGCGACGGTGATAGTTATGGATACCGTTGCCAAAAGAATCGGCGCGCGCCAGCGGGTAAAATTGAACGGTACGGGCATTTTAACGCCGGCGGAAAACAGGGAAATCAACACAGCTATTTCGGTAAGCGTTTCCAGCAGCGCGGATTCCTTGAGCGGATTGAAATGGAATAAATCGAGCGCGGTGGGACCGACCAGAACTCCGACCGCCAGATATATTATGGCAGAGGTGATCGGCAAGCGTTTGAGGATGGTAACGGTAAGCCCCATGACCAACAATAATCCGCCTACGAGAATGAACCATTGGGCGCTATTCATGGGCAAGTTTCGAAAAGGCAGACGTCATGCGGATCGCCTTAAATCGGCAGAGGCTTTCGCAGACTCCGCAGCCGATGCAGAGCTCGGGAACTACGCGGGCCTTTTTCCCGTCCATGACGACGGCGTCACAATGCGCCGGTTTAAGGCAAGCCCCGCAAGCCGTGCAGAGAACGGGGTCGATAACAGCCTGACCGTTTGAAAATTCGAGACTTCCCGACGAGAGATGGGGAAGAGCGAGACCGACGATATCCTCGTATGAGCGGTAACCTTCTTCTTCCAAGAACTTCTCCATCCCGGCGAGAATTTTCCCGATAGCCTCAAAGCCGCGCCACATTGTCGCGGTGCAGACGCCGACTGAAGACGCGCCCCACATCATCATTTCAACGGCATGTTCCCAAGCGTCCACACCGCCCGAAGAGGTCAACGGAACCTGAACGCGGCCGGCGACCTGCGCGGTGACCTTGAAGGTGCTGTAGCGTATCGCGGAACCGGTTATCGCCCCGAACGCGGTTCCACTCATGAGCGGGTAAAGCGGTTTACCGCCGTGACGTATGTCCACCGGGGGCAGCGCGAGCGAGGGCCCGCCGACAAGAGACAAACCGTCGGCGCCCGCCTTAACGCATTCTTCAGCGACCCGCCCGATATCAAGGGCTGTCGGCGTCAGTTTGGGGATTACGGGGATAGAACAATTGTCCTTTACGATTTTGACGATCGCGGCGGCGAGGCGAGGATTCTGCCCGGTCAACGCCCCGCCTTCAGCTTCCTCTTCAGAAAAACCGAGTTCCTTCTTCCCAAGGCCGAAATTCGGACAGCAGAGGTTAATCTCAAGTCCGTCCGCTCCCGCCGCCTCGAATTTACGGGCGAGAAGGCCGTAGGAGTCAAGTTCCGCTTCCTGGCTGGAAAAATTGACCAAAATCTTGAGTTTCGTTCTCTTCTTTCCCACTTCGATCAAGCGGAGCCCTTCTTCAAGAGTTAGCCTCTTGTCCGAAGGGAAAATCATGACTTCCTCGGGACGCGAATAGCAACGGAGACAGCCCTCCGATTTCTGCTTCGTCATGACGTGCTTGATGCTTACGGCCGCGGCTCCATATTTCTCGGCGGCCTCAAGTTGTTCGATCTTTGCCGTCGTCGGCCCGGCGGCGATGATGAGGGGGTTCTTGAAAGCGATTCCCGCAAAATTCATTTAGAAACCATCAGAATATCCGTGATCGAGCCGTCGGCGATTTCCGCGGCGAACGCGAAGGTTTCGGCAAGCGTGGGATGGGGGTGGATGGTAAGGGCGATGTCTCGGAAATCCGCTCCCATTTCAAGAGCAAGCACCGCTTCGGAAATAAGCTCCCCTGCGTTCTCACCAACGATGCCCGCGCCGAGTATTCTTCCGGTTCCGATGTCGAACAGGGCCTTGGTGAAACCTTCGGAAGCCAGCGCGCTTAACGCCCGGCCGCTTGCGGCCCAAGGGAACTCCGCCCGCTTGTACGCGATGCCCTTCTCCTTCGCTTCCCGTTCCGTGAGTCCCATCCAGGCTAGTTCGGGGTGGGTATAGGCGACGGAGGGAATAGTGAGGGGCGTAAAAGCCGCTTTGTGCCCGGCGATGACTTCCGCGGCGGTCTTACCTTGATGGGTGGCCTTATGGGCCAGCATAGGTTCGCCGGTAACGTCGCCGATAGCGTAAATTCCCGGAACGGAGGTTTCCATCCGCTCGTTCACCGAGAGGATAGCCCGTTTATCGATTTCAAGGCCCGCTTTTTCCGCCTGGATGGAGTCTCCGTTGGAACGGCGCCCCACCGCCACCAGTAGCGCGTCGTACTCCTTGACCATCTCGGCGCCGCTACCCTTCATGGTCACTGAAAGTCCGCCCTTGCCTGCGACCACTTTCGTCACCTGCGTGGAAAGGAAAATATCGGCGAACTCTTTTTTCAGCTTTCGGTAGAGTGGTTTGACCAGATCGGCGTCGGCCGGAGGAATCAACTGATCCTTCATCTCCACTACCGTGATCTCGGAACCCAGCGCATGGTAGACCGTGGCCATTTCCAGCCCGATGATCCCGCCGCCGATGATCAAAAATCGTTTGGGAATTGTCTTGAGAGCAAGAGCGTCCGTGGAATCCCAAATCCGCTGATCGTCGGGCAGATCCGGTAGGCGGAAAGGCCGCGAGCCGACGGCTATGATCAGATTCCTGAAGGGTACGGACACGGGCCCCGCGCTCGTCTCTACCGAAAGCGTCCGTTTATCGGCTAGAGTTCCCTTGCCGCGCAGGATCCGGACCTTCCGGGCCTCGGCAAGCGCCGATAGACCAGTGGTCAGTTTTCCCACCACGTCGTCCTTATGGGCGGCCAAGGCCGACAAGTCCACTTTGGGCGGAGAGAAGGACAGGCCCTTCCCCTCGAAATGACGCGTTTTCTCTATAAGGCCCGCGGCGTGGAGCAGAGTTTTGGAGGGAATACAGCCGACATTCAGGCATACGCCCCCCAGCCGATCGTCCTGTTCGACGATCATCACCGAAAGTCCCAAATCCGCCGCCCTGAAGGCGGCGGTATATCCGCCGGGTCCGCCCCCAAGCACTACCACATCAACAGCATCAAAATCGGACATGAAGCTCGCCTCCTGGGGCGTCGTCTATAAAAGAGTCTTGCGCATATCACCGATAAGTTCCGCCAAATACCTGGTGAACGCGGCTCCGGTAGCTCCGTCTATCACCCGGTGGTCGTAGGAAAGTGAGAGGGGCAGCATTTGCGCGGGAACGAACCGCTCGCCGTCCCAAACCGGTTCGACGGCGATTCTGGAAAGCCCGAGAATGGCGACTTCCGGCGCGTTGACGATGGGGGTGAAGGCGGTGCCGCCGATTCCCCCCAGGCTTGAAACGCTGAAGCTCGCTCCGGAAAGATCATCGCTTTTCAGCTTGCCCGCGCGAGCCCGTACGCTCACCTCTTCAAGCGCAAGCGCGATCGCGCGGACGCCCAACGTATCGGCCGCCTTGATCACGGGGACTACAAGCCCCTGATCCGTGGCCACAGCCACCCCGATGTTATAGTACTTCTTGCGGATGATTTTCGCCCCGGACGGATCGAGCGAGGAGTTGAAATCCGGGTAGGCCTTCAGGGCAGAAACAAGGGCCTTGATGACGAAAGGCAGTATGGACAGCTTCGGCCTTCCTTCCTCTTTGCGCCCGTTCAATTCCTTCCGGAACTCCTCCAAGGCGGTCACGTCGGCCTTGTCGAACTGGGTCACCAGGGGAATACCCACCCAACTGCGGTGGATATGGGGGCCGGACACTTTTTTGATCCGGCTTAAAACCAACTCCTCAACCGGACCGTAAACCGAATAGTCTTCCCCCGGAATGGGGGGCAGAGAGAACGCGCCTCCCGCTGCGACCGGAGCCCCGCCGGAAAAGGCTTGTTTGACCAGCGCCTGGACGTCTTCCCGAAGGATGCGGCCTTTCGGACCGGTGGCGGTGACCAAGCCCAGCTGTACGCCCAACTCCCGCGCGTACAGCCGTACCGACGGAGTGGCGTGATACGCGCCGACGTCGGCTGCCGCGCCTATGGCAGTCGCCGTGTCGGCCGCGGCGGCTATGGGCGGCACCGAGGCGGCAGGAGGCTTTTCGGCTGCCGCCGGAGCTATTTTCACGGAAGCGGCATCAGATGCCGGGGGCGCGGCTTCCACGGCTTCGGCAACGGAAGCTGGTTTTTGCGCGGCCTTTTCCGGGACGGCGGCTTCGGCTTCCAGGAGCAGGATGGGATCGCCTTGCGAAACCTTGCTTCCCGCGGCAACCAGGACCTTCACCACTTTTCCCGCGGCGGGGCAGGGAATATCCATCACCGCCTTATCGGTTTCAAGGGAGATCAAGGGAGCGTCCTTGGCTACCTGGTCGCCGGGAGAAACATAGACCTCCAGAATCGCCACGTCTGTGTGTTTTCCGATATCCGGTACTTTTACTTCCAGTTCAGGCATGTTCACTCCTACACCGAGAGCGGATTGGGCTTATCCGTCGGAATCTTGTATTTTTTGATCGCTTTCGCGACTTCATCCCGTGAAAGTTCCCCTTCGGCGGACAAACCGGACAGGGCGGCCAAAACGATGTAGTACCGATCGACCTCAAAGAAGGACCGGAGGGCCTCCCGGGTATCGCTACGGCCGTAGCCATCGGTCCCGAGAACCGTGAGGCGGTTGGGGACCAGACGCCTGATCTGCTCGGGATACGCGCGCAGGTAATCGGTGCTGATGACCGCCGGTCCCTTATGCCCTTTCAGCTGTTCGGTAACCCAGGGGACTTTCGGCGTATCCGTAGGATGCGTCATATTCCAACGCTCGGCTTCCGTCCCGTCGCGGTGCAGCTGATTGATGCCCGGAACGCTCCAGATATCGGAATCGATGTTGAAATCCTTCTTCAAAAGCTCCGCGGCCGCGATCACCTCACGGAAAATAGTGCCGCTGCCCAGAAGCTGGACTCGTTTCCCCTTCCCTTCCGCCGCCTTGAAAAGGTACATGCCTCTCTTTATCCCTTCCTCGGCACCAGCGGGCATCGCCGGGTGGGTATAGTTTTCGTTCATCAGCGTGATGTAGTAGTAGACATCCTCGCCGCGGACATACATCCGGTCAAGGCCGTCCTGGATGATCACCGCCAGCTCGTAGGCGAACGTGGGATCGTAGGCGACGCAGGTGGGCATCGTAGCCGCAAGAAGGAGTCCGTGGCCGTCCTCATGCTGAAGGCCCTCGCCGTTGAGCGTGGTCCTTCCCGCCGTGGCTCCCAGGAGAAAGCCTTTGGCACGGCTGTCTCCCGCCGCCCAAGCCAGATCGCCGATGCGCTGGAAGCCGAACATGGAGTAATACGCGTAGAAGGGGATCATGGATTTTCCGTAGGTGGAATAGGCGGTCCCGGCGGCGATCCAAGAGGAGAAAGCGCCCGCTTCGGTGATTCCCTCCTCCAAGATCTGCCCTTTGGCGTCTTCCCGGTACCACATCAGGGAATCCGCGTCTTGCGGTTCGTACAATTGGCCTTTCGGCGCGTAGATACCGAGTTGTTTAAACAGACCTTCCATGCCGAAGGTACGCGCCTCGTCGGGAATGATCGGGACAATCCGTTCGCCGAGACTTTTATCGCGAATCAATATGGTCAATAGCCGAACGAAGGCCATAGTTGTGGACAGCTCGCGCTCACCGGAAGAGTCGGTTAGCGCTTTGAAGGCCGACAGCTCGGGGATCTTCAGTTTTTCCGTTTCTTTTCTCCGCCAAGGGACCGGACCGCCCATAGCCTTACGCTGACGTTTGATGAAATCGTCCTCGGGGCTTCCCGCCGCGGGCCGGATGAACGGCAGGGCTTCCAGTTCTTCGTCTTTCAAGGGTACATGGAAATGGGTCCGGAACTCCTTGAGTCCCTCGATATCCAACTTCTTCTGATTATGGGTCCCCATAGCGGCTTCGCCCTCTTTGCCCATCCCGAAGCCTTTGACGGTCTGCGCCAGAATGACTGTGGGTTCTCCCGTATGCTTCACGGCTTCCGAATATGCCGTGAAAACTTTCCAGGGGTCGTGACCGCCCCGGGACAGCTGCCAAAGCTCGGCGTCGCTCTTATCCTTGACCAGCTCCTTCAGTTCCGGATCGGAATCGAACAATTTTTGACGGAAATATTCAGGACCTCGGGAACGGAGAGTTTGGAATTCACCGTCCACCATGGTGGAGAATTTCTTGAGCAGAAGGCCTTTCACATCCCGCTTCATAATCTCATCCCAGCCGGAACCCCAGATCAGCTTGATGACGTTCCAGCCGGCGCCTCGGAACGCGCCTTCCAATTCCTGGATGATTTGGCCGTTGCCCCGAACCGGACCGTCCAGGCGCTGGAGGTTGCAGTTGACCACGAAAATCAGGTTGTCCAGGTTTTCCCGAGCGGCCAGGGACAGCGCGCCCCGGGATTCCGGTTCGTCGGATTCCCCGTCCCCCATGAAGGTCCAGACTTTCCGGTTTCCCTTGGGAATCAGCCCTCTGGCTTCCATGTAGCGCATGAACCGGGCTTGATATATGGCCATGAGAGGGCCTAAACCCATGGAAACCGTGGGGAATTGCCAGAATTCCTTCATCAGCCACGGATGAGGATAGGAAGAAAGTCCGTTTCCGCCTATTTCTTTCCGGAAATTTTCAAGTTGCTTTTCCGTCAGCCGTCCTTCCACGAACGCACGGGCGTACATTCCGGGTGACGAGTGACCCTGGAAAAAAATGAGGTCGGCGCCGCCTTCCGCCTCGGGACCCTTGAAAAACCAGTCGAACCCGACTTCGTAGAGAGCCGAAGACGACGCGAAGCTGGCGATATGACCGCCAAGGTTTCCCGTCTTGTTCGCTCGGGCGACCATAGCCATGGCGTTCCAACGAACATAGGCGGACACATTCCGGGCGATAAGCGAATCCGAAGGCATAGTCGGCGTATCATCGGGAAACACCGTATTGCCGTACACGGAAATGATGCCGGGAGAAGTTGCGACGCCTCGCGACCGAGCCCGATCGGTCAGAACCGTCAACAAATAATCAGTTTTTTCGTTCCCTTCCCTGGAGACCACACCATCCAGGGACTCAAGCCAGTCACGGGTCTCCAGCGGATCCTGATCATTATATGAACTCGGCATTCTTCCTCCTTTCGGAAATCCGAAGGTTCTGCAAAGACAACTATAAGCGTAATTAGCGGGTGAATCAAAAGGAAATATGAGTCGCTACTATTTTTTCCGGAGCGCGAGCCGACTTTCGTGAAAACATGTGCCGCCGGAAGTAGTATGGATACTATCTTCGGAGGAAAGAAATGAAAAAGGTGTTACTCATTCCAATTATTTTGTTATCCATCGCCGCTTATGCGCAAGATGAAAAAAAAGCCGGTATGCGGAAGAGTGTCGGAGGTATTGATTTCGTCTACTGTCCTGCCGGAAGTTTTATGATGGGAACCGCGATTCCTCCAGCGGATTATGAAAATGAAAGCCCGCGTCATAAGGTAGCTCTTGAGGCATTCTGGATCAGTAAATATGAAATTACGCAAAGCCGATATGAGTCGGTGAAAGAAGAAAACCCGAGTTCTTTCCCGGGAAACGCGGAAAATCCCGTGGAAAAGGTTAGTTGGTACGACGCGGTCGAATTCTGTAATGAACTAAGCGTAAAATCGGGAATATCTCCTTATTATAGCATCAATAAGAGCGAAACCGATCCGAATAATCACAATAAGTTCGATAAGGTTAAATGGATCGTAAATGAAAATGCCGGGGCTGGAGGGTTCCGGCTTCCGACGGAAGCCGAATGGGAATACGCCTGCCGAGCGGGAACGGAGACAATATACTACTGGGGCAATCAAAAAGACGCGTCGACAATTTCGACCTATGAAGTATGCGAAATAAACAGCTGGAAAAAAGGTGAAAACCATCCTGATTACGGGACTCACGCGGTGGGGACAAAAAAACCGAATGCGTGGGGAATATTCGATATGAGCGGGAACGTAAGCGAATGGTGCTGGGATTGGTTTGATGAAAAGTTCTATGCCGCATCACCGCGAAAGAATCCCAAAGGGCCTATAGCCGGCGAGGACAAGGTAGTACGAGGCGCCTCGTGGTTTTTCGGCGCGGCCGAGATGCGCTCCGCGCTACGCGCAAGAACATATCCGATAAGCCGGTTCGATAAAATCGGCATACGGGTGGTACTTTCCAACGTGAACTAATTAGTCACCACCGGGAATCCGAATTTCGCGTAAATGTTATCCCTGTCCACGGTCGGATGCTGCTGAGCCTCGGGGTCGAGTTGCCGCACCAGCTTGGGTACGGCGTCTATAACGTACGCGCGCAGCTCATCGGTGCTCAATAAACCGTTTTTATCCCTATCCGCGGCGGACTCCCGAAAAGCTTGGAGTATCGAATACGTGAAAGCCCCCTGATTCCAAGCATCGGATTCAAGCGATGCTTCGTTTCCGCGGCTGGAAGAAAAAACGATGGACCCGCTTCGCCTCGCCAAGTCATTGTAGATCCAGCGGTCGCGTTGAGTGCTTATTTTCGCGATCGCCGAGGGGATAACGGAAAGACCGCGAGTACTTTCCGGAGAGAGCGTCCGCGCCGATAATCCTTTGGTATTCAGCGCCTGAGCAAGACGCTGATTGGATTCATCGGCCTCACCCGATTCGCAGGTATCCATCAGGAACAACTTCTGCCGAGGCGCGATGCCTTGAAGAAGGTCTTCGATAGTGTCAAAATCCGCCGCCGTATTTGCAATATCAGAGAGCTTGGCATCAGCCGTGACATAATAGTAAGTCCGGCCGCCTGCCGCCGTCGGGGCAGATCCCGATCCGGAGACTTGAATCCCATGACCGGAAATGAAGAGCACGAACGTATCGTCGGGATGGGCCTCCTTGAGAAAGTCTTTCGCGGCAACTATCGCGGATCGGGTAACTTTATCGTCCGTAAAAACACGGGTAAATACTTGGCCATAACTTTTCCCGGCCATGCCCTTATACAATTCCTCTAGCGATAGCGCATCCTTCGCGGCATATTTTAAATCTCGAATATTGGAGTCCGCGTAATCGGAAACGCCGAAAGCCAGATAATAGAGATTCGGTGGAGCATCACCTGTCCAGGTAAAAATCCGATTTGCCCTAAAGCTTTCGGTTCCCCCCGAGTCCATACAGGATACTTCGATTTTATTATTGCCCTGAGTCAGTTCGATCCGTTCGGTTAGCGATACCACGTTCCCGGCCAATGCTTTTCCCGCCGTTCCGAAAAGCGGCACGTCGTTTACATAGACTTGATACCGAGTCAGCGGCTTTCCCTCAGCGCTGAACGAAAGGCTGAGATCGACGAATTTTCCATTCCTGCTTGTCGTGTCCTGTTTTGCCTGGACGATCGCAGCGCGGGGAACCTTATAGTCATTGCGTATATCGGTTTCTTTTAATCCCAATTTTCTTAAACGCTTGTGCCAAGCGGCCCGGAACTCCGCGGCCAATTCCGGAGCGCCTCTGGTCCGTTCCACAATGAGGTCGGGGCGATTGTTGAGTACCGCGAACTGATCGATATTCCATACGTCAAGGCCTTTAACCATGGCGACGAATTCGCCGCAGCCGGGACTGCCGTCCCAATAGCCTTCGGGCGTCCAGCTTATCCACTCGCCGGAGACGGAAGATAAAGAGGCGAACAGTTCCATCCCCGTCGCGGTATTCCAAATCCTCATCGTATTGTCGCCCGCTCCCGAACCCGACGCAAGACGAGTTCCGTCCGGGGAGAAGCTCAGTACGGTTACCTTATCGCTGTGTCCTTTCAGGATATGAAGAGTGTTGCCCGTCGCCACGTCCCATATCCTGATCATTTTGTCCCCGGAACCGGAAGCGATTAGGCGACCGTCTCGGGAAAAAGCCAAGGAAATGACTTCATCCCCGTGCCCGCTTAAGGTTTTGATCAGTTTACCCGTTTCCAATTCCCACAATTTGATTGTTCTATCACGTGATCCCGACGCGACCATGGTGTCGTCGGGGGAGACCGCCAACGACAAGATAGAATCTTTATGCCCTTTATATGTGGTTACTCTTTTGGATGATGCGACATCCCATGACAATACCGAATAGGGGGAAGACCCTGCCGCGAATACCCGTTTGCCGTCGCCGCTGAAGGCCACCGCGTTGACGCGAGCCTCGGACGGCAACCCTTTCATGACTTTGACGACTTTTTTATTCCCAATGTCGACGATCGCTACTTGTCCTGAATTGTCGCCGCCGGCCGCCAAGCGACAATCCGGTGAAAACGCTAACGTGTCAAAATGCCCGGGGTAGAATCCCTTAAGAGTTGTTCCGCTCGCGACATTCCAGATTTGTATGTCGGAGAGCCTCAAGGTAAAAATGCTTTTCTCATCAGGAGAGAATACCGCCTTTCTGACGTAGGGAGAAAAAGCGGCGGGATTGAACCGGTCCTTTTCCGCGAAACTCCGCATGGCTTTTCCCGAAACGATATCCCATATTTTCATCCCCCCGTCTTCGGAGGAACTAAGAACCGCAGTCCCGTCGGCCGAAAACTGAACCGCCGTAATCGGCTCGGAGAAGCGTCTCAGAGTCTTTAGTTCGCGCAGGGTAACAGTATCGAAAAGTGATAATTTTCCTCCGCCTGCAACCAAAAAGTCGGACGAAACGGCCAGGGCATAGAGATTACCGATTTTGGAGAACGTATCTTTGGAGGTCGAAAGGTCATACTTATGTAGTCCAGGGGTTCCACCATATGAGATACCGGAAATCGCGCTCTTGTCGTCCGCGGAAAAAAGCAGGCACGTTACCCAGCCGTCGATGCCGCTGATCGTTTTAATCGGCTTGGCGACTTTGACGTCCCAATGCTGAATAGTGTTGCTTTCAGCCGTATAGGAAGCCGAGATAAAAGTATTGCCGCCGGACGAGAACGAGAGGCTTGTTATCGATCCGGGAGGAGGACTGAAGACCTTTATGGTTTTTCCGGAGCCGACGTCCCATAGACGAATGGTTCGGTCTTCGGTCCCGGAGAGGAGCGTCTTCCCGTCGGGACTAAAAGCCACCGCACCCATCAAATCCTTATGCCCTTCAAGATTCCGTATGACCTTCCCCGTTTGGAGGTCGATGATTTGGATGTTACCTTCCCTCATCCCGGCGGCAAGGTAACGCCCATCGTTTGAAAGCGCCGAACGCCATCCCATAATATCGATGGTTTTCAGAATCCGGCCGGTAGCGGTTTCCCGTTTGCGGTAACTCCCATAAGAATACGTCATGAACCAGCTATCGTCCGGACCGAAAGCGACCCACATGATGGCGCCCCCGTTGTCTGAAAGTGAGTTAATCAACTTTCCGGTATCGACGTCCCAGAGTTTTACGGAGGCGTCTTGGGATCCCGACAGAATCAAGCGGCCGTTATGAGAGACGCTGAGCGCCGAGACTTCCCTGGAATGACCTAATTGCACTTGCATCGTAGGTTTGGATGATTGGGACTGACGGGTTTCCGCAAATAGAAAGCCCGCCGCGCTGTATAAAAAAAGGATCATCAAAATCCAGATATTTTTCCTACACATCGCTAACTCCTTTATTTATAACCGCATCCGTCATATCCGCCAAAGCGCGAGCGTACACGCGGGCCGTCTCCCGAATATCGGGAACGGCTACACGCTCAAGCCGGAAACCCACGGCGCCCGGATGCCCGCCGCCATTCGTGATTTTCAGCGCGGCTAAAGCCTCGCGCAGATCGATAGCGGTAAAGGCCTGGCTGCGGCGAAGCCGAAATTGGACGAAGGACGAGCGGGCGAGATCATCGTAATACCCAACAAGACCCATGCAACCGCTCGCTTCGGCAAAGGTGTCCACGAGGGCTTTTGAGACGGCGACCACGGTGTCGTTCCCATACGTCGCGAAAAGGAATCGGGAAGCCTCCTCGTCCAGGACCGCCAAGCGGACGCGACCGATCGATTCCGCGGCTTTCGACATGAAACGGAAACAAGCGTCCTCATCCTGAGAAAGCGCGACCATGGCGCTGAAGACCTGTTCCTTATTGGAGTAGTTGCCGCTCCCTGCCTTGGTCTCCTTGGCGAGCATCCGTTCAAACAGTGAGCTGAAGCGCGCGTAAAACCAGCGTTCCCGCGGCGACTTGAGATAACGGCCCATCTGGGAATCGCCGATCATTCCGGAAAGGATGGCGAGCACGAGGTTTCGGCTCAAAATCTCTTCTATCTGGTAGGCGGCTTTGAGTCCAACGTTATTCTCCATTTTCATGGCCAAGCGCCCTATTATTTCGCAGGTGCTGGAAGCTTCATACACTAAGCGATAGTCGGGATCCCCGAAATAACGGCTGTCGGCTTCCAGGTGATGGTCCAGCTCTATTTTCAATATTGCGGGGTCGGACCGTGATTGGTTGTAGAGTTCCGAATGGTCGATCATCTGGGGCTTGGGGGTGTCCAGCAGAACCAAGGTGGAAAAAGCAGGCAAAGCACCACGCAAAGCGGCCTCGTCCTGGAATATCTCGATGGAATTGTACCGGCAGATATTCAGGAGATAAATAAAATTGTCCTGATTGGAGGAACCAAGGACGATGGCCGCCCGTTTGTTGAATTTGTTCACGATGAGCGCGAAAGCCACCATCGACGAAATGCAGTCCTCGTCGGGATCCTTGTGCCCGATCATCAAGAAAGAATCCCTCTCTTCAATAGCCTTGGCGATATTCGCGATTACGCGATTTTTCCGACTTACGGTCAGGATATCGTGCTTGATTTCCGTCGATTCGCCCAGCTCCACCGTCGTGACCGCGGCGATTGCCGCGACCGACACCCGATCGCGGCCCGCTTCTTTGGCCGCGTACAGAGCCTTATCCGCCTTTTCCTTGAGTTCTTCCGCGTTGGAGGCCGTCGAGGGGAGATGGGCCAGACCGATGGAGCAGCTGATCTTGAGCTCGGGATGTTCAGGGAAGTCGAGAGCGCGCAACGCTGCGCAGACAGCCCCGCACTTACGCTCGGCTTCCGCCGGGGAAGAGGGGATGACGAAGCAGAATTCGTCGCCGCCGTAGCGAACGATGATATCCTCCTCGCTGAATACTTTGCGGAAAGCCTCGGCCGCCTGGAGGATGACGCGGTCGCAGAATTCGGCTCCGTAAGCCGCGTTCATCTTGCCGAATTTATCCAGGTCGAACATCGCGTAGGATAGCTCGGTACGCTCACGACTGGCGCGGGCGACGATGGATTCGAAGGAATCTTCCAGGTAACGACGGTTGAAGAGGCCCGTGGCGGAATCGGTGATGGCGCGCTTGCGGGCGGTATCGCCCCACTGGACCATCTGGGAAAGGAAAGAGCCGGTCTTGACCAAGCGTCCGGCCGCGATCACCAGCATTCGCTCCAGCACGCCGACCGCCGCGTTAGGAGCATCGACAATCAATGATTCAAAGTCGGCGGCCGCGAGGACCAAGCATTCCGTCGTCTCAAGCGCCGTGCAGGTGGCCGAGCGCGGAGCCCGCTCCAGGATGGCCATCTCGCCGAAAAACGCTCCAATTCCTACCCGGGAAAGTTCGATCACCTCACCGTCCTGCGTAGTGACGGTGACGGCGACAAGCCCCGACGCGATCACGAAAAGCTCGGCGCCGCTTTCATTCTCCCGAAATATCGTCTGTCCGGGAAGGAACGAACGCTTGGACATTTTGGTTGAAAAAGTGAGCAGGTCCGTATCGGAAAGGATCGAAAAAATCTCGATTCCACGGAGTACGGCTGTATCCGCGTCGCGGCGAAGCCGTTTTTTCATACAACATCCTCCGGAAACAGAATGAGCGAACCGCCCCGAGAACGGGAAACCAGAGGCAGACCGGAGGATGCCTTGATCAGGGCTTCCGCATCGGTACCATGCTCCGGATAGAGGGCGATACCGATGCTCAAGCGAAGGCGCAGACCGGGATCCCCGGTGAGAGGCGAAAGGTCAATACCCGCGAAGCGCGCTTGAAGGGCGCGCGCCGTTTCAAGCGCGGCGACCCTATCCTTTGCCGGATACATCACCGCCAGCTCATTGCCGTCGTAACGAACGGCGGTGCCTTCCGTACCCACCGCGTGATCCAGTTCGCGGGCCATGAGAACCAAGGCCGCGTCGCCGATTTCGTGGCCGAATCGATCATTGATTTCTTTGAAATTGTCGGGCTTCATCATAAGTAGAGCCAGCGGAGCTTTGAGCATTTTCGGCAAGTTTTCTTCAAGGTAGGCTTTATTGAGAAGGCCGGTCAGCTTATCTCCGTAAACCTGCCGCCTCAGTTCTCGCACCCAGGGCGAGTTTTCCTTAACCAGCGCGTTGGCTTTCCGCGTTCGCCCGGCAATGACCAGGAGAAAGGAACGCAGGATGCGGGCGGCCACCTCGGGCCGTTCGGAAAGCGCGGCCTTAAGACTCGCGCCGCCTGAGGGAAAGGCAAGCAGCGTCGTCGGACCATCGGTGCGGGCGCCCGCGTTGTGCATCGTGCCGGTAAGGAGCTCAAGCTCCCCGAAGGAATCACCCGCGACGAAT
Organism: Treponemataceae bacterium; assembly: GCA_041666155.1. Taxonomy (GTDB): domain Bacteria; phylum Spirochaetota; class Spirochaetia; order Treponematales; family Breznakiellaceae; genus SZUA-426. The sequence goes on from JBAYHM010000015.1 coordinate 20,567, forward strand.
TCAGCCAAGACTGAATCGTCTCCTGGAGAAAGGATCACGACTGAACCTGAAGCGATGAGGTAGAGCCTATCCCCCGCCGCGCCCGCCTCGAAGATTCGCTTGCCGGCTTCGCAGACGATAAACTCGGATTTTTCAGCAAGGAAGTCCAGTTCGTTTGGTGAAAAGGTAGAGAAAAGCGAAGCTGAAGCCAGCAGCTCCGACGCGGAAGCCGGTCCGGTCCGGCGGTCGTCTTTTTCGATATTGGTTGTAGTCACGATGTCATTCTAGCACGCTGTTTACTCGCGATACAGTCCTTGTGAAAAACCGCCGCAATATCCGCGCATCCAGATCGCGGAAACCGATAGCTACCTAGGCACGCGTACAGTCGCGAGCGTCCCGCCTGCCGCATCGGCGGGACTCAATAGTGTAAACGTACCGTGAAGCTGGGAACAAAGGGTACGGATCAAGAGGAAACCGGTCTTTTCTTGAGGCATCGGCTGCACTCCCTCTCCGTTATCCGAGATGGAAAAAACCAAGTCGCCGGCATCCCTCGCGAATTCGACGACTACCTCCGGCGACCGATGCTTCGACAACCCATGCTGGTACGTGTTGGACACCAACTCGTTCACTATGAGACCGAAAGGAACGGCTATGTCCAACTTGATATTGATCGATTCCAGGTAGACCCGACGCGCAACCGGCTTGATCGCGACGCAGCGGGAACTCTGATGGTAGGCGAGAATTCCTTGTATGTACTGATCAAAAGGCAGGTCGGCGAATTCATTAGCCCCAATCAGCTGTTGGTAGACCAGAGCCATCGAATTGACCCGGCTGTGCAAGAGAGAAAGCAAGGTTTTCGATTCTTCGCTCACCGCCCCATCTCTCTGCAGATTTATGATGCCGGCCAGAACCGCTAGATTATTTTTTACCCGGTGGTTGACTTCTTCAACGAGGATTGACCTCTCATTCAGTTCCTTCTTTAAGGCGCGCTCCCGAGCAATGATTTTCTCTTCCATATCGCTCATTGTACCGCCGAGGAAATCCAATTCGTGTATACCCGTACGCGCCAGCGAATGGACCGATCCCTCAGCTTCCGCGGTCAACCGTGAAAAGTTCGCCAGAGTATTCAAAGCGCGGCTTATTCTTCCGGTAAAATGAAAAGAAAAGACCAAGGTTATGCAGCCGATGAGGAGTATGAGCAGAAAGAACATGGTCTCGGCGGTCCTGGCGGGCAGGAAATATTCGTCTTCGTAGAGACCCGCGCACAACACCAGATTCCAGGGTTCGATATACCTCATAAGGACTATTTTTTTCCGTTCCCGAAGATCTTCGGGATTCTTCCAAAAATAATCGTAGCGGAAAACTTCATCGTTCAAATCCGACTTCAGCCTTCCCCTCAAAGAGGCGATCTCCGCGCCGACCTTTTCCCCCCGGGAATTCACGAATTTCGTAACCTCTACCGCTTCCATCTGAGGATGAAAGACTTCGAAACAAGAAGTTCCCTGTTGGACCGCCGCGCTGATGGCCCATATGTACCCGGTGGATCCGACACGGATCACGGACTCGGATGAATCGCGAGAGACCTGGACGGACACGCGCCCGTTAGCCAGGGTTCGCCGTTCCGCTTCATCCAAATGATCCCACGCCGAGGCGGCCTTACGCACCAGACCGGCGTCGGTAAGCAGCCAGGAACCGTCGGAATTCCTGCTCCCGCGCATCGTGCCCGAAGCGTCGAGGATTGTAGTGTCGGCGAAAACGAGACCGTCGTCGGGCAGCAGGCGTCTGAGCGCGGTCGCGGCTTCATCACCCGTTGCCTGCCCGATTCGAATCCTGGATACCGGACCATTCAGGAACCGCTTCAAGCGCGCGACCGAATCCCTGTCCGGCTGCCGCCCGTCAAAATCGCTGTTCATTTTCAACAACTGCGTCGCGCCGTCCAGGGCATTTCTGATTTGCGCCAGTCCCAAAGCTCTATTGGAGTTACCCGAGTATTCGAAACGCCAAACCAGCAAGGAAGCAAGCAAGGGGATAAGCGTGGCGCACAACAATACCAGAGCGAGTAAACTGAAAATACTCTTACCGTTTTTTTTTCTTTCAACACTCATATTTAACTGCATCGGAGAAAATCTCACGACCTCCAGCGCGCAAGATTGGCAGCCACGAAACCGTCATCGCAGAGCTGCGGATACCCGCGCCGGACGCGGTCTATCTCCTCCAGTTGGCCGGGAGAAAGACATTCGTCGGGACGAAGGCACCAGGTGCCCGAAAGGAGGCCTTGGGAGCGGAGAACTTCGTGGATTCCCGGAATGACGCCTTTGTAGGCGTGCGCCGCGTCGAAGAAAGCGCTGTTCGCGTCGGTCGTCTGCGCGGCCAGGGTGAGGAGTTCTCCGGTCAGCGGTTCGGCGCCTGATTGAACGCGCTTGACCCGTTCGAACAACTCGACCGTCCGCTTTGTCCACACGCTCCAATGGCCGAGCAGCCCTCCGGTAATTCTCGCCCGAATTTCTCCCGCCGCGCCGGCTAGGTGAAAATCGGTCAGCAGGTCGACGAGTATCGTGTCGTCGTTGCCCGTATACAGAGCTACATCGTCCAGACGTCCGGCATCACCGATCGCGCGAATGACGTCGAGCGTTTGGTAGCGGTTGAAAGGCGCCATCTTCACTCCGACAACGTTATCGATGTCGGCGAACTCCCGCCAGAAGGCGTAGTCGAGCACGCGTCCGCCGACCGCCGGTTGAAGATAAAAGCCGAAGATCGGCAGCACGGCGGCAATTCTTTTGCAATGCCGTATCAAGTCCGCGTTCGATGCCGCGCGAAGCGCGGACAGGCTGACGAGTCCGGCGTGATAACCCAGGTCCCGTGCCAGCTTCGCCTCGTTTTCCGCTTGGTCTCCGTTGCCGCAGATACCCGCGACCAACAATATTTCATCTCCGCCCGGCCAGGCGCGAGAGGTTTCGGCTACCTCACGCAGAACCGGCTCCAACAAAGCAAACTCCGGTTCGCGGATTTCGAACTGAGTCGAATGGACCGCCGCGGCGATTCCGCCGGCCCCGGAATCGATATAGTAGCGAACGATCGCCCTCTGCGAGCGGCGGTCGAAACTCCTATCCTCGGCGAGCGCGAGCGGCATGGCGGGAATGACGATCCCATCCCGTATCCGTCCACGTAATTTTTCCGATAAGCGCATCAAAACCTCCCGTCCGCGGCATCGAAATGAGTCGGTTTCCCGAGCGAACGCATGCCGCGCGCGACCCAATCCGCGGTCCAACCTATCATGGCGTCGAGCGGTACGCCGGGATATCCGAATAACCCGGCCGCTCGCTGCGTATTTGCCAACAACGCGACCGGCCCCTCGACCCCTTCAAAAACCGGGTTCCGCTTGAAGGCGCGTCCGAAGGCTTCGGCCGCGCGCCGAACCGAAACAGCCTCGGGACCCGATACGTTGAGAATGAAGGGCGGCGATTCAGAGGACCCCAACGATAGGAGCGCCTGAGCTATCGCGTCTCCTTGCCAGATGACGTTCGCGGTCGGCACCGATAAATCTATCGCGCGTCCGCCGGCTACCCGTTCGGCAATATCCCGGAGAACGCCGTAGCGGAGGTCTATCGCGTAGCTGAGCCGGATAAAAGACACGCGGGTTCCGTACCGGCGGCTGCCCCATTCGAATATCCGTTCCCGACCGAGCGTGGTCCAGGCGTACTCGCCGACCGGTGACGGGGGATCGTCTTCCCGAGAGCCGCCGAGCTGTGGCTGCGTGAACGGATAGACGCAGGCGGTGGAAAAAGCGGCTATCCGCGCGGAGGAGTATTTCTCCAGCACGAGACCAGGCATGAGGACGTTCGACGCCCAGGTTTCGCATTCCTCCCCGGTTGTTCCGAACTTACGTCCGGCCATAAAGACGACGTTAGGCGCGTCCGGCAATTTCGAAATCTGGGTACGGTCAAGCAGATCGCAGGGAATGGCTTCAACGCCCGCGCGTTCAAGACGTTCGCGCATGGCAGGATCCGAAAAGCGGGCGACGCCGATCACCCGCCGCCCGGCTCCTTTTTTCCCGGACGTATCGGCGGCGTCGGCCGCCTGCCGGGCCATCATGCCGAGCTGGACGCCCATCTTCCCCGCGATGCCGAGGATAGCGATATCTCCCGGTAATCGGCGGAACAGCTCCACCAGCGCCTCGGGTGGCCGCGACATGAAAGCGTCCAGCCCATCCTCATCCTGAAAACTTTTCGGCAATTCCATCTTTTCTCCTATGCGGCTTTCGCGCCTGCCCGCTTTTTCAAGGAAGAGAGCGCCGCGCCCGAGGCGCCGACCGCGCCGAAGAGGACTAGAGCTGTCGTACCGAAGCCGAGCGGCCCGCCCAGCACCCCTATCAAGATGCCGAGAATCGAAGGTACGACGATCCTGACGGCGCTCCCGGTAATGAAAAACGCCGAAGAAACGGCTCCGCTCGCTTCGGGATGCGTGGCGCAGCCGACCGAGATGAGAACGGGGATCACCGCGCCGCTGGCGAATCCCGCGATAGCGACCGCGACGAACATAGCGGGAACCGAATTCAAGAGCAGTCCGACAGCGATCGCGATACCCGCGACGGACATACCCTGAATAAGGATGATAACGGCCGCCCGCTCGCTCCGTAATCCGGAGGCGAAAATCCTCCCGAACACGATCGCGGTCCAATACAGCGAAAGCGAAGCGTTAGCGACCGCGGGGTCCAAGGCGAAGCGCGAAATGAGGAACGTGGGCAGCCAAATCGTTATGCCGGTCTGGTGAACTCCATAGAGAGCCATTGCGGCGATCAAGAGCCATACGGCCGGATCTCCAAGCGGTTTCGGCCCTAAAGAAGAAAACGCGGATATTTTTTCCTTCGGTCGTGGAGCGGCGGTTTGCCTCGGCGTTTTTCGGACCACGGCAAAGACGAACCACACGGCTATGCACGCGGCGAGAAACCCCAACAAGGCAAGGGCGATTCGCCAGTTGACCATCCGGGAAACGAATTGAAAATAGAGCGGACCTAGCAAGGCGCCAATACCGAAGGCCGCGTGCAAGAGGGAAAGCCGCCTGGTTCGATCGGCCCCGGCCGTATCGGCGGTACGGGCGTTCACGAGCGTGTCCAGGAGCCGAGTCGTCAGGCCGATGCAGAAAAAAACGATCAGCAGCGTAGCGTAGGCGCCGATGAACGCGGAACAGCAAAGCGCGAACGCGTAGGCACCGAACATGATCGCGCTCGCTCGCAGTTTATCTATCTTATCCGCGAACCAGCCGCCGAAAAAAAGAGTGACGATGCCGCCGACGCCCTGCGCGCCGGCGACCGCTCCGCCGAGAGCCGGGGAAATGGAAAATTCGCGCAGAAATATGGGCAACAGCGCGCCTACGGAAGTAAGCGAGAAGCCGTAGACGACCATCATCAAGTTCAGCGCTAAGGGCTCGATATTCGTTTGTTTTGACATAGTCACCGGCTGCCAGACTTAGGTCGGAATCAAAACTTCGGCGCCGTGTCGTTCAGCCGACAAATACGCCGAATAGAGAGCGGAAACCGTGTCGAAACCGAGCTCGCTTGAGGCGAGAGGCGCTTCATCGCGGGCAATAATGTCATAGAAGTATTCCATCTCCTGTACGTACCCGTTCATCCAGTCTTCGTTCATCGCCGGTTTGGACCAACCTTGTTTTGTGCCGATCTTTTCGACCACGTACACGTCCTTGAACTGGGCGTCCACCGGATTATAGGTCTCAAGTCCATCAATCGGGTTTATGTTACAGCGCGTGCGATGATTGTTCGCTAAAACCTCAAGCCAATTGTGTACGCCGCCCATGACGACTTCACTTGAAAATACGTCGGCGATCATTCCGTCGTCGAAGGTCAGGTGAATCGATCCCCAATCCTCGACATCGGTGTAGTCCGTGCGCAGGAAACCCTTATCCTCGTAGGCGGGGAGACGGATCAATTCATGGACGCGCGCGCTTACGCTTTTGGGCCGTATCGGTCGGCCGAGACGGGCCAAGCCCTCAACCCGTTTGAGGTACAGCACCGTGGTGAGCGGATGGGTCCCCTTCCCCATGAGCGATCCGCCGCCCGACTCACGCCAGATTCCGTAATGAGGCGAATGCGAGCCCGAATGGGCTTCCTCGCCGATCATCCAGAGAATCTGGGCCTTGGTCTTTTGGATGATTTCGATTTCCTTCTGGATTGCCGGCGTGAAGATCCAATTTTCCGCGTAGCAGATGCGCAGTCCGCTCTCCGCTTCCGCCGCCCTTATCCGAGCGGCGCTTGCCAGAGCGCCCTCAAGCATCTTTTCCTTGGAAAACTCATTTCCGCGGAAAGACGGATCGTCGGGAGGACCGAAATAACCGGTGAACGGTTTTTCCACGATGGGAACGACGCCGCGCTGGAGCGCGCGGATCAATACCGACTCGTGGGCCGCCGCCGGCACGACGACGTGTACTACATCGACAACGTCGAGCAGCGCGTCCAGCGTTTCAAAGGCTTCAAGTCCGCGCTCGCGCGCGAACTCCAGCCGATGTTCCGCCTTAGGAGAATAGACGCCGACCATACGAACGCTCGAACCGGGCAAGCGCTTGAGCGATTCGTAGTGGAACCGGGCGGCAAATCCTGATCCCACAAAACCTACGCGGATCGGGTTGTCAAACGACATCGCCCGAGCCTTTGCCGCTCTTGAAAATGCCGACTATCGCGCTTTTCGCGGCGGCCCCGGCCTTTTGAGCAATCGGAATTTTGCTGAGGATGATGAGCAAGGTCAACGCGAAAATAACGAACGAGATTGGCCGCCCGAACAGAGGGGCGATATTGCCGTCGGTCAGGATGAGCGAGCGCCGCAGGTTCTTGTCGAGTATGTCGCCGAGAATGATCCCGAGCACCAGCGGCGCCATCGGATATTCCATCTCTCGCAGTACGAAACCGATGATGCCGAAGGCGACCATGACGCCCACGTCGAACAGCCGTCCGGTGATCGCGTACGCGCCGACGACGCAGAGCACGAATACGATCGGCATCAGCTTTTGCCGCGGAACCATCAGGACCTTTACGAGCGTCCGCACCAGAGAGAGGCCGAGGATGAACATCGCGATCGTCGCGAACAGCACCATGGCGGTGGTCTCGTAAATGAATTTCGGGAATTCAATCATGATGAGCGGACCCGGCCGAACTCCGTGGATGAGCATAGCGCCGAGCAGGACCGCCGCGGGAGCGGAGCCGGGAATCGCGAGCGTCAGAACGGGGATGATCGCGCCGGGGACGCAAGCATTGTTGCCCGTCTCTGAAGCCATCAAGCCTTCTATGCTGCCCTTGCCGAACTCTTCCGGATGCTTACTCGACCGCTTTGCCATATCGTACGAAACCCAGCTCGCGATATCTTCGCCGACTCCCGGAAGGACTCCGATGATCGTGCCCACAAGCCCGGAGCGGATGATCGTTTTCCAATACGGCAAAATGTCTTTTATCCGCGGAATAACATGATCGATTTTAGTCTGCACGATCTGCATGTTGGGATTCCGCATGACGGTTATTATCTCAGCGAAGCCGAACGCGCCTACCATCGCCGGCAGCAGCGCGATCCCACCCGCAAGATCGGTGAAGCCG
>JBAYHM010000016.1:0-28112 GCA_041666155.1 Treponemataceae bacterium
CGACGAGACCAGCGCGGAGGAATACGGACACATGCCGGAGGCGGTCGTACTCGCGACCACTACCGCCCAGGTAGCCGAAATCGTGAAGCTGGCCAATCGGCGGCATATACCCATAACGCCGCGCGGAGCGGGCTCAGGCCTATCAGGCGGCGCCATCCCCCAATTCGGTGGTATCCTCATTTCCCTGGAAAAGATGAACAAGGTCATCGAGCTGGACATCGACAATATGGTGATCGTGGTAGAGGCGGGCATGGTGACCAACGACCTGGCGAACCTGGTCCAGGAGAAGGGCCTGTTCTTCGCCGGGTATCCCATGAGCCTCCAGACCTGCATGATCGGCGGCAACATCGCGGAGAACGCGGGCGGCGGCAAGGCGGTCAAGTACGGCGTGACCGGCCGCTACGTCCAGGGTTTGGAACTGGTCACCCCGACCGGCGATATCGTCCAGTTGGGCGGCAAGCTGTCCAAGGACGTCACCGGCTACGACCTCAAGCAGCTGGTCATCGGCTCCGAGGGGACGCTCGGCATCGTCACCAAGGCGATCATCAAGCTCATCGGCTACCCGACGGCCAAGTCCGACCTGCTCGTGCTTTTCAAGACCCCGCGCGAGGCCATCGACGTCGTGCCGACCATCATGGCCAAGGGCCTGGTGCCCACCAGCATCGAGTTCATGGACCAGCTTTCCGTCGTCACCACCTGTAAGTACCTCAACGAGAGCCTCCCCTACGAAGAGGCGGGCGCGATGCTACTAATAGAGATGGACGGCACCAACCCCGAGCAGGTGGAAGAGGACCTGATCGCCGTCGGCGAGCTGTGCGAACAGCACGGCGCCATGGAAGTCTACGTGGCCGAAGACCGGAACACCATCGAGCGGATCTGGAACGTGCGGCGCAACATCGCCGAGGCCTTCAAGGTCCACAGCCCGATCCAGAGCATAGAGGATATCGTGGTCCCCATGGCCAGCATCCCGGAAATCATCCCCGAGCTGGAAAAACTCAGCGAAAAATACGGCATGAAGATTCCCTGCTACGGCCACGCGGGCGACGGCAACCTGCACGCCACCTTGGTCAAAGACCCGGCGATGGACATGGCCTCCTGGCATACGGCCGAAATCGCCTGCCTGCGGGAACTCTACCAGATCACCCTCGGCCTTGGCGGCAAAATTTCCGGCGAGCACGGCATCGGCCTCAAGCGGAAGAAAGCCTTCACGGAGCTGATAGATCCGGCGGAACTGAAGCTCATGCGGGGCATCAAGACGGCCTGGGATCCCAACAACATCATGAATCCCGGCAAGATTTTCGACTTGGCCTGACACTATGGAAGAGCTCAGCAGGACGGCGCAGAAAACCAAAAACGCCGTACGTGAAAGCGCGCTCCGGCTTTTCGACGAGAAAGGCTTCGATTCGGTGACGATCGAAGAAATCACTCAGAAAGCCGGCGTGGCCAAGGGCAGTTTCTACACCTACTTCTCCACGAAGAGCGACATCATCGTGGACGAGTTTCTTAAGATCGACGCGTATTACGAATCCTGGGCGGCCGGGAACCTCCGGCGGTATAAAACCGGGAGGGAGAAGCTGCTGGCCTTCACCCGCGCGCAGATGAAGTACGTGCGCGACGTCGTCGGAAACCATAACCTCAAGATCCTCTACGCTAACCAGGTCATTCAGAGCGGCGCGGATAAGATTCTTACGACGAAAGACCGGCAATGGGTCAAGATAATCCGCGCCATCATCGTGGAGGGGCAGGACCGTGGAGAGTTCCGCACGGACCAGGACGCGGAACGACTCGCGCTGCTCTTCAATCGATCCACCCGCGCCGTTTTCTTGGACTGGTGCATCCGGGACGCCGAGTTCGACCTAGTCAAGGAAGGCGAGGCGTTCATCCGCGACTGGATACTCGGGGCGCTGAGCCATCCGCTAACCAGTAGCTAGGGGGAACAGTCCGATGGACGAACGCGCGAGTATCGATACTTCCTTCAATTGGCTTGGCGATCCAGCGGTATTGATGCGTGCGGGCGGCTATGAAGCAATCGTCGTTCCTTCCGTCGGTGGAAACATAATAAGTCTTCGGGATGGAAGTCGTAAGCTCGATGTGCTGCGAAGTCCCCCGTCGGGCGAAGCCTTACGGGAAAGTCCGCAAATATACGGCCTCCCCCTCCTTTTTCTACCCAATCGTATAGCCGAGGGAACTTTCAGCGCCGGCGGCAGGAACTACCGCTTGCCGATACACGAAACGGCGCGGGGGAATCACCTTCATGGCTTTCTGCACCGAAAATGTTTCACGGTCATGCGCGCGGATATCGTTGACGACGAAACAGTGGACGGATCCGCCGCGGAGCTTGAGCTTTCATTCCTTTTCGATAACGACGCGCCTGAGTTCTCTTATTTCCCGCATGCGTTCCGGGCGACCCAGATATATCGCCTATCGCGGGAGGGATTGAGCCATCGTATCGTTTTTCGCAACGAGGGACGCGAACGCATGCCGCTCGGTGTAGGAATTCACTCGAATTTCAAGATTCCCTTCGCGGCCGGCAGCGGTCCGCACGACTGTTCGGTGCGGGCATCCATACTCAAGAAGTGGGAAGTGGACGAGAATTTCAGACCCACCGGGCGTTATCCCGAGTTCGACGAGCTGGACCGGCGCATTGCCGGTACCGGCTTTGATCCGCAGTCGCAGCCGCTTAAAGGGCGATGCTATTCGAGCGGAAGCATCGGAGCGGGGAGTGGGCGATTCAACGGAGCCGTCATCGAGGATCGTCATGCCGGGTTGCGCCTGGTTTACGAGGCCGACGATGTTTTCAAATTTTGGGTGCTTTGGAATATGGACGGGAGCAGCGGTTTCGTGAGCATCGAACCCCAATCCTGGGTGATAAACGCCCCGAACCTCGATTTGCCTGATGCGGAGACCGGAATGGCGTTGCTGGAGCCGGACTCGGTATGGCAAGGAAGCTGCCGCTTGCGGATAGAGAAGTCATAGAGATTTTTCCTTGCAATATCGCAATTTCATGATATTCTAATATCTATATGTTTAAAGCGATTTAGTGGAGGATTCCTATGGCTTTCGATGTTGAAAAAGAAATAGCCGCGCTCAAGGAACGCATGGATTCCTTGCCGGGCGCGGAGAACAAACTGTCTATGATCGTGTTCTCCGGCGAACTTGATAAGCACTTGGCCGCGATGATCATCGCCACCGGAGCGGCGGCGATGGGCATGAAGGTCGTGCTCTTTTATACGTTCTGGGGAACCGCGGCCCTGCGAGATCCGAAGAAGAAGGTCGGCGGAAAAAATCTGATTTCCAAGATGTTCGGCTTCATGCTTCCGAAGGGGCGGAATAAGATCATACTTTCCAAGATGCACATGGCGGGAATGGGCACGGCTATGCTCAAAGGTCTGATGAAGAAAAAAAATGTCGCAAGCCTTGACCTGCTCTATGAGCTCGCCGGCGAATTGGGCGTGGAGATCAACGTCTGCGAGATGTCCATGGACTTGATGGGTTTCAAGCGCGAAGAGATAATCGAGTACCCGAAGCTCAGCTTCTGCGGCGTGGCCACCTTCTTGGCGAACGCGCGCGAGTCGGCTGTTCAACTGTTCCTCTAATTCAAGGAGAATATCATGGCGGAGTTCGTTACCGTAAAAACGCTCGATTACAAAGGTCTTCCCTGTCCCATGCCGGTTGTCCGGATCAGTCAGGAAATCGGGAAGATTTCGATAGGCGATATTGTTGAGGTTCTCACCACCGATCCCGGTTCAATCGCGGATTTTCCCGCATGGGCGAAAACCACCGGCCAAGCCGTGCTTGAAACCAAGCAGGAACCGGGTCTTATAAAAATTTACGTCAAGCGCCAGAAATAGGAGTTCCCATGCAAGCCGATGCAGTCGCCGCGGCCAGTAACGCGGCAGAAGCCGGCGTGTCCGCTGCCGCGGACGCGGTGAGCGCCGCCTCCGCGGATGTTCCCCTTACGGCCTTCGGTATCGTCCTTTCAAAGATCGAGTATTTCGTCACGGTTCCGATGGTCTACCTCGCGATTCTTTTTTTCGCGGCCGCGGCCGTCTACAAAATCGTTTCGATCTTCAGCGCTCCCGCGCCGGGGTATGCTCCGACGCTGTACCCTTTGAAGAAACGTCCGATGATGGCCGCTATGTCCGACGCCTTCGCGATGCCGCAGGTTAGGAAACACGCCCCTGTTTTTTGGGTCTTTCTCATGGTCTACCACGTCGCGTTCATCCTGCTGATCCTCGGCCATTTGGATATACTGCCGAGCATAAATATCGTCGATCCCGAATCCAAGCACATGCTCGGGGCCGGCGCGGTCGGCGTCGGGGTGACGCTTCCGATGTTTTATTTCATCATCCGCCGTTTCAGCGGTGAGGTCCGTAGAATCTCAACGCCGGCAGATTATCTCCTGCTGTTTCTCCTGCTGTTTCTCTTTCTTCTGGGCGATATGATCAGCTGGGGTAATTCCTGGACCGCTCACGGTTTCGTGATGACCAAGGCTGATTTCTCGCTGTATTTCGACGGCCTTGTCCGCTTCACGTTCGACGATCCTCGTAAAGTACTTCCCGGGTCGCACTTCCATTTCGTGGTGCTTCACGTTTTGCTGGCAAACGTCTTCTTCATCGTGTTGCCGTTCTCCAAAGTTATGCACGTCTTTTTATCGCTGCCGATCAATATTCTACGGAGGAAACCGTGGACCGCGAAGTAAGCGCCAAGCTTGAAGTCCTTTTTAAAACGAAGCTGAATTCCGCGATGCGGATGTATCTGGAAACCTGCGCGCGCTGCGGCGTTTGCGTCAAGGCGTGCCACGTCTACAACTCCATGCCGGAAACGAAATATACCGCGGTCGGCAGGGCGGAAGTAGTGCGCAAGTTGTTCCGCGCCTATTTCAAGCTTGAGGGAAAAATCGCCCCCTGGCTCGGAGAAACGGTCAAGCTCGACGACGTAACGGTGGATGAGCTTTACGACGCGGCTTTCTCCTGCACCGGCTGCCGTCGCTGTGTGACCTACTGTCCCTTCGGTATCGACACGCAGATGATCATGGCCATCGCCAAAGCGCTGGTCATCGGAGCGGACAAAGCGCCCGCGGTGCTCTCCATCCTTTCGGATATGTCGATAGCAAAGGGCGAATCGATCGCCGAGACGGCCGTCGCCTATGAGGAAGCCATCCGGAATCTGGAGAGCGACGTGAAGGCTCTCTGGGCCGAACCGTGGAAACCGGGCGCCCCGTTTATACCGATCGGAGTGAAAGGAGCTGATGTGCTCTACGTCGCTCTGTCGGGCGCGCATTCCATAGTCTCCGCGGCGGCGATCATGAACGCGGCCAAGGAGAACTGGAGTCTCTCGTATTTTGAGGCCGTCAATTTCGGCGCTTTCCTTGGAGACGCGGCCAAAGCCCAGGCCATCGCCAAGCGGATCACGGACGAGGCTGTCCGGCTCGGAGTCAAGGAAGTGGCGATCGTAGAATGCGGCACCGCGTTCCGCTTCATGAAATACATGACCGGACGGCACCCGTTCAAAGTTTCCGCTTTCGTGGAATTGATCGATCGTTATGTTCGCGGCGGCCAGATTAAGCTCGACGACGGCAAAATCGACGGAACGGTTACCTATCACGATCCCTGCCAGATCGCGCGGAACGGCGGCGTTTTCGAAGAGCCGCGGAACGTCATCGCCCATTTGACGAAAAACTACGTGGAATTGAAACCGAGCCGGGAAGACAATTGGTGCTGCGGTGGAGGCGGCGGACTCATTTCCATGGGAGAATTGGATTTCAGGATGAAAAGTTCCCGCGTGAAGGCGGATCAGCTCCGCTCGTCCGGGGCGAAGGTCGTCACCACCGCGTGTGAGAATTGCCATAGCCAACTCGTTGATCTCAATGAGCATTACGGGCTGGGCATGCGGGTGGAATTCCTGTCGCATATTGTGGCCAAGGCGCTAATGGCGTAAAGACTACTTATTCGGTTTTTCGATGGATCGGTAGTCGTATAGTGAAGGTCGTGCCCTGTCCGCTTTCACTATCGACCTTTATACTGCCGTTGTGGGTTTTGATGATGCCGTAGGCGATAGCGAGTCCGAGACCCGTGCCTTGCCCGAGCGGCTTTGTGGTAAAGAACGGGTCGAATATTTTTGACAGGTTTTCCAGAGGGATTCCCACGCCGGTATCGGAAACGGAAATCCACGCGTCTTCGTCTTCCGTGCCGGTACGCAGTATAATCGTGCCGTGTTCGGGAATGAACTGCGCGGCATTCAATATAAGGTTCATGAACACTTGGTTGATTTGCGACGGGATGCACTCCACGAAGGGCACTGATCCGAATTCCTTGATTACCTCAGCCTTGGATTGTATCTCACTCCAAACCAAGTCGAGCGTACTGTTCAAGCCGTCGTGGAGATCCGTCGGTTGCCATTCCACCTCTCCTACGTGGGAGAAATCCCGGAGGGCCTTAACAATCCGACGTACGCGCTCGGTTCCGTCGATCGATTCTTTTACTAAATTGTCGATATCGTCGCGTATGCGTTTTATGTTGATGCTTTTCTTTATCTCATCAATGCGTTTCAACAATTGGGGGTCCCCATTGAACTGCACTGCTTCTTCGTACGCGTCAATCAACCGCAAGAGGCGGTCAAAATAATTTCCCATCGTTCCGAGATTTGAATTCATGAAGCTGATGGGGTTGTTTATTTCGTGCGCGACTCCCGCCGCCAGTTGCCCGATGGAGGCGAGTTTTTCAGCTTGGAAGAGCTGCGTCTGCGTCTCTTCCAGCTTCATTATCAATTTTCTTTGCTCTTCTTTTTCCTGCTGGAGGTCGCGATTGATTTTTTCGTTATTTAGCAGCGCGGCCTCAAGATCCCGTGTTCGGCTCCTGACTTGAGCTTCCAGCATGATGGTGGTTTGGAATACGCCGAAATCATTTCCTCCGGCGCTCATCGTTTTCTCTGCGCGTTCTATCAAGACTTTTACGACTTTATTGAGGCGGATTATTTCGGCTTGGAGCGTTTGTTCGCCCGGGTCGATTGGAGGGTCGGTCATCTCACTCAACTGGAGTCCCAATGGCGATTCCGGTGAGTGTTTGGTTGACGTGCACGCCGTCGATCTGCTCACCGTAGGTGCTGAAGCCTACCGCGCCGTTATACCGCATGATATCGCCTACAATTTCCTTGAATCCATTCTGGGTGATCTCCTGGTTCCGAAGAATGCAGTCGCAGACGATCGTGATTTGCGGTTCTCCGATTTTGGCGCGGATATCGGCGAACGTTTTTTTTAGGTTTGACAGCAAGTCGACGCCGTGGGCGAAACGGAATACCAGTCCTTCATCGATCGCGCTGAAAAAGGTCAAGCTGCCGTCCTCGTTGGCTTTTTGGATGGATCGCACATATTCCTTCCCGTCAATCACGACGACGACCGGGTAGGCGGCGAAGAGCGCGGGACGGAGCTCCGTGGTGGCTACCCTGATCCTTTTTGCGTATTCCGCGGCGGCCGGTAGTCCGTTTATCTCTTTTACGATGCGCCGAGCGGCATCGGCTTCGGTGACGACCAATCGTTCTTCATCGCAGACGAAGTGCTGCGTCCTGAAAACAGTGAAGGGGAGGATCGTGTTGATAAGAATGAGAACCGCGGAATTCGTGTGAAAAGCGCCGTCGTAGAACACATAGGTACGCACGTATTTACCGTCGTCGCCGGCCGATCCGCCGAATAACCTGATAGGGCCGATGCCGTTTTGCAGCGCGCGCGCCGCCTGTTCCTCGCGCCCCGATAAACCGTCAATCAAAAGAAACGCGAAACTATTGGTCGGTCCCGCATTCGGCGCGTAAGTTTCCAATTTTTGAAGAAGCGCATGGCTGACCTCTTGTCCGTCGTTCATGGAAAAGTGTTCCAGGTCGCTTAGCGGCGCGATAAGCGCGGTACAGGTGGAGGCGGGAAAACTCATCCCCGAAATACCGTGATCTTGATAACCCGCCGGGCCGATCTCTCCCGCGGTGGTACAGCCGACAATGGAAACGCCCGCGAATTGCCGATTCATCTCATCGGACAGGGCGTTAAGGTCGTACTCGCTCGAGCAAAAGAATATTGCCAGCGCGGTATCTTTCTGCGCAATGGCTTCATGGAGCTCCCGAACCGCGGTGCTCGGGTCAGGAGCGCTGGATTGTCCCCGTCGGATTATGTTTTTGGAATTCATCGCAGTCTCCAAGCGCTTTCTTCATCATGTGTAATTCTCGCCGCGAAAGATGCGGTAGTCAAGTTTTCAGTAACAGTGGCGAATTTGCTATTTGAAACGATTCCCTTATAATTATTAAAGATACGTTTTCACGAGGGATCTGCGTGGGACGTGGTGATATCAAAAGCAACTACTTTTTAGTCGGTAGCCCGAGATCCCGAACTCGAAAAACACTCAGCTTATCTTGTTAATGGTAATCGATGTATGGAGAAAAACGTTCGATGAACAATGAAAAACGAGATTGTTCAGGCCCGATCTTGGTTTTTACCCTTGATGAACCTCATTACGCGTTACTTCTCTCAACCGTTGAGCGGGTTGTCCGCTCTGTGACCATCATGCCGCTCCCGAAAGCGCCGGGGATCGTCATGGGCGTTATTAACGTTCAAGGGCGTATAATCCCTGTCGTTAATGCCCGTAGTCGTTTTCGTTTGCCGGAACGCGCCCCTCACGTGGAGGACCGATTCATCATCGCCAAAACACCGACTCGGCTCATCGCGTTCGCCGTCGATTCCGTAATTGGAATCCGTGAATATCCGGAGGGCGAACTGGAAGTCGCCGATAGAAACTTACTCTTGGCGGAATACCTTGAGGGAATAGCTAAAACGCCTGACGGCCTCATCCTGATTTACGATCTTGACGCGTTCTTTTCCCTGGCGGAAGAACAAAAGCTTGCCGAATCCCTTTCAGAGGGTTTGGAATGAAGAAGAATCCGGGACAAGACAGGGACTCTTTGAGCCGATTCAACGATTTCATAAGCGCGCGGATGGGGATCGAATTTCCCCAAACTCGGTGGAACGACTTAGCCGCCGCGGCGAATACCGCCGCTCGGGAATTCGGTTTTACCGATGCGGAAACCTTCATCGATCATCTTGAAGCTTTTCCGCTGTCCGTTGAACGATTTGAACGGCTCGCGGGTCTTCTTACCAACGGCGAGACGTACTTTTGGCGCGAACCGCTCGTATTCGACGCCCTCGTAAATAGTATCCTGCCGGAATTAGTTCGTTTCCGAGAATCGACCGATCGGCGCTTGAGGATTTGGAGCGCGGGGTGTTCATCGGGAGAAGAACCGTATTCCATCGCGATTGCTTTGCGCAAAGTAATCGCCGATATTTCCGATTGGGACGTCAAAATTCTCGCTACCGATCTAAATACCGAGCATCTGAAGAAGGCGTCGGTCGGCGCGTACGGCGAATGGTCGTTCCGCGACGCGCCGGACGGGTTAATGCGGGAAAACTTGCGTGTACGAAACGACGGCAAGCGGGAGGTTCTCCCTGAAATTCAGGATATGGTCGATTTTGCCTGCCTTAACCTAGTAGCGGACGAGTATCCCCAGGCAATGGATATTATTTTCTGCAGGAACGTATTGATGTATTTTTCGCGGGATCGCGCCGTCGAGGTCGGAAAAAAACTGTACGACAGCTTGGCGGAAGGCGGATGGCTGTTCGTAAGCGCGAGCGAGCTGTCGCAGGAGATTTTTCCGCAGTTCGAAGCGGTCCGGATAGACGGCGCGTTCGCGTATCGGAAGAGGCTGACGGCCACGGTGGCGCCCGTCGCGGTTCCGGCGTGGACCGCGGATCCCGTGTGGACCGCGAAACCTTCCGGAATTTTTTCGGTCGGCGTCCTTCCCGAAAGGATTGAACGCGCACCGGACGTCGTTGAAACCCCGCCGACAAAAGGACCCGATGAAACACTTCCATTAGATGTGAAATCTTACATCAGGACGCTCGCCGATCGGGGCTATCTCGCGGGCGCGCTGACTTTGTGCGATGAAGCGCTTTCCGCCGACAAGCTGGATCCCGTCCTCCATTATCTGCGGGCTGTCATCCTCCAGGAATCGAACAGAACCGAAGAAGCGATCGGATCGCTCCAGAGGGCGCTCTACGTCGATCCGAAATTCATCCTTGCCCATTTTACCTTGGGGAATCTTCAGACGCGGAACGGCGATCCGAAAACCGGAAGGCGATGTTACGAGAACGCGCTCGCTCTTTTGGCTGATCTGGCCGAATCGGACGTATTGTCCGATTCGGTGGATATAGCGACGAACATGACGGCGCTCAGATTCGGGGAAATCATCCGTTCCGCCATGCGGACAGGAGCGCCGGTATGAATAGCGAAGAGACGCGTTCAATTCTTGACTCTCGCGCGCTCGTCCTGGCGCGGGAACCGGAACGAGAAGCCGCCGCGGCGGAATGCCTGAGCATCGTCGAATTCAATTTGGCGTACGAAACATACGGCATTGAATCCTCATTCATACGTGAAGTGTTTCCCCTCAAGGATTTCACGCCGCTGCCCGGTGCGCCTTCCTTCGTCCTGGGGATCGTGAACCTGCGTGGCCGCATCCTTTCCGTAGTCGATCTGAAAGTCTTTTTCGGACTTCCGGCTAGGGGGTTGGGAGACCTCAACAAGGTTATAGTCATCGGCCGCGGTCTAATGGAATTCGGAATCCTGGCGGACGGAATCATCGGCGCGCGGACTATTCCCTTGAATACCGTCCAGCCGCCGATCCCGACCCTGACCGGCATCGGCGCTGAATACTTGAAAGGCGTTACCGCGGAACGCGTGATCATCCTGGACGCGAAACGAATTCTGGAGGACGAGAATATCGTCGTACGAGACGACGCGGACTAAGAAAAAAAAAGGGAGAAGACGATGAAATGGTTTATGAATTTGTCGACGCGGATGAAATTGATTCTTTCCTTCGGTGCCATGTGGATGCTGCTGGCGGCGGTGATCCTGACCGCGTTTACGAATATTTCCGGCATCGCCCGGTCGTCGCAATCGCTGCATAACAAGGAATATACGATAGCACTTGAACTGTGCGACTTTCGATCGAACCAGAATTTCAACCGGGCCCAGATACTGGAGATGATGCTGGTCGCCGATAAAGCGGGTCAAGAGAAGATCGTGGAAACAATCAAAGAACGGCTTCTTCTGATGGACGAGACGCTGAAGATGGTAAGTCTTCTTAATTCGGATCACCGATTTCAAGATCGCATCGTCGAGTTGAAGGACCTCGTTTCCCAATACCGTAAAACGCGGGAACAGGAAATCTCGCTGGTATACGCGGGAAAAATCGATGAGGCGCGGCGGCTCGGAGCCGGTATTCAGGATGAGCGCTATACGAAGATCCGCGCAATCGCGATGGAGCTCGGCGATGAGGCGGGAAAGGAAGTCGATTCCCGGCTGGCCGCGGACATGGAAACTGCCCGACGGTCAATTATCCTATTCGTCGTTGTCGGTATAAGCGCGTTTGTTTTAGGCATCCTGATGATCGTTTTCCTGAACCGGATCATCGCCCGGCCGCTGGGCGAGTTGACGAAAACCGCCGAACTGATCGCGACGGGGAACTTGGACGTTTCGTTGTCGGCGGACGATCGGAAAGACGAAGTCGGCGTATTGACGCAGGTTTTCTCGTGGATGGTCCAGTCGCTACGCGGCATGGCGGAAGCCGCGGAACGGATTTCGAAGGGCGATTTGAGCGTCGACGTCGAGCCTCAATCCGACAAGGATCTTTTAGGGAACGCCTTGTCTAGGATGATCGCGGGTCTCCGCCGTATGGTTTCCGAGATATCCGAATCGGTCAATTCTCTCGGGGCCTCGGCGAGCGAGATATTGTCCAGCACTACCCAGGTCGCATCCGGAACCGTGGAAACGGCGGCCGCCATCAACGAGACGACGACGACCGTTGAAGAGGTGCGGCAAGCCGCCCGCATGTCTTCCGATAAGGCAAAATTCGTTTCCGACAGCGCCCAGCGCGTCGCGCAAGTATCGCTATCGGGCCAAAAAGCCGTAGAAGAAACGGCCGGCGGGATGCTGAACATTCGCGATCAAATGGAATCCATCGCCCGTACCATCGTCGGCCTGAGCGACCAAAGCCAAGCAATCGGCGGTATCATCGCGACGGTGTCCGACCTCGCCGACCAATCGAACCTTCTGGCGGTGAACGCGGGGATCGAAGCCGCCCGCGCGGGGGACCAGGGCAGGGGATTCGTCGTCGTCGCGCAGGAAATCAGGAGTTTGGCCGAACAATCGAAGCAGGCGACCGAACGAATCCGTGAAATATTGACCGATATCCAAAAAGCCACCGGTTCGGCGGTGATGGCGACGGAGCAGGGAACCAAGGCGGTTGAGGCGGGAGTCAAGCAATCCTCTCAAGCCGGTGAAGCGATCCGTATGCTGACCGACGCCAGCGCGGAGGCGGCTCAGGCATCCACGCAGATAGCGGCGTCCAGCCAACAGCAGGTCGCGGGTATGGATCAGATCGGCACGGCCATGGAGAGCATCAACCTGGCGGGAGCGCAGACCGCCGCCGGCATGAAGCAATCGGAAATCGCCGCGCGGAATCTGCACGAATTGGGTCTACGACTGAAAAGCCTGATCGAGCAGTATAAAACGTAAAAAGGATTCAGCGATGGACGCAAACGAAGCGGATTTCCTGAAACGTTTGAACTCGATATTCCAAACCGAGGCGGAAGAGCATACACGCTCCATTTCTGTCGGCCTGGTCGAACTGGAGAAGGAAACGGATCGGGAAAGGCAAGCGAAGCTGGTGGAAGAGATCTTCCGCGAAACGCATAGTCTAAAAGGCGCGGCGCGTTCGGCCGACCAAAAGGATATTGAAGCCATCTGTCAGCCGCTGGAAAGCATATTCTTCGCCGTAAAAAGTCGAAGCATCGATACGACTCCCGCCTTGTTCGATCTCCTCCATGTAACTGTAGACTCGATCACTCATTTTGTCTCCTTGTCCGGCGCCGCGTTCTCCTCTGCGGACCGCGAGCGCGTGAACGACTTGATAAGGCGATTGGAAGCTGCGGCCGCGGGAGAAGTATCGGTTCCGGCGCCGGAAGCCGTTTCGATTGCCCATCCGCCCGGCGAAAAAGAAAGCGTTTCCACCGGCACCGTTAGGATCGCCACCGAAAAATTGAACGAGCTCCTCCTCCAAACGGAAGAAATGTTCCAAATAAAAATGATCGCCGGTCAAAGAAGCACGGAAATCAATGAGATCAACCGTATGTTATCGTCGTGGAAAGCGGAGTCCGCGAAACGCGCGGATTTCAATTTCGCGGCCCATCTCAGCGACGCGGTTTTCCGCGTCGCCGCTTTGAAGCGAGCGATGGAGCAGGATCATCGCGTCATTAAAAAAATGGTGGACGATCATCTGGAGGCGATGAAGATGATCGTCATGCTTCCGGTGTCGTCTCTCATAGAGCCGTTTCCGAAAATGGTCCGCGACTTGGCGCGCGAACAGGGCAAGGAAACGGAATTGTCGGTAAACGGCGCCGAAATCGAAATGGATAAACGGATATTGGACGAATTGAAAGGGCCGCTCATTCACCTGCTCAGGAATTGCGTAGACCACGGCATAGCTAAACCGGAAGCGCGTACGGGGCGGGGAAAGCCGCCTTCCGGGAAGATTTCCGTCTCCTTCGCGGCCAAGAACGGCCGTCATATGGAAATCACGGTGAGCGACGACGGAGAAGGCATCGATACGGATCGCGTCAAGGAAGCCGCCGTCAAGATGGGTATCGTAGCTCGGGAAACCGCGGCGGAATTCGGTCCCGACGAAGCAGCGGACTTGATTTTCCAATCCGGCGTATCCACCAGCCCGATCGTGACCGACATTTCCGGCCGCGGACTCGGGTTGGCCATCGTCCGAGAGAAAATAGAGAAGTTGAGCGGAGAGGTTACCGTCCGTAGCGAAGCCGGATCGGGTACGACGTTCAAGCTTCTTGTGCCGCTGACAGTCGCGACGTTCAGGGGCGTGCTAGTGAAGGCGGGCGACGGAATATTCGTTCTTCCGACGATGAACGTCGAACGGTCGCTGCGGGCGAACCGGGATCAGGTCAAAACGGTGGAGAACCGGGAAACGATATCCGTCGCCGGAAAAATAGTGTCCATGGTTCGATTGAACGACATGCTGGGCGTAAGGAAGGCCGCCGAAACTTCCGACCGGTTTCCCGTCGTGGTTCTCGCGTTCGCCGGGAAACGCCTGGCCGTCCAAGTAGATCAGGTCCTAGATGAGCGCCAAGTCATTTTCAAAAGCTTAGGGCCCCAGTTGAGCAGGGTCCGCAACATAAGCGGCGCGACCATCCTCGGCGACGGCAAAGTCGTTCCCGTGCTCAATATTTCCGACCTGATGAAATCCGCGATCCGCCCGATCGCTAAACCGGAACTTCCCGCAATCCCCGTCGGCGCGCCGAAACGAACGGGCCGGATCCTCGTCGCGGAGGATTCCATCACCGCCCGGTCCCTCATCAAGAACATTTTGGAATCCGCGGGGTATATGGTAGCCACCGCCGTAGACGGAATGGACGCGTTGACGCAGGCCAGGGAAGGCGACTTCGACGCGGTAGTATCCGACGTAGACATGCCGCGCATGAACGGCTTCGATCTGACCGCCGGAATTCGGGGAGATTCAAGATTGAAAGAGACGCCGGTGATATTGATCACGGCGCTCGCGTCGCGCGCGGACCGCGAGCGCGGGATTGAAGTCGGCGCCAACGCGTACATCGTCAAGAGCAGTTTTGATCAAAGCGATCTGCTGGAGACGGTGCGGAGGTTTATCTAAAATGCAGATGAAAAATCCGGATCGGCCGCGGATCAAGGTCCTTGTCGTAGACGATTCATTGTCAAATCGCGAATTGTTGATCCATATCCTGTCCTCCGACCCGGAGATAGAGGTAGTCGGTACCGCTGGCAACGGAAAGGAAGCCGCTACGGCGGCAGAGCGGCATAAACCGGATGTGATCACGATGGATATCCATATGCCGGTCATGGACGGCTACGAGGCGACTAAATTGATCATGCGCGAACATCCGACGCCGATCGTTATCGTAAGCGGAAGCACAAGGGCGAACGAAGTCAGCGCGACGTTTCGGGCGATAGAGGCGGGAGCGCTCGCCGCGGTGCAGCGTCCGCCGGGTTTTACGCATGCCGAGTACGCGGCTATATCGGAGGAGCTGATACGTACGGTGAAGCTGATGTCCGAGGTCAAGGTGATACGGCGTTTCGCGAGATCGTCCGAAATATCCGCGCAGTCTCCTCGGGTCGCGCCGCCGGTATCGGAGAAGCGCGTGGATATAGAAATCGCGGCGATCGGCGCTTCCACGGGTGGACCAGCCGCGATATTGCGCATCCTTTCGGAAATATCGAAAGAAATTTCCTATCCGATACTCATTACGCAGCACATCTCAACGGGCTTTATGGACGGATTCATCAAGTGGCTCGGCGACGCGTCCGGATTTCCGGTTCATATAGGGACCGACGGCGAACATCCGCTGCCCGGACACGCGTATATCGCGCCGGACGGATTCCACATGGGCGTTTCGCTGGGTCCCATTATCCGCCTCAGCGGTCATCCGCCCGAACAAGGCTTGCGTCCATCCGTCGCTTTCCTATTCAGGACGGTCGCCCGGGAGTACGGTCCGCGCGCGGTCGGCGTCCTGTTGACCGGTATGGGAAAGGACGGCGCGGCCGAATTGAAGGAGATGAGAGAAAGAGGCGCTGTCACTGTCGCGCAGGACGCCGACAGCACTATCGTGAACGGCATGCCCGGTGAAGCGGTACGATTGGGCGGCGCGACTCATATTCTCCCGCCGGAAAAAATCGCGGAACTTTTATCATCATTCGGAAAACATTAAAAGGGAGGGATTGATGGCTATCGGTATTCTCGTTGTCGATGACAGCCCCACGCAGGCCGAGAAACTGAAGCATCTGCTTGAGAGACGTACATACCACGTCGCGACGGCGAATGACGGAGAGCAGGCATTAGAATGTTTGAAGGAGTTTTCCGTTTCGTTGATTGTCAGCGATATCGTCATGCCCCGCATGAACGGTTACGATCTCTGCAGACGAGTCAAGGCCGACGAGAAGACCGGAAACATACCGGTGATTTTGTTGACGTCGCTTCTAGATCCCGCGGACGTGTTGGAAGGGATGGACTGCGGAGCGAATGGTTTTATAACTAAACCCTACGAAGATGAATACTTACTCGCCGCCATTGAAAAAACGCTAACCGAAACGCGGTTCAAAGACTCTGAAGAAAAACGCGTCCAAATTGAAATCCTGATCGCCGGGAAGCCGCGGACGATAAAAACCGACCCGCGCCAGATGTACACGCTTCTTTTATCTACCTATGAAGCGGCGGTGGATCGAAATAAAAAACTTATTGAATCGCAAAAAATGTTGAGATCCATGAACGATCATCTCGAGGATTTGGTGCGGAACCGGACGTCGGAATTATCGGCGGAGATAAGTGAAAGAAAAATCGCGGACGAATTGTTGAAGGAGAGCGAGGAACGGTACAAACGAATAACCGCTGGTCTAAGCGATTATCTGTATACGGTTTTCGTTCAAGACGGGCAAACCGTTAAAACGGTTCATAACTCCGCGTGTGAAGTGGTTACGGGATATACGACGGAGGAGTTTGATCGCGATGGTCATCTCTGGATAGAAATGGTCCCGGAACCGGAACGTCCGATGGTAATAGAACAGGTTACGGAAATCCAATCGGGAAAAAAAATGCCCGCCATTGAACACCAGATCATTCGTAAGGACGGCGAGATTCGCTGGGTGAGTGATACTCCCATTTTGAAATTTGACTTGAACGGCTGCTTAACTTCCTACGACGGAGTAGTAAAAGACGTTACAATGCGTAAACGGGCTGAGGACGAGGCAAAAAAATTCTACGCCGAATTGGAACAGCGGGTACTGGAACGGACCAGTGAATTGAGATCCGCGAACGAAGCTCTCGTGGAAGCGAACAAGATTGCCGAGTCGGCGAATCGGACGAAGAGTGAATTCCTGGCCACCATGAGCCACGAAATCCGAACCCCCATGAACGCGGTTATTGGATTCTCCGACCTTGCTTTGAAGGCGGATCCATCTCCCAGGCAAGCCGATTATTTGACGAAAATACATAATGCCGGATTATCCCTGTTGGGTACGATCAACGACATCCTCGACTATTCTAAGATCGAAGCCGGTCGGCTGGCGATGGAAAAAATAGAATTTGAGCTGGACCGCGTATTGGAAGCCGTTGTCCAGATAACCGGGCAAACCGCTTTCGACAAAGGGCTGGAACTTATATTTAATGTAGCGCCGGATGCTCCATTAGCCCTCATCGGCGACCCCCATCGGCTCCAGCAGATACTTGTCAACCTGGTGGGGAATTCCGTGAAATTCACGGAGAAAGGTGAAATTGAACTCCAAGTGTCGGTCTTGGAAAAAGAAGAAGGTAAAGCTAGGCTGCGTTTTTCGGTGCGGGACAGCGGGATAGGCATGACCCCCTCTCAAAAGGAGAAGCTGTTCCAGCCCTTCACGCAAGCCGATGGTTCAATGACGCGGAAATACGGCGGAACGGGACTCGGTTTGAGCATTGTTCGCCGATTAGTCGGTATGATGGACGGGACCATCAACGTTGAGAGCGTTAGCGGTAAAGGCAGCACGTTTACCTTCACCGCCGTTTTCGGAATCGACGCATTCGAAAAGTGCCAACGCTATTCCGTTCCTCCGAATCTTGAAGGCATGCGCGTTCTTGTCGCGGACGATAATCCCGTCGCGCAGGAGGTAATGCGCGCTATCCTGCAGTCGCTCAGGTTCCGGGTAACGGTCGTCGGCTCGGGCGAGGATGCGGTGGAATCCGTGGCGCATGCCGAGAACGAAGATCCGTTCGCCCTGGTACTGATGGATTGGAAAATGCCGGGTATCGACGGCATCGAAGCTACAAGACAAATCACGAAGACCGGGATTATTAAAAAGGTTCCCGTGGTGCTTCTTATGAGCGCTTCAGGTGGGGGCGAAGGCGAACGAACGAAAGCCTTGGAAGCGGGCGCCACCGAATTTCTCGTTAAACCTGTTTCCGCTTCGACTCTATTAGACGCCGTTCTTAGGATATTCTCTCCGAACGTCGTGAGGCAAAAGGACAGTGTGTGTTTCGATTCTCCGGACGACGGCGAGTTGGAAGGGGCGCGTATATTGCTGGCTGAAGACAACGAAATAAATCAGCAAATTGCCGTGGAGTTGCTCAAGAGCGTCGGCATCGAAACGGTCGTCGCGAATACCGGCCGTGAGGCAATTGAAATTCTGTCCAAATCGGAGGGAAGTTTCGACATCGTCCTTATGGATATCCAGATGCCTGATATGGACGGTTACGAAACGACTAAACGTATTCGGGAAGATTCTCGATTTTCGGCCCTCCCAATCATCGCGATGACAGCTCATGCCATGGTGGAAGAGCAACAAAAAGCAAAAGATTTCGGCATGAACGATCATATCGCAAAGCCAATCGACCCAAAAACGATGTTCGCTACGATACGTCGCTACTATCATCGGTCGTCTCTCGGTACGTCGGGGTCGTCGGTACCACGGTTCCGGGGCGCGTCGGCTGAGATTCTCCCGCTTCCCCTGATAATGGGACTTGATATGAAAAGCGGCCTGAGACGGGTAGCCGGCAATGCCAAGCTGTATATGGAGCTGTTGGGCCGGTACATTGTGGGGCAAGCCGACACGCCGGCGAGAATACGAAAGGTTTTAGAGCAAAAAGATTGGAAAGCGGCAGAGCAGCTGGCTCATACTTTGAAGGGGGTTTCGGGCAACATCGGAGCTTTCGAACCGCAGGTAATAGCCGGGGAATTGGAATCGGCGATTTCAGGCGGTAAGTCGGCGACCGAGATGGTCGAGCTCCTGAATCGTTTGGAACCTTCTCTCAAATCCCTTATCGAACGGATCCAGTCGGAACTTGTCGCGGGAACTAGGGGAAAGGAAAAGCAGTCTTCAGCCGACTCCGGCGTGCAAGAAGTCTCTTTTGAAAAGACGGTAAAAACACTCGAAAACCTTATTCGCTACTTAGAAAAGAACGATGTTGAAGCGGTTGATTATTTCAAGTCGGTTAGCGCGGAGATCTCCGGTTCCTGTTCTCAGAGAGAATTCATGAAGATGGAAACGATCATGGATTCATACGATTTCGACGCCTTGCTCGCGATTCTGAAGCCGCTTTTGGTTCGCGTAAAAAGCGCGGCTCAAAGGAGAAAAAATACAAATGAACAACGCTTCGACTTCGACAGTCTTGATCGTCGATGACACTCCCGACAACGTTGCGTTGTTGACGAGTCTTCTCAAGGGAACTTACCGGATGCAAATTGCCATATCTGGGGAGAAGGCGCTTCGGATCGCGGCCGGCGACGATCCGCCGGACATCATCCTGCTCGATATTATGATGCCGGAAATGGATGGCTATGAAGTCTGCAGGCGCCTGAAGGCCGATCCGAAAACGGCCGATATCCCGATCATATTCCTAACGGCGAAATCGGAGATGGAAGACGAGCAAAAAGGCTTGGAACTCGGAGCCGAGGACTACATAACGAAACCTCTCAGCCCTCCGATCGTGAAGGCGAGAATACAGACGCATCTTCGCTTGAAGAATGTGAGGGATTTCCTGAAAGATAGGAGCGAATACCTAGAAAAAGAAGTCGTCCGCAGGACCCATGAAATTAGCGTCATCCAAGACGTCGCGATGGTCGCGATGGGATCTTTAGCGGAAACGAGGGACAACGAGACCGGCTGGCACATTCGGCGAACGCAATGTTACATAAAAGTCCTCGCCGAGCGGATGGGGGAGCATCCTCGGTTCAAGGATTTCTTTACTCCCGGAATCATTGAACTTCTTCAAAAGTCGGCCGCCTTGCATGATATAGGGAAGGTCGGGATTCCCGACAGCATACTCCTTAAACCGGGGAAACTGAGCCCCGAGGAATTTTCGATTATGAAAACCCATTCAATTCTCGGTCGCGACGCCATCATGGCGGCCGAACTGCTTCTTGATTCGCCTGCCTCTTTTCTACGTTTCGCGCGGGAAATCGCGTGGTGTCATCATGAGAAATGGGACGGGTCGGGTTATCCCCGCAATTTGGCCGGTGACGCTATTCCTGTCTCGGGACGGCTAATGGCGTTGGCTGACATTTACGACGCGCTGATCAGCGAACGCGTGTATAAACCGGCCTTTCCTCACGAAAAAGCGGTTACCATAATCCGCGAAGGTTCAGGGACTTTTTTCGACCCCGATATGGTTCTTGGTTTTCTGGATATCGTCAACCAATTTGAGAAAATATCCCGGTACGCCTGAGAAACAGAAACCCCACTTGCGGATCGATGCCGTTCCGTACGACGTCGCGCTCAGGAATGCACCTCTGTCCGTCGCAGTCCGATGAGGCTGAGCGGCACCATAGCCAGACTCAATACCGCCATGATGAAGAAAATCACCGGAAGGCCGGCGGCATCCGCGATCGCGCCCATAATCACCGCCGCCGCGATGCCTCCGGCCTGGTTGATGGATGAATAGAGGTTGTTGAGCCCGAGCCTATCGGTATCAGTACCCGAATTGACGAACAAACTTGAGACCAACGGCCACATTATCGAATGGCCGATCCCGTAGATGACGCCGATCACCGGCAGCATCGCGGCGCTCCGCAGTACGAAACAGAGCGCGAATGCGGTAGCTTCCAAGGGGAAACAGACCGCGATTATCGTCCGGGGGGATATCCGTTCTAGGTGCTTGCCGAGAAATAGGCGGATGAAAATGGCGACGGCGGAGAACGAAGCGAAGAAACTGGAGATGGTCGGTATGCCGAGCCGTTCACGCGTCAAGTTTACCAGGAAGGTCGCGAACACCGCATAAGCGCTTCCGAGCAGGAATGAAAACGCGAAAAGAGGCCGCAGCTCCTTTCTTTTTACCAAATCGATAAAGTATTCGCTTTTCGGATCTTCGGCCGCGCGTTCATGGAAACGGTGAGAGATTGCGGGAATGAATCCCAATACTGTAAATGCAAACGCCGCGATGAACAGCCAGCGCGCTCCGATCGATCCATTTATCAGTTCGCCGATAAAAGAGCCGAACGGATTCGCGACAAGCCCGGAGATACCGTAGATAGCCATGCCCGAAAATCGCCGACTCCTGGGAAGGAGTCCGAACATTTCCGCCGTTTGCACGGTGAAGGCTAAACAGAAAATGAAACCGCTAATCGCCCGCAAAAAAACGAGGATCACTAAATGCTCGGACAGCAGGAACGATCCCGCGAAGGCTATAAGCGCAGTGGCGTAACCCCACATTATGAGCCGTTTGCGGCCGAACCTGTCTGCGTGATCGCTCAAGGGAATCGCGAGCGCAACCATTACCAGTGAGGTGATGTTCATATATAAGCCGATGTATGTCTTGCTCGCGCCGATCGTCGCGAAATGATCGGGCAGCACATTGAGCACGTTGATAGCGGTTAGAATGAAAAAATTCTGTACAAATAACGATACGAACGCTTTTGTGAGAAGCGGAGAAGTCAATTCACGGTCCTTCCGATCGATCCGGGAATACCGGATCGAGTTAGTTTATAACATACAGTATACTCTATTTATGCTTCGTTCGGCTCTCGGTTTGTATCTGTTCCCGGCGGTCCTACCGCCCTTATTTCGGCAGTAGTCCCGCTTCGTGCAGGATTTCGGCCGTCCATTTCGCGGCCATGCCGACTACGTTGGTGCATTTATCGGTGTGAGCACCCGCCGCGTCGAATTTCACCAATTCATCGGGGTCCTTGATGTAGAAGGGGCGTCCCATGATCTTCGTGTGGATGCGCGCGCAGGTCACGGTACCGTATTCGGCAATGAACCGCGCATGCAGCTTGCTCACCAGCGCGGAGGTCTGCGCGCGGATCTTGGCGGGGTCGGCGAAGTTGTCGCGTTCTCTGCCGAGGTAATACGAGATCATCATGGCGCCGCCCGCGTACGCGCCGCAGTTTCCGTCCGTCTCCTGGGCCACGCCGCCGGCCAACGCCGTCGCGCTCTTGAAGATCGCGTCCGTTTCCTTGCTCCGAATGCCCAACCCGTCGGTCAACGCCGCGATGACGCATTGCGCGCAGCCCCGGTACTCTTTCTCGTAGGTGAAACCCAAATCGTATATTTTTTTAAAAAGAGCGGCTTTATCGGCGGCCATACTTCCTCCAATGGAAAAATTGATGTAACGAGCATAGCACGAACCAGTTGCATTTCGGCTAGTATTTACTTTTCTATATATTTCTAAATTAGTAATATATAACAACTGGAATCCAGCCCAGGTTCTTGGTCAACCGGTTGGATTTCCGAAAGGAGCAATCATGCGGATCGATAGTTATGTTCGTTCGCGTTCCCTCGCGCTCATGGTGCTTTTCGGTCTTTCCTTGGGATCGCTTGCCGCGCAAACGGCGTCTTTGCCGCCGGCTGAGGCCGGCGCGAAAGATCGTCTCAATTCTTCTCCGCGTCACGGGGAATGGGCGCGGTACCCCGCCGCGGGCGGGGATTCAGTGGATGCCTGGGTCGTGTATCCCGAACGGAAAGAAAAAGCGCCCGTAGTTGTAGTAATACACGAAATCTACGGGCTCACCGACTGGGTCCGCGCGGTTGCCGACCAGTTCGCCGCCGAAGGTTTCATCGCCGTGGCGCCGGATTTGTTGAGCGGCAAAGGACCGGGCGGAAAGGGTTCCGTCGGCATGGAAAAAGACACGGCGACGGCGTTGATTCGAAATCTGGGGGCCGAAGAAGTGGTCAAGCGGCTGGATGCGACCGCGGAGTACTCAAAATCCCTGCCTTCGGCGGCAACCCGTTTTGCCGTCGTCGGCTATTGCTGGGGTGGCGGAATCAGCTTCGCGTACGCCACGGCTCGGCCCGATCTTTCGGCGGCGATCGTGTTCTACGGCACTTCCCCGGCAGCGCAGAGTCTCGCGGCGGTCAAGGCTCCCGTTCTCGGATTGTACGGGGGCAACGACAATCGCGTGAACGCTACTATTCCGGCCGCGTCGAATGAAATGCAACGCCTAGGCAAACGGTACGAAACGGAGATCTATCAGGGCGCGGGTCACGGATTCCTGCGTCAGCAGGATGGGCAAAACGGCGCAAATATGGCGGCAACCGAAAAAGCCTGGGCGCGAGTCGTCAATTTCCTCAAAGCCGAATTGGAAACCAGGACAAGCGGCGCGGCCCGTCCTGGAGATCCGCTTCTTGCGGCGTTTTCCGCGGCGGACGACTGCATTGACGAATGCGCTTCCGAGCCGCTTTCCGTCGCCGCGAATTGAGGAACAACGGAAAACTACCGGTTCTCCCTCTATTCAATGACTCAGTTGTCAATACAGCCTTCCAGGGTGTATTATGTATACTGGATACTATCCATCGGAGGAATGATATGGACACTCGTGTTTTAGGTTGGACGGGAGAGCGGCTGACGACCTTGGGTATCGGTTCTTTTGCCCTTGGAGGAAACAATTGGCGCTTCGCTTGGGGTGCCCAAGACGATAATGATTCGATCACGGCGATAAGGCGGGGTCTGGATCTCGGTATCAATTGGGTGGACACCGCGGCCGTCTACGGGCTTGGCCACGCGGAGGAGATTGTCGCCAAGGCGATCAAGGGGCGACGAAAGGACATATTCCTGGCGACCAAATGCGGCCGCTGCTGGAACGAGGGAGATCCGGTCCCTTTCGCCCGGCTGAAAGCCGACAGCGTCCGGAACGAGCTTGAAGCCAGCTTGAAACGCCTAGGTACCGACGTCATCGATCTGTACCAAGTCCATTGGCCGCAGCCGGAAGCGGATATCGAGGAAGCCTGGGGCGTAATCGCCGATGCGGTGAAGGCGGGAAAAGTACGTTACGCGGGTGTCTCCAACTTCAACGTTGCCCAGCTCAAGCGCGCGCAGGCGATCCATCCGGTCGCGTCGCTGCAGCCGCCGTACAGTATGCTCAAGCGCGAGGTGGAAGCCGAAATTCTGCCCTATTGCCGCGAGCAGAAGATCGGCGTGGTCGCGTACAGCCCGATGCAGATGGGCCTTCTCACCGGCGCCTTCAACCGGGAACGCCTAGCCGCGCTCCCCAAGGACGATATCCGCCGCGAGAATCCTTTCTACCAGGAACCGTCTTTCGGCGCGACGCTGGAACTGGTGGACGGGCTCAAGCCTATCGCCGCGCGCTTGGGGATAACTCTTTCCCAGTTGGCGTTGGCGTGGGTGCTCAGGCGGCCGGAAGTGACGTCGGCTATTGTCGGCGCGCGGAAGCCTTCCCAGATTGAGGAAACCGCGCCGGGCGGAAACGTGAAACTCTCTTCAGCGGATGTAGCGGAGATTGAGGCGTTGCTCAAGAAACGGGAAGCGAAACTCGCCTGATCCCGGATTTCGCGGCAAGCGATGGTTCGCGCCTAGAAAAGCAACGGACCCGGATGCGAAGCATCCGGGTGATCATAAGCACGATCAGTCGTTCGTCTTCGACG
This sequence comes from Treponemataceae bacterium, assembly GCA_041666155.1. Lineage (GTDB taxonomy): Bacteria > Spirochaetota > Spirochaetia > Treponematales > Breznakiellaceae > SZUA-426. The sequence goes on from JBAYHM010000016.1 coordinate 24,483, forward strand.
ATGGGGACGTCCATTCCTTTATGGTCGCTGATCGCAACGGGAAATGCAGGACGGCGCGCGCGCCCGGCGATCCCGCCGGGCTCATTTCCAGCCGGCCGTGAATTTGATCAAGCAGGCTTTCCACGATGGTAAGGCCGATGCCGCCTTCGCTCTGTTTTTCTCCGATTTTTAATGGAAAGCCGGGACCATCGTCTTTGATTTCGATGAATCCTTCCTGCTCCCGGGTTCCGATGGTAATGTCCAGTCGGCCGCCGTCGCGCTTCAAGAACGCGTGTTTCGCGGCGTTCATGACCAGTTCCGAAACGATCAATCCGCAAGGGATCGCTTCGTTAACTTCCAGTCGTATCGGTCCTTCTTCCTTGAATTCTCGTTTGACGGTCGGACAAAACGCGCTCATAACGGCGTTCGCTATCCGTATAACGTATTCGGCAACATTGATTTCGGCGAAATCGCCGGATCGGTAGATTTCCTCATGGACCATAGCCATCGCGTGGACTCTAGCCTGACTTTCCTGGAGGATTTGCCGCGTTTCCTCTCCGACCGGCCCCGACGCCTTGAGGTATAGAAAACTGAGTACGATCTGCAGATTGTTTTTTACCCGGTGATGCACTTCCCTGAGCAGTACTTCCTTCTCTCGGAGCGATTCTTCCAACGCGCGCGTACGGACGACTACTTTTTCCTGCATATTGGCGTAAAGGTCCGCGTTTCGCAGAATAAGGGCGAATACGGAGGAAAGCCTTTGTATCGTCTCCAATGCCTTTTCCACGGTCCCCCGATCCAATAAATCGAGCAGCAGGATGGCGCCGACCCGTTCCTTGCCGTAAACCAAGGGAATAATCATAGACAGGGAGATGCCTTTCTCCGCAAGGATGTCCGCTTCTTCGCTAGTGTCGTTTTTTTCAATGACGCGGGGTTCATTGCGGTAATGGGACAATTCAAGCAGCCGCTCCAGTCCCCCGTCGTCTGCCAAAGGTCTGCGCCGTTCCGGGTAGACGGAGGCAAGCCGGTGTTTGTCGGGATGCGTTTCGGTACGGCAGAGAAACACCAAAACCGTTTTCGCGCCGACTAACGCGCGCAATTCTTCGGCCATGAAATCACTTGAACGACCGGGATCGTCCGATAAAGACAAGAGCCGCTCAACTAGGTCGGACAAAAGCATGTCGAACGCTTTTCGATCCTGTTCGCTCGTTTTTTTATTTGACATCGTTCAGCTCGGTCAGCGCGGCCCGCAGCGCCGTTTCCAATCTGTCGGATCTGGATTTTTCTATTCGGAATTGGAGTCCGAGGTAGTTCGAGGCTGCCGCAAGCGTTGCTTGCGGCACACTCTCACCGCCGGTATCCAAGTACACGAGTTCAGTGGCGCTATCCCTCATGAAGTCGCGCGCCAAGTCGGTTTTCCCCAAGCCGAGTTCTTTCTTGAACACTTCTTCCCAGCGATCGATCCACTCGGGCATCATGAAGAAACTTCCACGGTGACGTAGGGTCTTGTAGCGTTCGGATCCGAGGTGTATTTCGATGCAGTTGATGCCTGAAACCCTGACGGTTCCCGGGTGGGCGGCAAATTCGCGCATGTGGGGCGAACAGTCGCCGAAGAGAAGAATCGCGCGTCGCGGCGGCTGAGGCAGCCATTCCCTTATCGCTTCATCGAGATCTGCGGGGCGCATGTGCAGCATTGAGTCCAGAAAATGAGCTTCCAAACGCTCTCTGAGATCCGTGGGGAGCCGTTCATATTCTTTTTGGAAAACGCCGCAAGCGATCAGTAAAACTTTTTCACCCATCGATCGGTTCCTCGTTTCGAGCGGCGCGGAGGAGCGCGTCGATAATTTCCGGATCCGTGTCGACGGGAATATCCGCGGCGCCCGTCGCGATCATGAACGCCGGATCATCGGCTCTTTCCCGCAAAAAACGCCGAACCGTCGCGGCGACGGACTCGGGAGATCGGTTCCGCAGCGTCGGACCAGCGGGGCCGGCGATCAACAGCGGCCCCGGCCCTAGCGTGTTTCTCGCCGTCGTGGAATCGTCTTTCTCGTCCAGTAGAAAGCCCGCGACGTTCGGAAGGTCTTTGAACATGCCGATCCTTTCGGCCAAGGGAATCGCGCCATGGTGGAATACGATAGGTCCGCTTGCTCTCGCGAACGCCCTGCGGAGCGCGGGAAGCGCCAGTTTCTCAATGAGCGCATCGGTGAGGATCGCCGGATTCGCGAACATAATCGGGACCGCGATAAAGGTTGCCCCCGCCTTGAAATAAGCCGAGGCGAGCGCTACGAAGTGTTCTTCGGAAAAAGAGAGGAAATCCGAGGCCGCCGCGGGATCGAACAAGAGGATTTCCAGCCAGGCGTCCACTCCTAAAAGCAAGGCGGGAAGATCGGCAGGCGATGTCAGGACGGCGGCGACCGGTTTCTCTCCGCGGCAGAATTCGGCGGTCAACCGGACGCTTTCGACCAAATAGGAAAGATCCGCGTCGTTTTCCGGAGCGATTATTGAAGGCAGGGCGCCCGCGGATAGGCGCAAGTGTTTTCGAACATTCGGCGGTGCGGTCTCGGTCCATTTCAGTTCCGCCCCGTACGCCGCGGCTTCGTACGCTAAAACGAAGGGTCCGAAGAGCGCGTCCGGATCGAAGCGCCGTACAACGGCCTGTTGTCCTTCGGTGTACGCCGCCGCGTCCCGGTAGTAGCGTTCAAGCGGGATGCCGGCAAGGCGGCTTCCGTACAGCGCCAGCAGCGGAGCGACCGCTCGTCGATCGGCAAATTTCCCCGACAAAGCGGCTCCGATTCGTTCCAGGGAGGTCATTCTCCTCCTCCCGCCTGGGTATCGAGCGAGTCAAAGAGTGCGGGCGCGTCCATCGCGGTTGTCGCCGTACCGTCCCCGCCGACTTCGGCGACGAGTTCCGGCCGCATCACGAAAACGGCGCCGCCGACGGCCAGCTTGATGCGGTCGCGTAAGCCCCGTTTATCCAATTCTTCCCGGATTTTGGTTATATTAAGAGCGTTTGTCAGCATCATCGCCGATACGCCGATGACGCGGGCGCCGACTCTTTCGGCGGTATCGACGAACAGCTCCGGAAGCACGTCGTTGCCGAGATCCTCTACGTGCCAGCCTTCGACGCGCAGAAAGGCGGAAACCATTTTCCGACCGAGCGCGTGATAATCGTCTTCGGCGTTGCCGAGTACGATCGTGCCGCGTTGCGGCCGGATCGTTTGGTCATTGGTCGCGTCGAATTTTCCCAGCAAGTCTTCGGCGATTTTGCCTGCGACATAGCCCTGCGCCAAAGAAATCTTGTCTTTTGCGAAACGCTCTCCGATGCGGCGCAGCGTCGGCTCAAGCGCGTCGGCGATGACGGGATTAAAACCGTATTCCCGTACGGCTTGGTCAAGGAGACGAGCGGCTCCGGCCCGATCAGCATCAAGCACGCAGTTATATAAGAGGGAACGAAGGTCAAAAAGGCTTTGAGCCATGACCGCCTCCGCTTCCAGTATCGCGTGGAGCGGCCCGTGGGTCAAACCGGAACAGACGTTATGCGCTCAAAAAGGCGTCGACCTTGGCGAGCAGCGCGTCGAAGGAGTCTACACAGCCGATATCCCCGCATTGGTTCTTGATGGTTTCCGGGGCGCGGAAAAGGCTGCCTGAGTC
>JBAYHM010000017.1:0-27562 GCA_041666155.1 Treponemataceae bacterium
GGCTTCGGAGATGATCCTCGACACGGCGAGGGCCGCGAGGCCCTCACCTTCGAGGGACGGATCCACGGCGACTTCCTTGACCACATTGGCCGCCAAAGAAGCGGTCGCCGCCGGACGGCCGTCATACGAAACGAGTACCGATACCTCGACGTCTCCCTCGGGATCCAATCCGCGGGCGCGAAGAAACTCTTCAGCCCGTTTTCGATCCTGAGAATGCAGGGGGTGCAGGACTTCGACTTGTACGCGATACTCGTCCACGCAAGCATCCTAAAGCCCTTTCCCGCCGCGCGAAGTCGGACAGCTTCCGTTTTTCCTGTAGGACGGACACCGACATTAATCGATCAACTTATGCCGGAAGGCGTATTCCATGATTTGCGCGTTGTTCTCTAGGTTAAGTTTCTCAAGGAGACGGCCGCGATAGGTGCTCACCGTCTTCACGCTCAACGCGAGAAGATCCGCGATTTCACCGACGGTCTTTCCCCGGGCGATATGAAGCATCACCTGGGTTTCCCTTTCGGACAATGCTTCATGCGGCTTCGCGCGCGGATCGCCCCGAATGCTGACCATCACCAGATCTTTCGCTTTCGGGCTCAAATAGGTGCCGCCGCCCGCTATCGTGCGGATCGCTTCCACCAACTCTTCCGGAGCGCTCGATTTGTTGAGACAACCGGACGCGCCGAGTCGGAAAGCGCGGACCGCGTATTGTTCCTCGGGCTGAATGGAAAGCATAAGCACCGGCGTGTCGGGGGCGATCGCCTTCAGTTCGGGAAGGACATCCATGCCGTCTTTCCCGGGCAGCGAAATATCAAGGATGATGACGTCGTAATGGTGTTTCCGCGCCATTTCCAGCGCGATGAACCCGTCGTTAGCCTCATCCACCACGTCCACATATACTGAATCCGAGAGAATCTGCCCCAGTCCTTTTCGGATAAGCGGGTGATCGTCCGCGATCAAGACTTTAAGCATCCTCATCCCCCCCGGAAAGAACGTATGGTAAGCGGGCGATCATAACCGTTCCGCCGGTTTGCGCCGGAAAAATATCGAACGATCCGCCTAGATAGGAACAGCGTTCCCGCATCCCGGCAATCCCGAAAGAACGCTGGGATCCCGGGTGGCTCAAATCGATGCCTTGCCCGTTGTCGCGCACCGTCAACTCTATCCAAGCCTCGTCTACAAGTAAGGAAATCCATACCCGGGAGGCACCCGAATGACGGGCGACATTCGTCAAATTTTCCTGCAGAACCCGAAAAATTGCAGTTTTCGTTCTACGGTCGAGTTCGAACGGAGTTCTATCGATTTTTGTCTCGCAAGGTATTCCGCTCCACCGGGAGAAATCCCGGACCAGCCATTCAAGGGCTTCGCCGAGCGGGAGCGTATCCAAAACCTTAGGCCGCAGACGCGTGGAAATCGACTTCACGGAATCAAGCGCAAGATCCGTGTATTCAAGCAATTCCCCGAGCCGGTTTTCCATCGTCTCGGCGGACACGCGCGAATTTTCCTTTGCCCAGTATAAACCCATCTTTACCGCGGTCAAGGTTTGACCGAGCTGGTCGTGCACTTCGCGGGCAATTTCGGTCCGTTCCTCTTCGCGGGCTTCGTGAATGTGGGCCGACACTTCACGCAATTCACGCGTATGGTGCTCCAGCCTTGAGACGCGGAAACGGAACGCGCCGATGATTCCCAAAACGATTACTAATCCTAAAAAGGTAAAGAAAACGGGACTCGACCAGAACGGCGGTACGACTTCAACCATTACAGATGAACCGTTCTCATTCCAAACGCCGCGGTTTCCCGCACCTGAAGCGATGAACCGATACCGTCCGGGCGCCAAGCGCGGAACTATGACCGTATTGGATCGACCCAGAAAGAATCGTTGATCTCGCGGTCCCTCTATGCGGACGGCATGAAGGTTTTTATCGGGATCGGTAAAATCCAAGACAGCCACAGCCAAGGAGAAGCCGGAGGTCGCGTAGGAAACGCGGATGTGCTGTCCGTCCCCGGGTATCCCTGAACCGCGCCCGGCGAAACCCTGACCGTCCAAAGGTACAAGCGATACTATGCGGACGAGCGGAGGAGGTTCCGTGACGGCGACGGAAGCGGGATCGAACAGGTTGAAACCTTCGACGCCTCCGAACACCAGGCGGCCGTCGGAAAGGCGCAGAAACGAGCCGGGCGCGAAATGGTCGTCCTGCAGACCGTCGGCGCGAGTCCAGGACCGGAGCGATCCGCTTATCGGATCGTAGCGCAGCAGTCCGGACTCCGTTGAAAGCCAGAGAAAACCGCTTGCATCCTCGGCGATGCCGAAAATACCCGGCAACCTCGGCAAGGGCCCCAGCGGGACGCGCACAATCCAATCGCCTTCGGGATCGCGAACTATGCGGTCAAGGCCGGAACCCGTTCCGACCCAGACCCGCCCCTTGGAATCTCTAAATAGGCAGTAAATGGAGACGTCGCTCGTCGATGATTCAGGACCCTCGGCCGTCGAATACCGGGAAACCGTTCCCGTCGTCGGATTCACGCGCTGCAGACCGCCGTCCCAGGTGCCGACAAGAAGGCTCCCGTTATCGTCCTCAAGCAGACAGCGAACCGATCTTCCGGCAAGTCCCGTAGACGATCCCGGATCGTACCGGTACCTAACCCGTGTGCCGTCCTTCCGAACCTCGACCAAGCCGGCCCCTTCGAGTCCCACCCACAAACTTCCGCGGGAATCTTCGTAAAGGGCCCAGACCACTGAACCGCCGTCGGGATTGACGCCGGTCCCGAACCCGAGATTCAATGGAACGTTCTTGATCGTCCCTTCGTCCATTGAAAGGCGGAAAAGTCCGGCTCCGTCGGTACCCGCATAGACCGAACCGTCCCGGGATACCAGGACCGAACAGAGCCGTTTACTGGACAGCCCCTCGGAAGGGCCATAGACGCGGTAGGTTGCGGTTTTTTCTTCATAGCGGACCAGCCCACCGCCGTCGGAAGCCAGCCATAGCCGTCCTTTCCGGTCTTCGGAGAAACCGCGAACGGTACCGCGCGGCAAGGCGCCGTTCCCTTCAGCGGCGCGCAATCCGAACAAAACAGCCTCGGGATTCCCGATGGAAATGCCCCTGTCCTTAAAACCCAACCACATGAGTCCCGCTCTATCGCGCATGACGGCGCGGACCTGATCGCCGGAAACGCTCGAACGTGAGCGTTCTTCGGCGTGGAATTCCCCCTTGAACGATCCGGCCGCCGAAAGCACGGCGACGCCCGATCCTTCCGTCCCGACCCATATCCGTCCGGCCGCGTCGCAGCCGATGGCGCGTACCGTCGCCCGATCACCGCCAACCCCGGACGGCAGAGTCACGCGCCGAGCGCTTTTCGCGTTTTTTTCCGCGATAAAAAGCCCGTTTCCTTCCGTACCGATCCAGACGTTTCCCCGCGTATCCTCGTAGAGTGACCGAACCGTTGGGGAATCGCCGGCGCCTATCAACGCAACCATCTTGAAAATCGTGTTTTCGGTTCCGGGGTCGGCGGACACGGATAGACCGCCGTTCGTCGTACCAACCCACAGTCGGCCCTCGGCGTCCAGAAGCAACGCGCGTACGACATTTGACGGAAGGTCGTCCGTTTCCACGGAGAAATGTCGGAAAAGCCCGCTTTTTTCTTTTCTCAACACCAGCCCGTTTCCACCGGTGCCTATCCATAAATCACCGTCTTCTTCCGCCGTAAGCGCGTAAACCAAGTCGCTGCCCAAACCTTCCGCACCGGTTTTCGGCCCGCGGAAGATTTCTACGCGGCCGGTTTCCGGGTTTAATCGGTCTAGTCCGCCGCCGTCCGTCCCTACCCAGACGGCGCCGCCCTTCCCTTCAGCCAGCGCGAAAACAACCGACGCGCTCAGGGAAAAACCCTCCACCCCTCCGGGCTTGAAGGATACGACATCCTTCCCGTCGTAACGGTCGAGCCCCCCGAAAGTCCCAACCCATACGAAACCGCGCTGATCTTGGAGAAGGCAGTACACCGAATCGTTGGACAGCCCGTCTTCCACGGAAATAGTGAAAAAAGGTACATGTGAAAGATCCGCGCCGATTTCCGCGAACGCAAAGAAACAGGGAAACGCCCACAGCGTTACGATCGTGAGAATCAAATGAAAAGGTGAAACGAGTAGGGACACGGAAATTATGATACGCCGGACTTAACGCCACGGCAATATTAAACGGCGAGGTTTCTTTATATCGATTTATTAGCCACCGGTTCAAGCGGCACCGTTATCACCGCCCGAGTCCCGATTCCTTCCGCAAAATGCCATATACCTTTCAATTGTCCGATGAGCATCCCGATAAGCTCTATACCGAGCCCCCCATCTAGTTTCGGATCAAAACCGGCGGGGAAGCCGACACCGTCGTCGGAAACTTCGCATAGGAGACTTCCGTCAACATTTTGCTTCATATTCACCGAAACCGTGCCGCGACGATTTTGCGGGAACGCGTATTTCAAAGAGTTGACGACTAACTCCATAATTACCAGCCCGATCGGCGCCGCGATCCGCGCGGGTACGGAGAGCTTCTCTAAAGTTAAGGCAAAATCGATACGCTCATCCAAAACGAATGAATCGGAGATCGCGTTAACGATGCGCTCAAGATACGTATCTATCCGTACGGCGTTCGGATTTCCTTCGCCGCCCAGAAGTTCATACAACACCCCGAATGATTCTATACGCGTCCGCATATTATCCAAAACAGATCGAACCGATTCGTCTTCGGAATGAGCTCCTTCCAATCCGACCAGGCCCGCCATCAGGGCCAAGCTATTTTTGACGCGATGCTTCAGTTCTTTATAGAGCGCTTCCTTCTCTTCCAGCGCTGAACTGAGCCGTGCGGCGCTCTCGCGCAGTTCGTTTTCAGTGCGCTTTCGTTCCGCGATAGATCGCGCCTGCTGGACATTGTTGTACGCAAGGAAAGAAATTTGTCGCGCGATTAGACTCAGGGCGTTACAGGCTTTCTCGAAGCGTTCCTTTGACATGAGGGGTACTTCGGCCAATGCCGAATCGAACTCCGTCTGATCGGCTCCGATCTCCCGCGCATACAAGCGAACGGTTTCAACATCGATCGAATCATCGCGGACTTGGCCGATGAGCCAGTTGGCGATCTGGGTATCTCCAACCATGATACCTGCGCCTCCGTCCCAAAGCCCGCCGGAAAGACAGGGGCGTAAGGTTGGGCCCCCGGTACTCATCGCGCCAATGACCGAATCCGACTTCATGCAGTTCAGACGTCCCTTCTCGGTCTGCCTGATAACATCTGAACAAAGACGGCAAAAATTGCTTGCTTTGGTAATGGGGGTACCGTCGGGCGCGGTAATAATGGAGGCGACTCCCGTCGCGTCGGCGAACGCATCCTGGATACGCTGCATTTCACGGATGTCGAAGAGATCCTCAAAGCGCAGCGGAATATCGGCTTGTTCGGCAGGCCGCGTCAGGGCAAGAACACGGGATTCAAGAGCGCGCTCGGTCCGTTTTTGATCGCTAATGTTCAAAGCGACGAAAATGATCCCCTGGTCATGGTTGCTGGGTTGCGACCACGTACCCCGGATCAATACATCTATCGATGTCCCGTCCTTTCGGCGATACCGGGACTCGATTTCCGCAAAACCACTCTCGGCCATCCTTGAGTAAAAATCCTTGCCGCTGTGTTCGTATTCTTCTTCGGTTGAATACAACACCCGGGTTTTTTTCCCGAGCAGTTCCTCACGCGTGTACCCGATCATGGAAAGAAACCAATCATTTATTTCAACTATTGTCCTATCGTACAGCACGGCAATAGCGACAGGAACTGCGGTCAGAGTCGTTACAAAATCCTGTTTGTTGTTTTTTCCCGTGCCGGAAGCGCCTAAGTGCTGGGCAATGATAGAACCAGTATTAGGTACGGAACGGTCAGCATCGGCCACACCGCAACCTCCTTGCATAACGCGTATTTAAATGGTAAGGGCTGAACGAAGAGTAGTCAAGGAAGCGGGTCCCTATTGACCGGGTAATTCGATTCCGCCCAGGATGATACAATACCTCCGACTCTACACTCGAGGCTTTTCTTCCGGTAGAGAGAAACACAGAACGCAGAAAAAACCGGAAGAAATATCGAATTCAATTTTGCCTCGGAGCTGCCGCTCTCCAAGGGCTAGAATGGTATCCAATCCAACTCCGGCGTCCCGACGAGGATTGAAATCGGCAGGTACCCCGACGCCGTCATCGTGAACCGAAAGCTCCAAGCGGCCGTCGGAAGCCTTGTGGAACGATACCGTCAAAGTGCCCTTTCGTCCGTCGACAAATCCGTGGTCGAAAGCGTTTGTTACAAGTTCGCACAAAAAGAGTCCGAGCGGGACCGCGTAATCAATGGACCCCGGTATCGATGCGACTTCCACTGCCGAAATAACTTGGCCAAGATTGCTTTCGTTTTCATAAACGAGCATCGTGACCAGGTCTTTAATATAAGAACCAAGGTCCAGGAAAGTCAGATCATCGGATTCGTAGAGTTTATCCTGCGCGAGCGAAATCGTATTGATTCGGGCTCGGATTGAACGGAGTATAGGCCGGCGTTCGCTCACCGCGGAGGATTCGCGCAACGCGATCATACTGGAAATAAGTTGAAAGCTGTTCCGCGTGCGATGGAACAATTCACGCAACAGAATATCTTTTTGCTGAAGAGCGGCCAGTAGTCGATTTTCCATTTGGACTCGGTCGGTTATATCCGCCGCGGTGAGCATCACCCGCGTCCAGTCCTCTTCATAACCCGCCAGGGTAGCAAAACGGATCATATAATTCCGTGCCGCGCCGGAAGGGAGATTAATTTTACATTCTCCGCCGGCTCCGGAAGCGCACAACATCAGAGCGCGAAATTCCGCCGCGAAAATACGCAGACCGTCTTCATCCAACAATGAGGAAATACCGCCCTGAATCTCTTTCAGGGAACTAACGCCAAGCCAGTTTAAAGTGACCGAATTGACGCCTCTTACTCGGATAAGACCAATTGCCCGCTTTGTTTCTTCCGGATTCTGTACAGCGGGCACCTTATCCAAATCCTCGTACCGTTGTCGTCCTGGTTCGAGAACGGCCCTTATAGCCGAAAAGTCGAGTTCCCATATCGATACGGGACTGTTATCGAATAAGCTCCGATATTCTCGTTCCTTGGAAAGAATCATGGCGACCATACGTTCGATTGAAGCCCGTAGACTCGCTATTTCACCCCGTTCGGAAGTACCTGCCGGTATTAGCGTCTCAGCTTCTCCCTGTTCCAGAGAAGAGGCCCAGCGTTTTATTCGTTCAAGTGGACGAAAAACGGTGGATCTCAGAATGAGAAGCAAAGCGAGCCCAAGTACGCTGTCCAGAGCAAGGACAACCAGCACAATGAAAAGCGCCTCTACCCGAATCCGGTTCCTCACGTCACGCGGAGAGAAGCGAAGCTCAAGCGACGCGACGCGGCGACCTTCGAAAGTGATTTCCCGAAGCTCAACAATATCGTCTTTTTCCCCGTGCGGGAGTCCGGGAAGGACTTCAGTCATCCCGAAATCACGATGAAAAGCGATCGTTTGCCGCCGGTCATCGTGAATAAGAAGCACCACCCCGGTCACTTCGCTTTCCCGGAAAGTCCACTTTAAGAGAACTTCGACCTCTCGATCGATGACATTCCACACCGGGTAGGCCAGCGCGGCGGCCGCATAGTCCGTCGTTGAAACCGCCGTTGCGTGAAGAGACCGCAACAAGGTCCTTCGCTCCAAGAGAACAGCTCCTCCCGCCAGCAAAAGAGAAGCCGCGGTGATGAGCGCGACAAGGGAGAGTATGAATCGCGGCGCTAGTGACTCGGACCGCTTTTTTATCGAATCCGAACCCGTCGCCAATTTTCCTCCCCAAAGAAATCGATCAGCATTTTTTTGAGGGACCCGTTGGCCTTCATCATCTCAAAACCCTTACGGAATGCGGGCAGGATATTTTTGAGATCGCTTCGGTTCCTCACGTAAAGTCCTGCCCCGATATTGGAATAGGAATAATCGGTAAAGGAAAAATCGATTTCTCGTCCTGGGAACTCTTTGCGAATTGAAAGTATGCCGCCGACGTCCGCCGTCGCGGTAAGATCGACTCGACCCAGATCCAACTTTGCGAACATCGTCTCAAAGGGTCCTTCATCCACGACGGCGCCCGCGGCTTCCAGCATGGGTCGCAACGGCGAATTGATGACGGTAGCCACACGCTTTCCCGCAAGGTCTTCCAGTCGTACGACGGGATCGGTTCGGAACTTGCTTTTCTTGTAAAAGAATACGCCGCGAGCCTCCAACACATCGATATGCGGATGTTGCTGACCGGGCGTATTGGAGGGTGTGACGTAGACGTCCCTGCGGTCGTCGCGCAGATCGGTCAGCATCCTTCCGATCGGCAGCCAGTTGAATCGAACTTCGTACCCGCCAAGGCTCATGGCCTTAGCCACTACCATATCGACAATACCCCCTGCCTGACTTAAGAGCGGAGGCTGCTCGCCGATCGCGACTTCCAGGTCGCCGCCCCACAAGGATGCGACCGTGAAAAAAGTCACTACCAAAAGTTTTGTCCGTTTCAAATACACTTTATTCATATGGAAAAGTATAGGCGCGAGTCTAGCCGTGTCCATTATTTGAAGCGGAAAACCGCTGGTACGCGTCGTCCCCTTCGGCGACTACCAAGAAGAGGAAGCCGCGTGGAAAGCGCGGAACTTTGCCGAAATCCCGGGACTGGCCGTTCAGGACTGGACCGTAGAATCTGGAAGTCCGACCGGTGCCGCGTATAAGGCAAATCGATCCTCGCCGTCCAAGCCGAGGTAGGCGTCCAATTTTTCCTGATCATACGCGCCGACGGCGCAGGTACCCGCCCCGATGGATTCGCAGGCAAGGTACAAATTCTGGCAGGAATGCCCTGCGTCAAGCGCGACGAATTTGTGCGATACGGGGCCGTAGCGCCATTCGACACGATACGGAACCGCGGCCCAAAAAAAGACAGCCGCCGCGTTCCAGAAATAGCCCCGCAGCGCCTCTTCCAAAGCCGCGGAATGGTCACCCTCCCGCACCAAAGTCAACGCGTGCTCTACCGGCAGATAACGGTACAAACCCGTTTTCACGCCGTCTACACGGGAAACGTACACGAACAGATCCAGCGGCTGCCGAGCGCCTCCCGAGGGGTACGTACGGAAGGAAAATTTCGGCCGATAGTCCCGGATACCCGCGGCTGCCCAACATAGGAACGACAGTTCCTCCGCGGACAAAGCCGCGGCCGGATCGAACTTGCGCCTGCTCTTCCGTTCCCGGATCAGAGTAAGAAAAGGCTCTCCGCGCGGCTGAAGTTCCGCGGCGCTCACAAGCGGAACAATGACCGCATCCGGGACCGGGGCATCTTCCTGACTCGGCGCAGGGACTCCCTTCGCTTGGTCGGACTCCCACCCGTCAGAGATCAGCCGCCAATTAGCTCGAAGAAAATCGCGACCGCTTTTGTAGAGGCTTCTTTTGTCACTCATGCGCTCCATCCTTATAATGACCCTTTCATGGCATTTTAACATAAACGGCAAGGTTTTCCCGCTGCACTTGCCCAGCGATTCAAAGGACCGTATCATTACATAAAAGGGAGGCCGCCATGGAAAAGACCGCAGGGACGTCCGCGCTGAAACGCGGGGAGAAATTCACCCTTGAACAATGGCGGTCGTGGCCTGAAAATGAACGCTGGGAATTGATCGGCGGCACCGCGTTCTCAATGAGTCCCGCGCCGAGGGTCCCGCACCAGGATTTTGCCGGAAGTTTTTATCGAAAAATCGGCAGCTTTCTGGATGACAAACCCTGCCGGCCATTCATGGCGCCCGTGGACGTTTTCCTGCCGGACGGAGTCGCCGATTCAGCGGACACGGTGGTCCAACCGGACGTCATGGTCGTCTGCGACCCGATAAAAATCGAGGATAACGGCATCCACGGCGCTCCCGACTTCATCGTGGAAGTGCTCTCCGAATCCACCGCCTATAGAGACTGGAACGATAAGAAAGCCCTCTATGAACGCGCCGGAGTAAAGGAATATTGGATCGTCAGTCCCGATACCGGGTCGGTCTTCCGGTATGTGCTTTCCGAAGGCCGCTACGGCCCCGTCACCGAAATCCTCCGCGGAGAAGCGGCCGAAAGCATCAGCTTTCAAGGCTTTTCCTGGACCGCCCCGCCCGATAAACGCTGAATCGATTTTCACCGGTTTCTTTGCCTCCGCCGATAAAGCGCCCTATACTCTTCCCATCATGCTGAGTCCTTCTGAAATTATGGAAAGAGCCTTCGAGTTTTCCCGCGAGCACGCGACGGCGCTGACGGCGGGGGCGGAGGGGAAGAAGAGGAAATGAAGGTACCAGAGAACGACTCTATTCCGGCTTTTGAGTGGGATCCTGTAAAAGCTCAGAAAAATCTCAACAAGCATGGTGTTGATTTTGCCAAGAGCGCTTACGTATTCGCCGATCCATTGAGCATCACAATTCACGACACTGAGCACTCAAATGACGAAAACCGATGGATCACCATGGGAAAAGTAAACGGTAAGGTGCTTGTGTTGGTCCATGTCTATCCGAATGACCCGCAAGACACTCCAATTCGAATAATCTCGGCAAGATTGGCGACACTTTACGAAATTCGCTATTATGAAGAGGGAGCCCAAAATGAAAGATGAATATGATTTTTCCAAAGGCGAACGCGGTAAATTCTATATTCCCGCCGATAAAATTCGCCTTCCGTATTATTTCGACCCTGAAGTCGAGCGACGGTTGCGCTTGCAAGCGGAACGAATGGGAAAAACTCCGACAGAACTGGCCGCAGCCATTCTGGAGAACGAACTTCGACTGATCGAGGCTTTGCATTAAATGTCGGCCAAACCCCAAAGCCTAAGGGAAGAAGGCTTGTCTACTTATGAAACGAGAATATGACTTTACCGGCGCGGAGCAGGGGAAATTCTACACGCCGAAAGAAAATCTCGTGGCCCCTTATTATCTAAAACCTCCTGGAAAGCATCGGATGAGCGATACTGACGGGACGGCTTGTCCGATTTGTAAGATGAACAAGTTACAAAAGATGTATACGAACGTGCGCAAAGCGCTTTTTCCGCAGGCCAGGAAGTCGCCATTTCAACATTCGCGGTAGCGTAGGACTAAAAGGAGTCTCCATGACCCAAACCCGTATACGTCACCAAGTTATTTTTTGTCTCAAATCCGGCAAGTCCGGTCCTCAAACCGAAAGATTCCTGGAAGACGGACGACGCATTTTACGAGAAATCCCCGGCGTAGAGAATTTTCAGGTGCTCCGCCAAACAAGCGTGAAGAACGACTACGATTTCGGCTTCTCCATGGATTTCGTCGATCAAGCCGCCTACGACGCTTACAGCGCCCACCCCAAGCACACGGCCTTCGTCACCGAACGCTGGAAAACCGAAGTATCGCGGTTCCTGGAGATCGACTTCCAGGAGATCTAGTCTTTTATAAGTGAGCGCCATATTCGCTTATACCCGAAAGGGCCCTGCCGACGTGACATACGGGGAGTTCGCTAGTCCTCGGACCAGTAGGTCCTGCGGATCCGCTCATCCCCGTATGTCCCTGGCGCGGGCCCTTTCGGGCCTTAGCAGGGAAGAGTCACTAACGAAAAGGCCATATTCTGAGCAGTAGATCTCCTGGATAAAAAGTAGGGGCATTGTCCCAGACGCAGCCCCCTTCTATAGCGTTGTAAACGGAAGCGCCTTCACCGGAAGGCCGGGCGCGCCAGTACAAAAGGGGTGCGAGCGCTTCCCGCAAGCCCGAAGGGCTGAGGACAAGCGAGCACCCCTTTTGTACGTCGGCAGCCCGGTATTTACCGGAGCTTCGCGCTTCCGTTTACAACAGCGCGTCCAAGTCGAACTCGGCGGCGGTGCATGGCATAGTCACGTTCCAGGCTTCCAGCAGCGCCGGGTGCAGTTCTCCGAACACGCCGATCTTCTCGCCCTTGAACATGATGGCCGCGGCGCGGCCGGGGATGAAGTGCGGGTCGGCCGCTTCTTCCACGGTGTATTCGCGGTTGAGGTAGTAGAAGATCGCCTGAAGGCGGCTGGAGACAGTGTTGAAGTTGGCGTCCGCCGAGGCGTCCAGGAAACCCAGGTGCTGGCGGGTGCGCACACCGTAGTTCTCGCGGTCGTCTAAGTACGCCACTTTTCCGACTTCGAAAATCCGGTGCGGGTAGACGGCATTGCCGGACACCGATTCGGACATCATGAGGCAGGGCAGCACCGAGTCGCGCACGTACTCGAAATTCTCGGACATGGGGTTGGAGATGCGGACGATCTTGGAACCGTCGCTGAGCATCTTGTCCACATAGTCTTTCTTCGAGCCCAGGTAGTTGTAGATCATTTCCTGAAATCCGAGGCCGATCAGGCTTTCCTTGGCCTTGCGGCTGAAGTAGGTGATAGGCGTCAGGCGGCCGATGGTGAAGTCGCGCGGCTGCATGGGCTTAAAGGACTTCATGGTGCGGCCGATCATGACGTCTTCCACGACGTCGGCGGCGTGGAGGAAGTCGTTGCGGTAAGGCGCCGGATAGACGCGGATGCCTTCCACGGCTTTTTCCGTCGCGGTTTCCTTGTCGGTCGCCTTCTGGGCCGTACAGTCCATCAGCTCAATGGCCTTGACGCACTCGTCGGCGGAGAGTTTTTCCCCGAGGAATTTTTCCACGCGCGCAAGCGAGCAGAAGGTCGATTCCTGGAAGTAGTAGGGGGTTGTGACCTTGCGGCCGAAGGGCGTGTCGTAGGCGTATTCCACTTCCACCGGCTCTATCGTGTAGCCCTGATCGGCGAAGTCGCAGGCCATGAGGTTGGCGGCCAGCGTCACCGACTGCTGGTCGGTGCCCGTAAGCTCGATGAAGAGGTCGGTATCGCCCACCTTGACCGCGCCGAGATCCGCCGAGTTGATGATGGGCGGATACGAAAGCACGGCATCCTTGACGTCCGTCAGCAGCGGATGAAGCTGCTCGTTCTCCAAAATAAAGGCGTATTCTTTGCCCTTCGGATGTTCCTTGAGAATTTCGCGGAGGGTCATCGGCCGATCCCACTGGAGCGGCACGAACTTCACGGAATCCGGGTCGACGGCTTTGTACTTGACCGGCCACTGGATGATGGCGATTCGGTACAGGCCCATGGACACCGAGCGGCGCTTCCGGCCGAAGTTCCAGCACACCTTTTCCTGGGTCTGGATCATGTCCTTGAGCGATTCGTCGGAAACGGCTTTTCCGGAGGCCACGAAACCCGCCAGGTAGGGGCGAACTTTTTGAACGCTCGCTTCGACCACGACTTTACGGGTCGCCTTCTTCACGGCGCCGGGCTTGGAGAAGAAATCGTAGGCGCTTTTCTTTCCGCCGCCGTGGACGCGGAGCTGACGCGCGCAGCCGGCGGTGGACCAGAGGTCGGGCCGGTTGGTATCGTTCAGCTCGATCTTGAGAATCCGCTCCCCTTCGGGGAGTTTTTTGTCGGAGTCTTCGTCCAATTCCGCCTTGGCGCAGGTGAGCGCTTCCTCAAAGACGTCGCGGTTAGGATAACGGCGGCCGACCAGGTCGTAAAACAGGTTCTCGTTGACTTCTATCTTGGGCATGTCTTATTTCCTTTAACCGGCCGCTTCAGCGGGCGGCCTCTTTGGCGCGGCGCAAGCGCACGTTCTCGATGTCGTTGCTGAACAGCTCGCGGAGGTCGTTCAGGCCCAGGGCCATGAGGGCCATGCGGTCGATGCCGATGCCCCAGGCGGCCACCGGCACGTCGATACCGAGGGCTTTGGTCACTTCCGGGCGGAAAATGCCCGAGCCGCCTAGCTCGAACCAGCCGAGCACCGGGTGCTTGATGTGCACTTCCACCGACGGTTCGGTGAACGGGAAGTAGCCGGGAACGTATTTGACTTCCTTGGCGCCCGCGACTTCAACCGCGAACATTTCCAGGAAGCCGAGCAGCGTTCGCAGGTTCACTTCCTCGCCGAGCACGATGCCTTCTGTCTGGTAAAAGTCGGACAGATGGGTCGCGTCGACCTTGTCGTACCGGAAACAGCGCGCGATGCCGAAGTATTTGCCGGGAATCTTGGCTTTGGGCAACTGGCGCGCCGAAAGAACCGTGCCTTGGCTGCGGAGGATCAGACGCTTGGTGAAATCGCGGTCAAAGCCGTAGTTCCAGCCGCGGCTGCCGGTGTCCCCGCCGTTCTCGTGCGCGGCGGCGACGTTCGAAAGCCAGGGTTCCTCTATCGATTTCGCCTTGGTCGGGGACGCCAGATGGTACACGTCGTGTATGTCCCGCGCGGAGTGAAACTGCGGCATGAACAGGGCGTCGGAGTTCCAGAACTCGGTCTCCACCAGGGAGCCGTCGAACTCCTCGAAGCCGAGGGACACGAGCTTGTCCTTTACGTCTTCCAGGAACTTGGCGTAGGGGTTGGACCGGCCGACGATGAGCCGGGTTCCGGGAACCTTCACGTTGTAGGCGCGGAACGCGGCGCCCTTCCACTCGCCGGACGCGAGCATTTCGGGGGTCAGCGTGCCGATCTCGTCGCCGGTTATGCCGGCGGCCTCAAGGGCGGCGGCGACGGAGTCGCGATCGGCGGTCAGGCCGTACACGACGGTCTCTCGCTCCACGATGCGGAAAGCCGCGTCGGCGGCGCCTCGCTTCTTGGCCACGCCGGCCATCGCGATCTTTTCCGCGTCGGAAAGGGCGCCTTCGTCCAGGAGTCCGCCTTCCGCCGCTGCGGCGCGTTCAAGGATTGAGCGAAGAACGGAAAGTTTGGCGGCGGGATGCGTCGGATCCGTAAGGTGCGCGGTCAGGTCCGCGGCGGCGGCAAGGGCGACGCGCTTACCCGCGTCCATCGCCAACAAGCCTATCTTGGAAAGCGCGCCGAAGGCGCTGCCGACGTCTTTATTCTCCACGCCGAGCGAGGAGGCGATTTCCGGCAGACTCAGCGAACCTTTGTCCTTGACCAGCGCGATCATACGTTCTTCGGGCGTCCCCTGCTCTTTCCAGAAGCGGCCGAGCTCGGTCAGCTCGTAGGAGACGCTCGATTCGCGGCGAAGCTCGCAGACGAGCGCCTTGCCGAGCAGCCAAGACAGGGCCTGATTACCGTTTCCGGCCTTGAAGTCGAGCTCCCGCTCGACCTTAACCACGGTAAGCTCCTCGCCTCGTTTATAATGGCGGATCACCCGCACTTCCAGCGGGTGAAGGTTCTTGACGATGCTTTGAATGTCCATTGATGTCCCTTTAAGCCGCGTTGAGAGCCACGACGCGAAGCGGCGGATCCGCTCTAGGCGGAGAAGCGTCGTGAGTTCCGGTTACCCGATGGGCCCTCGTCGGGGCGGCGATCAACGAGCGCCGAACCGAACCGCGAGGGCCCGCCTAAAGGACGTAAATGCAGAGAGGGCAAGGATGATCCGATACATGCACATAGTGATACCGCAGATGGACGTGTCTGTAAAGGCGCGCCGAACCGGTGTATTTTTTGCGATTTAGGAGTATAATGGATATTCTGGAGAAAAATTAAACTTGTTTCAATTTCCGCGTATCGTACGGCCTACAATTCGAACCCGACTCATAGCCATAGTCGCCGCGGCAATGATTCCGACTATCGCTCTCGTTGTCTACACCGGTTACGGGCTGCATGAAGCGGCTCTCAAGCTGGCCGGCGAGGAGGCAACCAGGACGGTCGAGGCCGTCGCGGCGCAACAAAGTCTCCTTATCAAGATGGCCGAACAAATGCTCCGAACGATGGCTGAATCGAACGAGGCGCGTACGGGAAACATGACGGAACTTTCCCGCTATATGGCAGCTCTCATCTTGAAAAACACTCTATACTCAACGATCAACGCGTTCGATGTTTCGGGCAAGCTCATTGCGGCGGGTATCTCCGTCGCGGACTACTCGGTTGCCGATCGGGATTATTTTAAATTTGCCGTCGAGAACAGCGGGGTCATCGTCGGTTCGATAATTGATAGTAGAAGCACCGGCCTACCGATCATCCCGGTGGCATTGCCGGTCTATAGCAACAACAATACGTTGCGCTTTGTCCTTGTTGTCGGGCTTCGCATCTCCGCTATCAACGACGCGTTCGCCAATTTCAGGCTACCTTCCGGCACGCTGCTTGAATTGGTGGACCGAAACGGGAAACTGATTGTCCGAATGCCCCAAGACTCGAAACACCCGATCGGCCGCGATGGCAGCCGCTTGGTTTTCGATCGCAATGTCGGTTTTGTACGCCCCGTGGTCATTGAAAAAGAGATTCGACTGGATACAAACTTCGAGCCGGCGTTCCGAGTTACGATGACGACCCGTACCGATCTCATCAATCATTTCGGCTATCCGTCAACCGTCCAACTCGCGCTGATCGCTGCTTTATCCGTCATGGCGTCGATCATTTTGGCTCATTACCTCTACTCCTTATCCATCGGGAAACGCATCGACGCGCTCATCTCTTTGGCTGAAAACATCGGAGGGCTGAACGACGGGGCGATAACTCACGACGGAAAAAATAAAAACGAACTTGCGATTTTGGAGCGTATTCTTAACGAATCGAAACGAGCAATCTCCGCCCACGAACTGGAACGTCAAATCGCGGCCGACGAGGTTTCCGCGTCGCTTCGTGAAAAAAACGCCCTAATCAAAGAAATCCACCATCGCGTGAAAAACAATTTTCAGATTATCTCAAGTCTCTTGAGCCTACAGGCTATGAACGTGGAAGACGACAGAATCCTTCACATGTTCGAAGAGAGCAGAAACCGTATTCAATCCATGGCCTTAATCCACGAACAACTCTATCAGACTGAAATCTTTTCCCGCATCGATTTCGGTGAATATGCTCGCGCCTTAGTCGATCAGGTGGCGTTGACCTATCATGAAATCGCGCCCGGAATAGTCGTCAAAGTCGTTTCCGGCACGGCGCCGTTGCCTATAGAGACCGCCGTACCGCTCGGCCTCATTTTAAATGAGCTGTTGTCCAACTGCTATAAACACGCTTTTCCCGAGCAACGATCCGGCTGCATCGCGATCCTTTTAGGGTCGGCGGGGGAACACGACGCGAAACTGATCATCACCGACAACGGTGTCGGCATGCCTTCCAATCCAAGCAACCGCCGCCCCGGCAGTCTCGGTTTAGATCTTGTTGATATGCTGGTATCGCAACTTAAAGGAACCCTAAGGATTGAAGCCGCGTTCCCCGGACTTGCCGCCGCGGGAGCCTTGTTCGAAATCACGATACCCTTGCCGCTTGACTCCCATTGGACAAATTCGGGATCGACACCCATACTCGAGCGTCCCGATACCTGAAAATCAAAAAAACCGCCCCGGAAACCTTGCGGCTCCAGGGCGAAATCACCTCTTTTTAATTTATCGGCGGGGCGCCGGACGGCGACCCGTTTGTAATTACTTCAGGTACAGATCTCTCGCGAAGTAATGCGTGTGCAGAAGCTCGTGGGCCTTGTGGCTGTTGGGTTCGCCGAGGAACTCTTTGTAGATCTGTGTGATGTAGGGGTTCTGGTGCGAACAGCGGTAGGTCGACTTCTCATCGTCGTGATAGAGGCCCTTGATGCGTTTGTTACGAATCTCGTCGGTGCAGCCGTAAGGCTGACCGCCACCGGCGATGCAACCTCCGCGGCAGGCCATGACTTCCACGAAATGGTAAGGGGTCTCTTTGCCGGCTTTCTTCGCCTCGCGGATCTTGTCCAGAACCGCGGCGATGTTGCCCATCTGGTGAGCGACGGCGATGCGGATCTTGGTACCGTCCATATCGACTTCCGCTTCCTTGACGCCTTCAAGACCGCGCGCGGGCATGAAGTTCACGTTCCCGAGTTCTTTCTTGGTCACCAGGAAGTAGGCGGAACGAACCGCCGCTTCCATGACGCCGCCTGTGGCGCCGAAAATCGTACCGGCGCCGGTATACGGGCCCATCGGGCTGTCGGCTTCCTCGTCGGGGAGGTTCATGATGTCGATACCGGCCTGCTTGATCATGCGGGCCAACTCGCGGGTTGTGATAGACACGTCGACATCCTGGAAGCCCGAAGACTTCATGTCGTCGTTACGACCGGTTTCCCACTTTTTGGCGGTGCAGGGCATGACGGAGACGGAGAAGATCTTGGACGGATCAATCCCCGCCTTCTTGGCCCAGTAAGTTTTGATCATGGCTCCCATCATCTGCTGCGGGGACTTGGCGGTAGAGAAGTTCGGGATCATATCCGCGTAGTATTTCTCCATATAGTCGACCCACGCGGGGCAGCAGGAAGTGATGAGAGGAATCTCGCCCTTGCCCTTGGTCAGGCGGTTCACGAGCTCGGTGCCTTCCTCAAGAATGGTGAGGTCGGCTGAGAAGTTCGTGTCGAACACTGTTTTGAAACCGAGGCGGCGTAGGGCAGCGTAGATCTTCTTGGTGATGACGGTTCCCGGCTCAAGGCCGAATTCCTCGCCGAGGGCGACGCGAACAGCGGGAGCTATCTGCACGACGGGGTGCGCATCGGCTTTCTGTATACCGTTCCACACATTCACCGTGTCGTCGTGCTCGTAGATGGCGCCGACCGGACAATGGGCGGCGCACTGGCCGCACTTGATGCACGGGCTGTCGCCGAGAGCCACGTCCGCGGCCGGCGCGATGCGTCCCTTCTCGCCGCGGCCGAGGAACTCGATGGCCCAGACATTCTGCACTTCCTGACAGACCTTCACGCAGCGTCCGCAGCGCACGCATTTCTGCGGGTTGAGGATGATCGACGGGTTGGAGGAGTCGATCGGAAGATCCTTGAGGAAACGTTCGAATGGCATCTCACGGATGCCGAACTCGGCGGACAAAGTCTGGAGTTCACAGCTGCCGTTTCGTGGACACTGGAGACAATCGTTCGGATGGTTGGAAAGGATCAGCTCGATCACCGTGCGGCGGACCGCGACGATTTCGGGATCATGAGTAATCACACTCATGTTCTCGGCTACCGGTGTGCAGCACGCGCGCACCATTTTGGGAGATCCCTCCATGCGGACAATACAAATACCGCACGCGGCCCAGGGCGCCAGATCGGGGCTATAGCAGAGGGTCGGGATCTTGACGTTGACCTTTTTAGCCGCGTTCAGGATGGTGGTCCCGTCCTCGACCTGTACGGCCCTACCGTTTATTTTCAGGTTTACCATAATATCTTACTCCTTACCTTCCGCCCTACTTCTTGAGGACGGCGCCGAATTTGCAGGTCTTGAAGCACTCGCCGCACTTGATGCACTTGGTCTGGTCGACGACATGCGGCTGGCGTTTTTCGCCGGCGATGCAGTTGACCGGGCATTTACGCGCGCACAGGCCGCAACCGATGCACTTGACCGGATCGATTTCAAAGCGAACCAAATGCTTGCACTTACCGGCGCGGCATTTGTGCTGCTCGATATGTTCAAGATATTCCTCGCGGAAGTTACGAACCGTAGAGAGAGTCGGGTTGGCCGCGGATCCTCCGAGCATGCAAAGCGAAGCTTTCGTCATCGCTTTACCAATCTGCTCCAGCTTGGGCAAATCCGACATTTCGCCCTTACCGTACGCGATCTTTTCCAGGATCGCGAGGATCTGGTGCGTGCCGATACGACAGGGGGAACACTTTCCGCAGGATTCGTCTACGCAGAACTCCATGTAGAAACGGGAGACGTCGACAACGCAGTCGTCCTCGTCCATGACGATAAGACCGCCGGAACCCATCATCGAACCGAGCGCCGTGAGGCTCTCGTAGTCGATCGGAGTGTCCAGGTTCTTCTCGGTCAGGATACCGCCCGACGGACCGCCGGTCTGGGCGCCCTTGAACTTCTTGCCGCCCTTGATGCCACCGCCGATGTCGAAAATGATCTCACGCAGCGTCGTGCCCATCGGAACTTCGACGAGACCGGAATTGTTAACCTTACCGGTAAGCGCGAAGACCTTGGTACCTTTGGACTTCTCGGTACCGATGGAAGCGAACCAAGCGCCGCCCTTGGTAAGAATAACGGGGATATTGGCCAGCGTCTCAACGTTGTTGATGACCGTCGGCTTCATCCAGAGGCCCTTGATAGCCGGGAACGGAGGCTTGGGAACGGGCATACCGCGCTTTCCCTGAAGGGATTGCAGAAGAGCGGTTTCCTCACCGCACACGAACGCGCCGGCGCCCAGGCGGATCTCGATGTCGAAATCGAAGCCGGAATTGAGGATATTCTTGCCGAGGAGTCCGTAGT
This sequence comes from Treponemataceae bacterium, assembly GCA_041666155.1. GTDB lineage: Bacteria > Spirochaetota > Spirochaetia > Treponematales > Breznakiellaceae > SZUA-426. Next base: position 20,189 of record JBAYHM010000017.1, read on the forward strand.
CGCGAGCTTGCTGGAGTCCGACCTTGAGCCGCTCGATAGCCAAGGGGTACTCGGCGCGGATGTAGACGTAACCGGTGTTGGCGCCGATGGTCTTTCCGCAGATGATCATCGCTTCGATGACCGAATGGGGATCGCCTTCGACGGTGGACCGGTCCATGTACGCGCCCGGGTCGCCTTCGTCGGCGTTGCAGACTACGTATTTCTGGTCGTCAACAGCCTTGCGGGTCAGATCCCACTTCATCCAAGTGGGGAAACCGGCGCCTCCGCGGCCGCGGAGGCCGGAAATCTTGAGTTCGTTGAGAACCTCTTCTTCCTTCATGGAGAAGAGAACTTTTTCCAAGGCCTCGTAACCGGAACGCGCGATATACTCGTCGATGTTCTCCGGATTGATGACGCCGCAGTTGCGCAAAACGATGCGGAACTGTTTCTGGTAGAACTCGATATCTTCAACGGCGAGCTTACCCTTCATAGCCCCATCCTGCTTGTACAGGAGGCGCTTTACCTCGCGGCCTTTAATGATCTGCTCGGCGATGATATCCTTGGCGTCCTCGGGTCGAACCTCTACATAGAAGGAATCTTCCGGAAGGACTTTGACGATCGGGCCTTTTTCGCAGAAACCGAAACAGCCGGTCTTTACGATCTGGACCTGATCCTTGCATCCCTGTTTTTCCGCTTCGGAAATCAGGTTGCGGTAAATCTCGTCGCCTTTATTGGACTCGCAGCCGGTACCGCCGCAGACGAGGATATAGTGGTTATAAGCCATGAGCTTCCCCCTTACTTCGTGCCGACGATATCGGCGGCCGGCCTATCAATGATGAGGTTATCAAGGAGCTTGCGCCCGATAAGGTGCTTCTCCACGATCTCTTTTACGATCTTGGCGTCAACTTTGCCGTAGATCACCGTCGGCATCCCCGGAACGACCACTTCTACGGTCGGCTCGGAGTGGCACAAGCCCATGCAGCCGGTCTGGCGGACGAGCACATCGTCAACGAGCTTCTTCTCATCCAACGAGGAGAGGAAGGCATCGAGGGTCAATTTGGCGCCGGCGGCGATACCGCAGGTCCCCATACCGACGATCACCTGAATATTCTTGCCGTCGGAATCGCGTTTTCTCAGTTCGGTTTTCTTGGAATCACGGAGCTTACGCAGCTCCTCCAAGGTCATCTTCGCCATATCCGTTCTCCTTAACTTCGTTCGTTACGCTTCGTTCTCTTCTTCGTCTTCTTCCAAGGACCTGAGGTACTTATCCAGGAGCACCAAGGCTCCCGCGTCCTCCAGACCACCCAAGGCGTCCGCGAGTTCCGACTTTCGGACCTCGTACGCCGTCCGTCCGCGCTTTCCGTCGTAGTTTCGCCGAATTATGGTTTCGGTTGGACCTTCGAACAGAAACACCGTTCGGATCAGCCCCGGAACATCCCCTATCGGAGGCGCGTCCAGGTTCGTCAGATCGAAATTCGCCTCTACCGTCGTACCGGACCCTTTTTGGGTTCGGATATTCCAGCCGCCGCCCGTCTGGGAAGCGGTTTGGATCAGGAACGGTATGCCGAGCCCGACTCGCCGCCCCGGATGCTTTTTCCCATCCGTATGGAAGGGATCTTTCGCTTTCTCAAGTTCCTCTTCGGTCATCCCCTTCCCGTTGTCGGAAAAGCGGAACCGGAACTCGTTCTCCGTCTCTGTAAAATCCGCCTCTACGACGGACGCTCCGGACTCGGCGGCGTTCTGCGCGATATCTGCCGCTAGGTCGCAGAGAGTGAAATGCACCGCCGCTACCGGACCTTACGCTTGGCGGTACTTCGCGATGATGTCGGGAAGCTGATCGGCGGTGACTTTTCCGTACACGTCGTTGCCGATCGTGATGACGGGAGCCAAGCCGCAGCAGCCGACGCAGCGAACCGGATCGATGGAGAACTGACCATCCTCGGTTACCTCGCCTTCTTCAAGGCTGAGGATGGAGCGCGCTTCTTCGATCAAATCCTGGCCGCCCTTCAGATAGCAGGCAGTTCCCAGACAAACCGAGATCCTATGCTTACCGGGTTTGGTCGTCTTGAAAAAATGATAAAAAGTGACGACACCGTAGATGCGGGCAAGTGGGATGTTCGACATCCGCGACAGTTTTTCCGCTGCTTCACGCGGTATGTAAGTAAAGGTCTCTTGGATTTTGTGAAGCATCATGATCAAGCTGCCGGGCTTGTCCTTCCACTCGTCAATAAACGCGATGAGTTCCTTTGGAAACTCCATTTCGCGCTTGAGCGTTGCGCTCGCCGTTGCCATGGATTATACCCTCCAAATAATATAGATAAAAAAGTATCGTTTAAAAGACTTGCGTATTCTATAACTAATGAACGATTTAGGCAATATTCTTATCCGGTTTTTTTTGTATCTATATTTTTTTATCTAATTTCCAAAGAAAATTCTTCATCTCCAGAAGGCCTCTAAGCGGACCGGTTTTTCCAATGTTAAAAAATCGATCAAGGGGAACGTGAACTCCGCTTTTTCGCCTGATATAATCCCTCCGCGGGCGGAAACCGCCGGGCCGGGCAGCTTGAGGGAAAGCGTCACCTTCGATTCCCGTATTTCACGCGCGACGCCGTCTCCGTACACAGACGATACGAGCGCGAAGTATTCATCATTTCCAAGGTTCTCTCCGGTGGCGATCGGCGCCATCAAAGCCGATAGGTAATCTCCGATTTCAGGGGAAAGCGACGCGAGCACTTCGGGGGCAATCACGCGGTCAAGAGAAAACGATACGCTGCCACCCGAAGCGGTAATTTCAACTCGTATAAAACGAGAGGACAAAAAGCGATCGAACCGAGACACCGCAACGGTGCCCGAAAGGGATCGCGCATCAGGATTTCTAAGAGAAACCGACGAGACCGCCGGAGAGGCTTTCAGCGCTTTTGAAATAGAAACGGCATCCAAAACCAGGACTTTATTGCTTGAAGAAACACCGGCAAGATTAGAGATCAAGTTTGAGGTACGCGCACCGACGAAGGCGGAAAAGTCGGTTTGGGCGGAACCATCTCTGCCGACAACAATGTCATAACGGGCGGAACACGCAAAAAGAACAAATGAGGCGACTAGTACGAGAATACAAGCAGGATGACTAACACGCACGACAAAGACCCCTTCAAGATGAAAATGAGTATACCACCGCTTGATCATTTTTTAACTAAAAAGGAAAAGGTCGCAACCTTCTCACCATTTCCGGGTCTAATGCCCACATAAGCGGAATGGGTTTCCGCTCCCATCCTATACGCAAGGATATCAATATGAATGAACCCCTTACTCCCTGGACCTTCCTGGATGATTTCCGCGGAAAATTCTTTTTCGGCGAATGGCCCACATTTCCGGAGCTACTTTGCATCTCCGCGGCACGTTACCCGGATCGTCCCTGCCTGACGATTTACGACCCCGATCGCGTTTCGCTCAACTATGCTGAAGCGCTCACGAAAATCGAAGCGGTTTCCCGCAAACTCGCTGCCTCGGGTGTCAAAAAAGGCGATAAGATCGCGGTAACCGGGAAAAACACACCCGAGTGGGCGGTTGCGTACCTCGGAGTCCTGTTCACCGGCGCTATTGTCGTCCCCATCGATTATCAACTGAAACCAGAGGAGATTGACAATCTTTTGTCAGCCTCCGACGCGAAAATGCTGTTCGTGGATGAGGAAAAATACGACTACTATGTTTCCAAACCCGGAAAGCTAGAGTCGGTTTTCTCTCTGAAGAAGGGTCTCGGCGTCTACGTCTACGACCTGGACGGACCGGCAGCCAAAATCGACGCGGCCAAAGAAACAGACCTTGCCGCCATACTTTTTACGTCAGGCACGACCGGCATCCCCAAAGGGGTCATGCTCACCCACAAAAACTTTATTTCGGACTGCTTCCTGGCCCAATCCCACCTAAAACTCTCTCCGACGGACGTTTTCTACGCGCTCCTGCCCATCCATCACTCATACACGATGCTTGCCGTTTTCATCGAATCCCTTTCGGTGGGCGCCGAAATCGTCTTCGGGAAAAAAATGGTGACCAAAGCTATCCTCAAAGACCTCAAGGAAGCGCATATCACCATGTTCCTGGGCGTTCCTATGCTTTTCAATAAGTTGCTCGCGGGGATCATGCGCGGAATAAAAGAGAAGGGCCCCGTCGTCTACGGCCTCATCCGCGCGATGATGTCTATTTCCGGCTTCATCAAGAAAACCTTCAACGTCAATCCCGGCAAAAAAATGTTCCATACGGTGCTGGACAAGGCATCGCTCTCGACCATAAGAATCTGCATTTCGGGCGGCGGTCCGCTCGCTCCGGTCATATTCAAACAGTATAACCAGCTGGGCATCGATTTCATCCAAGGGTACGGACTGACCGAAACCTCCCCCATCCTCGCGCTCAATCCCAAGGAACACTACAAGGAAACGAGCGTCGGAAAAGTCCTGCCGCAGGTACAGATGAAAATACTCGATCCGGACGACCGCGGCGTCGGCGAAATTGTTTTAAAAGGGCCAATGGTCATGCAGGGCTACTACAATATGCCTGAAGAGACTAAAGAGGTATTCACCGATGACGGTTGGCTGAAAACCGGCGACCTGGGCTACCTGGACGATGAAAATTACCTGTATCTGACCGGTCGCGCTAAAAATATGATCGTCACTGAAGGTGGAAAAAACGTCTACCCCGAAGAAATCGAAAACGAGTTCCAACTTTACAACGAGATCGATCAGATTATGGTTCGCGGTTATATGGCGGACGAAAAAATGAAAGTCGAAGGGATCGAAGCGCTTGTGTTCCCGAACGCGGAAGCGTTCAAAACAGGCGACGTCCAGAAAACCAAAGAGGAAATCGCCGCCCGAGTAGAGATGATCGTCGCGGAAGTGAACCAACGGATGATGCCGTACCAGCGCATCGAGAAGGTCACCGTTCTGGACGAGGCGATGGAAATGACTACTACCAAAAAAATCAAACGGACGGTTAAGGCTTAAATCCCCCAACGCACCCTGACGCCGACGGACGCGCGGAAATTCGCCGCGACGTCCGCGCCGAAATCTTCGGCCTCGTCGGCGGCGGGTTCGTAGCGTTGCCAGACAGCCTCGCCGTAGACGGAGACGCGGGCGGCACCCGAGCGGAAACTGAACGGCATCCAGGTGACGCCGCCGGAAGCGAGCAAACCTCCCGAAGCCGCGTAGCTGCGCGAACCGCCGTTCCATTTCAACTCGGGATTACCCAGTACTAGGGCGGGTCCGACAAAAAACCGCAACGTATCCCCTACTCCGATCGATAAGGTCAAAGGCACTCTAAAGACGCCGAGAGCCGCGTCCCATTCGGGACGGAGTTCCAAGCCCGGCCTAAAACCGAACAGTTCGTATTCCGCGCCCAATTGAAAGGCCGCGCCGCGCAGATAAGATGAATCGGGGCCCTGGATACCCGTCGCGCCACCGGCAAAAGCGAGTAAAATACCGAGATAGTCGGCGGGCGGAACGATGCGTCCGGCTCCCGCGTACGCTCGGCGCCAATACGATTCGTTCAAGGAAGAGACTATGACGCCGGTCTTGGAACCGTCGGATGCGGAATGGATGAACTGGTTATCGCCCAGATAAATACCGACATGCGCCAGGGGACCCGTCGTATTGAAATATACAAGGTCGCCGCTCTGGAGAGAGAGGCGGTCCACCGGATCAGTCCAGGAACTCAATTGGCGTACGGTACGGGGAACACGCGCTCCGACGGCATCGCGCATACTCAAGAACACCAGACCGGAGCAATCGAGCCCGGATCGATCCAATCCTCCGAATCGATAGGGAACGCCTAGGTAGGCTTCCGCGGCGTCGGCTATTTTTTGGCGCGCCGCTTTCGGCTGCACGGTTGCCACCGGGGCACCGAAAAGGGAAAAGGACAAGGCCGTGAGCGCGACGGTCAAAAACGCGAATCGCAGTTTTACCATACATAGACCATAGCGCGCTTAGATTTGAGAGTCCAGAGAAACGGAGATCCATCGGGTCCAGTGCGGAGGAACATCGATCACCACGCAACCGGCGCGGTCGAACCGGCTTGCGTAGGAACCGTCCAGCAGGTCGCGCATCTCCCTACCCGCGAGTTCGCTCTCGCAAATCCGGAACGAGCGATGCGTCAGGCCCGCGTTCAGCGCAACTACAACGCGCTCCGATCCGTAGGCGCGGAGAAACGCCAAGCCTTCGCTTTCTGTAACGAGCGACCGGTAACTTCCTCTGCGTAGAGCGGCCGAACCGCGGCGCGCAGCGGAAAATCGACCTATAGCATTGACCAAATCCCCATTCCCCTTCGTTTCCAATTGATCCGGAATTATTTCGGGCCTCAGCGGACGGTCGTCGCCCGGACCTTTTTTGCCGACGATCGCGTATTCGCTCCCGTAATAGACGGAGGGGATTCCGGGCATGGAAAAAAGCAAAGCATACAGGGGATAAAGCCCCCTGTTGTCGCGAATAAGGGAAGCAACGCGATCCACATCGTGGTTGTCGGCGAACGAGTACAACGTCTTTCCCTTGACGAGGCCCCCTTCACCGAACAGGCGGTTGAGGGTCCAGGATATTTCATAATAGTTTTTGTCGTTATAGCTGGACCAGAGTCCTTTCCAGGCTTCGTAGTTCGTTACCGAGTCCAATCCCCCAAGCTCCAGGAGAGGATCATAGAGGTCTCCGTGCACGGCTTCGCCCAGCATGAAGAACGACGGACAAACCGACCTGCAGCGATCACCGAGTAAACGGATAAATCCGCGGTCCAGGCAATCGGCGGCGTCCAAACGCAAGCCCGAAATACCGAAGTCCTCTATCCAGGAGAGGGCGATACCGATCAGATATTCGCGAACCTCGGGATTGGCTGTATCGAGTTTTACCAAATCGTAATGTCCTTTCCAGCCCTCATAGGTGAAAGGCAACCCGCCCCGCCCCGGACCGACCCGCGAATACCCGGCAATCCAGCGCGCGTACGGGGAGGACGGTCCGCGCTCGGCGACATCCCGGACAAAAGGATGACGCCGCCCGACATGGTTGAAAACAGCGTCCGGCACTACGGAAATTCCGTTTTCACGAAGCAGGGAACACACCCGCTTGAGATCATCGTTGGACCCCAAACGCCTATCGACCGTCAAATAATCCACGGTATCGTAACCGTGCCGCTCGGACTCGAATACGGGACCCAAATACAAATATTCTGCCCCTATCCGCTTCATCGCGGGTATCCATTCACGGAGCCGGTCGATCCGAGGCTCCGGCCTCGATGTACCATCGTTTTCCTGGGGCGCGCCGAAAGCGCCAAGGGGATAGATGTGGTAAAAAACAGCGTCTTTCCATTCCGCCTGCATGAAAATCTCCTTCCTGGTGCGGTGGGATATACCTACCGGTAGGTATA